>JANYIZ010000121.1 GCA_025408445.1 Frigoribacterium sp. | reverse complement strand
GACCGATCCGCTCTCGACGTGATACTTGGGATGACCAGCGATCGTGTACGCGAGGGTTGACTTGCCTGAGCCGTTGGGGCCCATGATCGCGTGGATCTCCCCCTCGTTGACGACCAGGTCGACCCCCTTGAGGATCTGCGTGGTGCCCTGTTCGGTTTGGACGCTCACGTGGAGGTCTTTGACTTCAAGTACTGACATGGTGCGAACTCCTTGCGGGTTAGGGGGTGACCACGGGGGTCGGGTCGATGAAAACGTCGCCGTCCACGATGGAGACCGCAAACACGGGAACCGGCTCGTAGGCCGGAAGGGTGATCGGCTTGCCGGTGAGCAGCGAGAACTTTGATCCGTGTGCCCAGCACTCCAGAGTGTCGTCTTCGACAAAACCTTCCGCGAGGGAGATGTCGCCGTGGGTGCAGGTGTCGCCGATGGCGTGAACGACACCAGCGGAATCCCGCACTACTGCGATGGGGGTTCCATCGATGACGACCCGCACGGCGGAGCCGAGTTCGATGTCGCTTTCGGCACAGATCTTGATGGTCACTACCGCTTCTTTCATTCGGGGTCAGCCGTCAGTGTGGGTAAGTTCGGCCTCGATGGCTTTTTGCAGTCGTTCTTCAAGCTCGGGTGACCCGATCTTCTGCACGATTTCAGCCAGGAAGCCCCGCACGACGAGTCGTCGCGCCTCGTCTTCGCGAATGCCGCGCGCCTGGAGGTAAAAAAGTTGTTCGTCGTCGAATCGTCCCGACGCACTCGCGTGACCGGCGCCGGCGATTTCCCCGGTCTCGATCTCGAGGTTCGGAATGGAGTCGGCGCGCGCACCATCCGTCAGTAACAGGTTACGGTTCTGTTCATAACTATCGGTTCCCGATGCGGTCGGGCGAATAAGCACGTCGCCGATCCAGACAGTGTGGGCTCCGACACCCTGAAGGGCGCCCTTGTAGCTCACGCGTGACTTCGTGTTTGGAGCATCGTGATTCACGAAGACCTGCTGCTCGAGGTGCTGGCCCGTGTCAGCGAAGTACACTCCGTACAGTTCAACGTCCCCGCCCTCACTGGACAGGTGGGTCGATGGATTCACCCGAACCACAGAACCGCCGAGAGAGACGACCACGTGCTTGAGCCGCGCGTCGCGACCGATCTCCGAAAAGTGACTCGCAAGGTGAATGCCGGTGGCGTTCCATTGCTGCACAGTGACGACCGTCAACTGGGCGCCTTCGTCGAGGATGATCTCGACGTTCTCGCTGAGGAGAGCATCCCCGCTGTTCTGCAGGACCACGGTTCCGACGCTGTGATGCGTTGCGTGGATGACTGTATGCGCGGCCCGAGCGGTAGTACCGAGCGCGGATCGAGTGACAGTCACCTCGGAGGCCTGCTCGCCGGTGATCGTGATCACGAGCGCCGATTCGAAGGTACTCCAGGCATTCGCGGATGCCCGATCCTCCGGCTTGCCCGCGCGGCCAATACGGACGTCGCCGCGGGGCACCCACTCGATGAGCGACGAGTCGCCAAACGCAGTAACTCCCGTGAGCGGTTCGATATCTGCTTCGAGGGCACCATCGATGAGCGCCTGGACCCGAGCGATCGGCGTGTGTTTCCACTCGGCTTCCTGGCCGGTGACGGGCTCGAAGTCGACGACGTCGAAAGAGGCGAAACGCGCCGAACGAACCTGCAGCGGCACGAGGCCCCAGCCGCCATCGCTGTGCTGCTTTGAGCCGAGACGAGAGTGGTCGGGCGCAGCCACAGGACCCGTTGTGACCGTTGCGGGCACGGTTTTAGTGGGAACAGACACCTAGCCGACGCTGCCTTCCATGCCCATTTCGATGAGCTTGTTGAGTTCGAGGGCATACTCCATCGGGAGCTCGCGCGCGATCGGTTCGATGAAGCCGCGGACGATCATGGCCATGGCCTCGTCTTCGGGCATCCCGCGGGACTGGAGATAGAACAGTTGCTCGGCGCTTACCCGCGAGACCGTGGCCTCGTGGCCCATCTGCACGTCGTCTTCACGGACGTCCGTCGTGGGGTAGGTGTCGGAGCGCGAGATCGCGTCGACCAACAGGGCGTCGCAACGCACGGTATTGGCGGAGTGGTGCGCGCCTTCGGCAATGCGTACTTCGCCGCGGTAGCCGGTGCGGCCACCGCCACGGGCGATCGATTTGGAGACGATCGACGATTGCGTGTACGGGGCCATGTGGATCATCTTGGCGCCGGCGTCCTGGTGCTGTCCGGGGCCGGCGAAGGCCACCGAGAGGGTTTCCCCCTTAGCGTGTTCCCCAACGAGGTAGATGGACGGGTACTTCATCGTGACCTTGGAGCCAATGTTGCCATCGATCCACTCCATGGTGGCACCCTCGTGCGCGATCGCGCGCTTGGTCACGAGGTTATAGACATTGTTGGACCAATTCTGGATCGTCGTGTAGCGCACTCGGGCGTTCTTCTTCACAATGATTTCGACGACGGCGGAGTGCAGCGAGTCCGACTTGTAGATCGGAGCGGTGCAGCCCTCGATGTAGTGCACGTATGACCCCTCATCGGCGATGATCAGAGTGCGCTCGAACTGGCCCATGTTTTCCGTGTTGATGCGGAAGTAGGCCTGAAGCGGGATCTGCACGTGAACGCCCTTTGGGACGTAAACGAACGACCCGCCGGACCAGACGGAAGTGTTGAGCGCAGCGAACTTGTTATCGCCGGCCGGAATCACGGTGCCGAAGTACTCCTTGAACAGCTCCGGGTGTTCCTTCAGCGCCGTATCGGTGTCCATGAAGATGACGCCCTGGTCTTCGAGATCTTTGTTGATCGTGTGATAGACAACCTCGGACTCATACTGTGCGGCCACTCCGGACACCAGGCGCTGCCGCTCCGCCTCGGGGATACCGAGCTTTTCATAGGTGTTTTTGATGTCGTCGGGGAGGTCATCCCAGGTCTGCGCCTGCTTCTCGGTAGACCGCACGAAGTACTTGATGTTATCGAAGTCGATACCGGACAAATCAGCACCCCAGGCGGGCATCGGCTTCTTGTAGAAGAGCGCGAGCGCCTTGAGGCGGTTCTTGAGCATCCACTCCGGTTCGCTCTTGAGCGCTGAGATATCAGCGACCACCTCGGGAGAGATCCCGCGTTTGGCGGATGCTCCGGCGACGTCGGAGTCGGACCAGCCGAACTCGTAAATGCCGAGGCTTTCGAGTTCGGGACGGTCGATCAGAATGTCCGACATGATTTCCCTCTTCCTTTTCGCAAAACTCTGTAGTTCCAGGGCTCTCCCCTGTGACAACCGCACACACCGCGGACGCATTCCCCGAAGCCCACCGGCGACGGCGAATCTTCACCGTCTGCGCCAATAAGAGGCGCCGTGCGTATCGACGCCGACACGGTGGCAGAGCTGTGTGCTGCTATTTTTTAGGATTCTACAGGGGGTGGGTGCGAATCAGCGGTGAATACTGACCGCAGCCTCGACCGGTGCCTGCAATCCAACTGTGCGGAACAGCTGCGGGTTCACGTCGAGGAGCACCCGCAGCACCCCCACCCAGACGAGCGCGGAACCGAGCACGTGGATGGCGACCAATCCGGCCGGAACCCCGATGTTCGCCTGGAGCAATCCGAGCGCGGCCTGCGCGACCGTGACAATCAAAAAAATGACGACGCGACGTCGCGCGAGAGAGGTCTCGGGGCGGGTCCGAAGGCTGCCGTACAAGACGAGAGCGAGCACGAGCACGAGCGTGCCGAGCACACCGTGGACCACTGTCACGTGTGCCCAGACAAAACCCATACGCGGCACACCCGCCGAGTCGCCGGAGTGCTGCCCTGAGCCGGTCACCAGCGTGCCGATCGAGATCAACACGAAGGTGGTGGTGACCAGGAGAACGCTGAGGATCGCGGACTTTCGCTGCACCACCGCCAGGCGCGGTGTCGGTTCCAAGATGGCCTGCCGGGCACGATGCCAGGTGAGCGTCGTCGTGGTGAGCAGCGCGATCGCCAGCACGAAGTGCAGTGCAACGACATAGGGGTTGAGACCGGTGAGCACCGAGATCCCGCCAGCGATCGAATTCGCCACCACGAGCCAGAATTGCGACCAAGCCAGGCGGGTGAGGGTGCGATTGAGCGGCTTCTGCAACCGCGCGGCGACGATCGCCCAACCGACGGCGAGGATGAGCACACCGGTGAGCGCACGGTTCGCGAACTCGATGAAGCCGTGAATTCCCAACTCGGGAGTCGTTGTAAACGACCCGGCGTCGCAGGAGGGCCAGGTGGGACACCCGAGCCCCGAGCCGGTGACCCGAACGACACCTCCGGTGAGCACGATGAAGACGCTCACCACCAGGGCAGCCGTGGTTCCCCAGCGCAGGGCGCGTTCTCCGAGGGTGTAGCGACTGGCCAGCCAGGCGAATGGGGTGACGATGGGTCGGTCCTTCCGGGATCGAGGGTCAGGATGGAAGGGTCAGTGGGGAAGGGTCAGTGGGGAAGGGTCAGAACAGTGGGTCAGCGCAGTGCGGCGAGCAGCGGGTCGATGCCCACCGCGAGGAAGAGCAGAGTGAGATAGCTGATCGAGCTGTGGAACACCCGCATCGGCTTGACGGTATCGTGTCGGATCGCCATGGAGTACAAGCGGTGAGACTCGAACACGAACCATCCGCCCGCCAGAGCTGCAACGACCGTGTACAGGATGCCCATGTGTGCAACCGGGATCAGCAGAAGCGAGCATGCGACGGTCGCCCAGGCGTAGAGAACGACCTGCAGACCCACCACTGTACGACCGCGCACCACAGCCAGCATCGGCACGTTAACCGACGCGTAGTCGGCCCGGTAACGCATCGAGAGCGGCCAGTAGTGTGGCGGCGTCCACAGAAACACGATGCCGAACAGGATGACCGGAGCCCAGCCAAGGGAACCCGTGACCGCCGCCCAGCCGATGAGTACTGGCATACAGCCAGCGGCACCGCCCCAGACGATGTTCTGGGGGGTTCGTCGCTTGAGAACCAGGGTGTAGACGAGCACGTAGAAGAGGATGGCGACGAGGGAAAGCACAGCGGCGAGCCAGTTGACCAGCAGCCCCAGCACAACAATAGATGCCGCACCAATAACCCACGCGAAAGCCAACGCTTCATGATCCATGAGTTCCCCGGTGACCAGCGGGCGCTTGCTCGTGCGCTTCATGACCCGGTCCATGTCACGGTCAATGTAACAATTAAAGGCCCCGGCGGATCCCGCACTGAGCGCACCACCGACGAGCGTCCACAGCACGAGCCACAGATTCGGGATGCCGCCCTGCGCGAGTATCATCACGGGCGCCGTCGTCACGAGAAGCAGTTCAATGACCCGTGGTTTGGTGAGCGCAAAGTAAGCCTTCGACTTGCGGGCGAAGCCGATGCGCGCTTCAATCTGCCGAGTCTCTACCGCTACGTCCATTGCTCCTCTAACACCCGTTCTCACCCGGAAAAGAGTCTATGCGCCCCGGCTGGGAGCTCCTGTCAGCTCCTTCCCGAGTGGCACGACCTCCTGGAACGTCGTCTCGCGGCTTTCTCTATACTTATGGGTAACTTGCACGCCGTAGCATCGCCCCCGTCAGCCTCGTTGCCGTGTAGGGCAGCCCACGGCACTGCCGATGTCGTCAGGTGAGCCCGTGTAATTACCTCAGGCGGTGTGACCCACTCGGGACTGACATCGTACGCAACAGAAGGGTCGAATTCTCGTGGCAGCTCTCCAATGGGAACCCATTGACAACACCGCCGTTGACACCGCCCGCATCCTGGCAGCGGATGCCGTGGAGAAGGTGGGGAACGGGCACCCGGGCACCGCGATGAGCCTGGCTCCTGCGGCTTACCTGCTTTTTCAGAAGGTCATGCGCCGCGACCCGAGTGACAGCACCTGGATGGGGCGCGACCGCTTCATCCTCTCGGTGGGGCACTCCTCTCTCACCCAGTACGTGCAGTTCTACTTCGGCGGGTACGGCCTCGAACTCGATGACCTCAAGGCACTTCGCACCTGGGGATCCAAGACGCCCGGCCACCCTGAGTTCGGACACACCGACGGAGTGGAGATCACCACCGGTCCGCTCGGACAGGGCCTCTCCTCTGCCGTGGGCTTCGCCTACGCGTCGCGGTTCGAGCGCGGACTGTTCGACCCGGATGCAGCCGAAGGCGCCAGCCCATTCGACCACTACGTGTACGCGGTCGCCGGCGATGGTGACATGCAGGAGGGCGTGACAAGCGAGGCGTCCTCTCTCGCCGGCCACCAGGAGCTCGGCAACCTCATCGCGATCTACGACAGCAACCAGATCTCCATCGAAGACGACACGAACATCGCCTTCACCGAAGACGTGAAGGCCCGTTATGAGGCCTACCACTGGCATGTGCAGGTCGTGGACTGGAAGAAGACCGGCCAGTACGTCGAAGATGTCCAGGCGCTCAACGACGCGATCGAGGCGGCGAAGGGTGAAACCTCGAAGCCGTCGCTGATCATCCTCAAGACGATCATCGGCTGGCCGAGCCCGAAGAAGCAGAACTCGGGCAAGATCCACGGATCCGCCCTCGGTGCCGAGGAACTTGCCGCCGTCAAGAAAGTGCTCGGCTTCGATCCCGAGAAGACTTTCGACGTCGACCCGGCGGTTCTCACCCACACCCGCAAGGCCGTGGACCGCGGCAAGGCCGCGCATGCGCAGTGGAACGTGCAGTTCGACGCCTGGGCCGCCGCAAACCCTGACCGGAAGGTATTGCTCGACCGCATCCTCTCCGGCGACCTCCCCGAGGGTGTCGAACAGGCCCTTCCCGTGTTCGAAGCGGGCAAGGAAGTGTCGACGCGTGCTGCTTCCGGCAAGGTGCTCAACGCTCTCGGCCCGATCATCCCGGAGCTGTGGGGCGGTTCCGCCGACCTCGCCGAGTCCAACAACACCACCATCGAAGGCTCGCGGTCCTTCGTGCCCGCCGAGCACTCGACCCACGAGTGGACCGGCGACAAGTACGGGCGGGTCCTGCACTTCGGCATCCGCGAGCACGCCATGGGCGCGATTCTCAATGGCATCGTGCTGCACGGCAATACCCGCCCGTTCGGCGGAACGTTCCTGATTTTCAGCGACTACATGCGGCCCGCGGTGCGCCTCGCCGCGCTGATGAAGGCGCCGGCGATCTACGTCTGGACGCACGACTCCGTGGCGCTCGGCGAAGACGGGCCGACCCACCAGCCAATCGAGCAGCTCGCCGCCCTCCGCGTCATCCCTGGCCTCGACATCGTGCGACCCGGCGACGCGAACGAGACCGCATGGGCATGGAAGACCATTCTTGAACGTCGCAACGGGCCAGCGGGTATCGCGCTGACCCGCCAGAACATCCCGGTGTTCGAGCGCGGCGAGGATGTCGCCAGTGGCGAGACCTTCGCCGCGGCAAAGTATGTCGCAAAGGGCGCGTATGTGCTCGCGGAGGCACCGAATGGCACCCCGGATGTCATCTTTATCGCCACCGGGTCCGAGGTGCAGATCGCAGTGGATGCCCGCGAGCAGCTCAAGGCCGAGGGCATCAACGCCCGCGTCGTCTCCGCACCGTGCCTCGAATGGTTCGAGGAGCAGTCCGCTGAGTACCGCGAATCGGTGCTTCCGAAGAGCGTTAAAGCGAGGGTCTCCATCGAGGCCGGCCGCGACCTCACCTGGCGCGGATACGTCGGCGATGCCGGCCGGAGCGTCTCGATCGAACACTTCGGAGCATCCGCCGACTACAAGACACTGTTCCGTGAGTTCGGAATAACCACCGAGCACGCCATCTCCGCCGCCAAGGACTCGATCGCCGCCGTCTAGGCGTCGAAAATTAGGGAAATAGACATGACTGAGAACACCCCCACCGCCGCCCTCTCCGCCGTCGGCACCAGCATCTGGCTCGACGACCTCTCTCGCGAGAGGATCAACTCCGGCGGACTGCAGAAGCTGATCGCCGAGCGGAACGTCGTCGGTGTCACGACAAACCCGACCATCTTTGCCAGCGCTCTCGCTAAGGGCGAGGCCTACGACGTCCAGGTGGCCCATCTCGCCGCCGCGAGCAAGACCGTCACCGAGGCCGTCTTCGAAATTACTACCACTGACGTCGCAAACGCGAGCGATATCTTCCGTCCGATCTTCGATTCGACCGGCGGACAGGACGGGCGCGTCTCGATCGAGGTGGAGCCCGGCTTCGCACACGATGCCGTCGCAACTTCAGCCCAAGCCAAGCAGTTATGGGCAACTGTTGGCCGTCCGAATGCCATGATCAAGATCCCCGCGACGGTCGAGGGTCTCGAGGCGATCACCGAGACTATCGGATCAGGTATCAGCGTCAACGTGACGCTCATCTTCAGCCTCGAGCGCCACCGGGAAGTCATCAACGCTTACCTCACCGGTCTCGAGCAGGCGAAGGCCGCCGGGCACGACCTCTCGGCTATTCACTCGGTCGCTTCGTTTTTCGTCTCCCGTGTCGACACCGAGATCAACAACCGCCTCGATGCCATCGGCACTCCAGAGGCGATTGCACTCAAGAGCAAGGCCGGCATCGCGAATGCGCGACTGGCATACCAGGTCTTTGAGCAGGCCTTCGATAGCGAGCGGGCCAAGGGCCTCCTCGCCGCGGGAGCGCACGTGCAGCGCCCGCTCTGGGCATCCACCGGCGTGAAGGATCCGACGCTACCCGACACCCTGTATGTGACCGAGCTCGCCGTGGCCAACGTCGTCAACACCATGCCGGAGAAGACCCTCGAGGCCACCTTCGACCACGGTGTCATCGACGGTGACCAGGTGACCGGCAATTACGACGACGCTAATGCAGTACTCGACGCACTGGACGCATTGGGAATCTCCTACGAGGAGGTCACCGCGCTGCTCGAGAAAGAGGGAGTGGAGAAGTTCATCGTGTCGTGGAACGAACTGCTCGACACCGTGACAGCAGCACTCGAGTCGGCGAATGGTGAGGTCGCCAAATGAGCTTCGATATCACGGTGAGCGGCGCCGCCGCAGAGGCCGTTGATCGCATTGTTCCGCAGCTGGTGAGCGACCTCGTCGCCTCCCGAATTTCCGATCAGGATCCGACTCTCTGGGGAGCGGATGCCGAGGCAGAGGCAGGAAGGCGCCTCGGCTGGACCGAAGCAGTCGTCATCTCCGAGCCACTGATCGACGACATCATCGCGTTGCGCGACAAGCTCCATGCCTCCGGGGTAAATCATGTGGTGCTCGGCGGAATGGGCGGTTCTTCGCTCGCCCCCGAGGTGATCACGCGTACTGCAGGCGTCGAGCTCACGATTCTCGACTCGACCGACCCCGGTCAGATCCTGGCCGCTCTCGCCGATCGCCTGGAGACGACCGTTGTCGTCATCTCGTCGAAGTCGGGCTCAACCCTCGAGACGGCCAGCCAGCGCAAGTCCTACGAAGAGGCTTTTCACGGCATCGGTATCGACCCGGCCGAACGCATCGTTGTCGTCACCGACCCGGGTTCGCCGCTTGACGTTTCGGCTCGAGCAGCCGGATACCGCGTGTTCAACGCCGATCCGAATGTGGGCGGTCGCTATTCTGCGCTGACAGCCTTTGGCCTCGTGCCGTCCGGACTCGCCGGCGTGGACATCCGTGCGCTTCTCGCCGAAGCATCCGCGGTGACCGGGCAGCTCATGGTCGACCAGGTGGAGAATCCTGGACTCATTCTCGGTGCCGCTATCGCCGGTACCTCTCCGCTAAAAGACAAGATCGGGATCGTCGCCGACGGTACCTATATCGTCGGCTTCGGTGATTGGGTCGAGCAGCTTATCGCCGAGTCGACCGGCAAGAGCGGAAAGGGGCTCCTTCCGGTCGTCCTCGACCTTCACTCCCCCGAGCTCTCCGAGAACCTCGACGACGTCCAGATCGTGCGCCTCGTCGAGAGCGCTCACGCCACCAAGGAAGTGCGCGACGGGGAGATCGAGATCAGCGGTACCCTCGGTGCTCAGATGCTCGTCTGGGAATACGCTGTCGCGGTCGCCGGTCGATTGCTCGGCATCGACCCCTTCGATCAGCCGGATGTCGAGTCGGCCAAGATCGCGACTCGCGCGCTGCTCGACTCGCGCCCCGATCCCGTCGCACCCGCCTTCACTGTGGACGGTATCGAGGTGCGCGGATCGACCGAGCTCCTCGCCGGTGCGGATTCCGTATCCGCCGCGATAAACGCGCTTGTCAGCCACATCGGGCCGGACGGCTACCTCGCGGTACAGGCGTACGTCGACCGCCATGCGAACCCCGAGCTCTCGAAGCTCCGCGACCGACTGGCCGAGAAGACCGGTCGCCCGGTTACCTTCGGCTGGGGACCGCGCTTCCTGCACTCGACCGGTCAGTACCACAAGGGTGGACCCGCCACCGGCGTGTTCCTTCAGATCACGGCGACGGCTCCGGCCGACCTCGAGATTCCCGACAGCCCGTTCTCTTATGGCTACCTCATCCAAGCGCAGGCAGCCGGTGATGCGAGTGTGCTCGCCGACCACGGTCGCCCGGTGCTCACCCTTACGCTCACGGATCCGGCACAGAATCTTGCGACGCTTTTCGGTGCCATCGCCTAATACGCCGAGTGCCTAAAATACTGATCGTCCAACCGACACGAACTCGCTAGGAGCCGAATGTCCCCGGTGGAAATAACGCCGGAGTTCAACCCCCTGAGGTTGCCCTCCGACCGCCGTCTCAACAGAATTGCCGGGCCGAGCGCCCTGATCATCTTCGGAGTGACGGGCGACCTCGCCCGCAAGAAGCTGATGCCAGCGGTCTACGACCTCGCTAACCGGGGCCTGCTCCCGCCCGGTTTCGCGCTGGTCGGGTTTGCCCGTCGTGACTGGGTCGACCAGGACTTCGCCCAGGTGGTGCACGACGCAGTCGCACAATACGCACGCACGCCGTTCGACGAGAATGTGTGGAAGCAACTCGCGGAGGGCATTCGCTTCGTGCAGGGTGAGTTCGACGACGACAAGGCATTCGCTGAGCTCAAGAAGACGCTCGAGGAACTCGACAAGACACGCGGCACGATGGGCAACCACGCCTTCTACCTCTCGATCCCGCCGAAGTCGTTTCCCCAGGTGACTGAGCAGCTTCGTCGCTCCGGATTGGCCGACGAGGTGGATGGCGCATGGCGCCGTGTCGTGATCGAGAAGCCCTTCGGCAGCGACCTCGCAACCGCACGCGAGCTCAACGACGTCGTCGAGTCGGTTTTTCCGCCGGACTGCGTCTTCCGGATCGACCACTACCTCGGCAAGGAGACGGTCCAGAACATCCTGGCCCTGCGCTTCGCCAATCAGCTGTACGAACCGATCTGGAACGCAAACTACGTGGATCACGTTCAGATCACCATGGCTGAGGACATCGGTGTCGGCGGTCGCGCGGGCTACTACGACGGGATCGGCGCCGCACGCGATGTCATCCAGAACCATCTTCTGCAGCTCCTCGCACTGACGGCGATGGAAGAGCCGGTGTCATTCGCCGCGAAGGATCTTCGTGCCGAAAAAGAGAAGGTGCTTTCGGCCATCCACCTGCCGACAGATCTCTCTCACTCCACTGCCCGCGGCCAGTACGCAAGCGGCTGGCAGGGCGGTGAGAAGGTAGTCGGATTCCTGGAGGAAGACGGCATGAACCCGAAGTCGCTCACCGAGACCTTCGCCGCGATTCGCCTGGACATCGGGACTCGCCGCTGGGCGGGAGTGCCGTTCTACCTCCGTGCCGGCAAACGGCTGGGCCGCCGGGTCACCGAGATCGCGGTCGTCTTCAAACGCGCTCCGCAAAACCTCTTCGCTGAGAGCCAGACCTCTGCTCTTGGCCAGAATGCCCTGGTGATTCGGGTACAGCCGGATGAGGGTGTCACCATCCGCTTCGGCTCCAAGGTGCCGGGTGCCGGCATGCAGGTGCGGGATGTCACCATGGACTTCGGATACGGGCACGCGTTCACCGAAGCAAGCCCGGAAGCCTACGAGCGTCTGATTCTCGACGTGCTTCTCGGTGATCCACCGCTGTTCCCCCGCCACCAAGAGGTGGAACTGAGCTGGAAGATCCTCGACCCGATCGAGGAATATTGGGCCACCCAGGGGCAGCCTGAGCAGTACCGCCCCGGAACCTGGGGACCGGCATCCGCCGACGAACTCCTTGCCCGCGACGGGCGCGTTTGGCGACGCCCGTGACTACCACAGTCTGGAAACGTTCATGATTGTCGACCTTCCCAACACCACAACAAGCCAAATCTCGAAGGCTCTCGTCAAGATCCGAGAAGAGGGGGGTGCTGTCGCTCTCGGGCGCGTGCTCACCCTCGTTATTTCGACCAACCTCGGACACGAGGAGGAGGCCATCGAGGCCGCGAACGACGCATCCCGCGAGCATCCGATGCGCGTCATCGTGATCTCTACCGGAGCAGACGGCCCCGACATGTCGGATGCCCCGCGTCTCGATGCGCAGATCCGCGTCGGCGGCGATGCCGGTGCGAGCGAGGTCGTGGTGCTCAAGGCCTATGGCGACACCGCCTCGGACGAGGAAGGCCTAGTCACCGGCCTGCTGCTGCCCGATGCTCCCGTGGTGGCCTGGTGGCCGGGCGAAGCACCGGAGGTGGCCTCTGAGTCTCCTCTCGGTCGCATCGCCCAGCGTCGAATCACGGATGCCGCAGCCCAGCGTGACCCCCGCGGGTTCCTGAATCACCTCTCCCGCACCTACAGTCCCGGCGATACCGACTTTTCCTGGACTCGCCTCACGCTCTGGCGCGCGCAGCTGGCAGCGGTGCTCGACCAGCCGCCGTACGAATCAATCACCAGCGTCGAAGTGCATGGAGCCCCAGACTCGCCGTCGACGGGACTTCTCGCCGCCTGGCTGCAGATGCAGTTGAAAGTGCCTGCACGCCACGAATTGGTGACTCCAGCGCACGGATCGAGCGGAATCCAGGGTGTCCGGCTACATCGCGCGTCCGGCGTGATCGAGCTTGAGCGCACCAACACGAATATCGTCACACTCGTGCAACCAAACCAGCCGATCCACGATATTTCGCTGATCCGCCGCAGCCTTCGCGACTGCCTGGCCGAGGAACTGCGCCGTCTCGACCCGGATGACCTCTTCGGAGCGGTGATCCAGAACGGTCTCGCCCAGCTCGACGCTCCCACCGTCACCGGATCGATCACGGTGCCCGAGCCGTGACGAATGTCCGTCGTGTGCTCGTGCACGCCGACCGGAAGGCCCTCGCCGGTTCGGTAGCCGCACGGTTCATCACGAAGGTCGTCGACCTGCTCGACCAGCAGCCCCGGGTGAACATCGCTCTCACAGGCGGCACCGTGGGTAGCGCGGTTCTCGAGGCGATCAATGAGTCGCCAGCGCGCGACAGCATCGACTGGTCTCGTGTCATCCTGTGGTGGAGCGATGAGCGATGGCTTCCGCGCGGAGATGCCGAGCGTAATGACACGCAGGCACGCCTGACGCTGCTCAATCACGTCGCACTTCGCGCGGAGAATATCCACTGGTGTGCCGCTTCGGACGCCGGTATCAGCCTCGACGAGGCCGCGGCCTCCTACGCAGCGGAGCTCGCTGATGCGGCGGACGAGGGCCGGGATACCCCTCGATTCGACATCCTGTTTCTGGGCGTTGGTCCGGACGGGCACGTGGCCTCACTATTTCCGGACGCCCCGGGTATCCGTGCAACGGAGGGCTCGGTCATCGCCGTCCGTAACTCTCCCAAGCCACCGCCCGAGCGCCTCAGCCTCACGCTGCCGGTGATCAACAGTGCTGATCGCATCTGGCTTGCCCTGGCTGGCCCGGACAAGGCCTCAGCGCTCGGCCTGGCGCTTGCGGGCGCCAGCACCTGGGAAGTGCCTGCGGCCGGAGTCGAGGGTCGCCTGCGGACGGTGTTCTTTGTCGACCGTGAGGCTGCCGCCAAGGTGCCGGAAGACCTGATCGCGGCGGAGTACTGAGGACCCTGGCCCGACTTAGTCGCGCCAGGTCCACTGCGGTGTCAGTGCTACTGCGGCGTGAGGGCTACTGCGGTGTGAGGCGTCCGCGACGCGCGCGCAACTGCTCAAGAGCTTCATCGAGGAGTGTCGCGGCTTCCTCTTCGGTACGTCTCTCCTTCACGTAGGCGAGGTGTGTCTTGTACGGTTCGACCTTCACGACGGACGGCGGATTCTCCTTGTCACGACCAGCCGGAAGACCGCAGTTCGGGCAGTCGAGCGTCGTGGGAATCTCTTCCGGCTCGATCGTTGCGAGGAAGTGGGGGCTCAACTCGTGGCCGTTGGCACACCAATAGAAGACCTGCAGTCGCTCGGCGTGGAAACCCCGGTCCTGCTCCCCCATCGGTCCCGCACCGACACGAGAACCACGAATAGCACTGCCACCTGAAGCCATAGGTACGTCTCCTAGCCGGTCACGTCGAACTTGGTGATCAGACCAAGGACGATAATGGATGACACCCAGATCAGCGCGAGGATCAACGTGATTCTGTTGAGGTTGCGTTCGGCGACTCCGGATGCACCGAGGTTGCTGGTCACTCCGCCGCCGAACATGTCGGACAGCCCGCCGCCGCGACCGCGGTGAAGCAGGATGAGGAGAGTCAGCAGGAGACTCGTGATGCCGAGTACCACCTGCAGGATGACCTGAAGTATTTCCACGAACAGCCTTTCTGGGGCGCGACGATAAGGTCTATCGGGCGCGGTTTAGTATAACCGGCCTCAGCGGTTCGCTGTGAAACCGCCGAGCAAGCGAGGGCTCAGGTTCCAACGTGCTTCTGGAACTGCGCAATGCTGGAGAACTCCGCGAGGTCGAGACTCGCCCCGCCGACCAGGGCACCGTCCACGTTAGCTTCGCGCATGAAGCCCGCGATATTCACGGCCTTCACCGATCCTCCGTAAAGGATGCGGGTGGCGGACGCCGCCTCCTCGCCGATGATCTCCGCAAGAGTGGCCCGCAATTGGGCCGCGACCTGTTCCGCCTGCGCCGGGGTCGCCGCCTGGCCGGATCCGATCGCCCAGACCGGCTCGTACGCCACGACGATGTTTGCTCCCGTCTTCACCGATGCGAGCGCTCCGCGCAACTGGGCGACGGGAACGGCACTCGGCCCGTGCTTCTCAAGATCCTCGGCCGTCTCGCCGACGCAGAGCACCGGCACAAGACCGTGTGTAATCGCTGCAGCAACCTTCGCGGCGAGTTCCTCGTCGGTCTCGTGGTGAAGCGTGCGTCGCTCCGAATGGCCGATGATGACGTATTCACAGTCGAGGGCTTTGAGAAAGGCAGCCGAGATCTCACCGGTGTAGGCACCGGAGTCGTGGGCCGACACATCCTGACCGCCGAATTTAAGCGGGAGCTTGTCGGCCGAGATCAGGGTCTGCACCGAACGCAGGTCGGTGAACGGCGGGAAGATGGCCACCTCGACCGTGCCGTAGTCGAGCTTCGCGTCCTTGAGACTCCAGGCCAGCTTCTGCACGAAGGCGATCGACTGCAGGTGGTCGAGGTTCATCTTCCAGTTGCCGGCGATGAATGGGGTGCGTGTAGTCATTTTGCTGTCCATCCGAGTATTTCCAGGCCGGGAAGGCTCTTGCCCTCCAGGAATTCGAGACTCGCACCACCACCGGTGGAGATATGGCCGAACTGGTCGTCGGTGAACCCGAGGGCCCGCACCGCAGCGGCGGAGTCCCCTCCGCCGACCACCGAAAGGCCGTCGACCTCGGTCAATGCCTTGGCGACAGTCTTCGTGCCCGCAGCGAATGGCTCGAGTTCGAAGACACCCATTGGACCATTCCAGAACACGGTCTTCGACGCGCGGATGACCTCCGCGAATCGGGCAGCCGTCTGCGGGCCGATATCCAGTCCAACACCGGACTCGCCCCAGGGCGAACCCTCGATGTCGTCCGCCGGGCGAACCTGGTGCTCCGCGTCGGCTCCGAATTTGGAGGCGACGACAACATCCGTCGGAAGCACGATCTCGACCCCCAACTCCTCAGCCTTCGCGAGATAGCCCCGCACGACATCCAACTGGTCGAGCTCGAGCAGGCTCGCGCCGACCTGGTGGCCTCGTGCTGCCAAAAAAGTAAAGAGCATGCCGCCCCCGACGAGCAGAGAGTCGACTCGCGGAAGAAGGTGGGCAATCACACCGAGCTTGTCCGACACCTTAGATCCGCCGAGCACGACAGCGTACGGCCTGGTGGGCGACGCGGTGAGCCGGTCGAGCACGTCGAGTTCGGTGACGATGAGGGTGCCTGCTGCGCTCGGCAACAACTCGGCCAATTCATAAACGCTCGCCTGCTTGCGGTGGACCACACCGAATCCATCGGACACGAACGCATCACCGAATGCGGCGAGCTTACGTGCGAACTCACGACGCTCATCCGCACTCTTTGCCGTCTCCCCCGGATTGAAACGGAGGTTCTCGAGCAGGGCGACGTCTCCGTCCGCCAGACCGTCCACGGCCTCCGCCGCAGAGCTTCCTACGGTGTCGGAGGCAAAGGTCACGGGCTGCCCGAGAAGCTCACTCAGCCGCTGGGCCACTGGAGCAAGGCTGTACTTCGCCTCCGGGGCGCCCTGTGGGCGTCCAAGATGCGACACCACGACCACACGGGCCCCGGCATTGATGAGCAGGTTGAGGGTGGGAAGCGAGGCGCGGATGCGGCCATCGTCCGTGATCTGAGCGCCTGCAAGAGGAACATTCAAATCACAGCGAACGATGACCGTCCTGCCCGCAAGCGAACCGAGAGAATCGATCGTGCGGAGCGTCATCCGGCTGCCTTACAGGCGGTCTGCGACGTACTCGGTGAAGTCGACGAGACGGTTGGAGTAGCCCCACTCGTTGTCGTACCAGCCGGCGATCTTGACCTGGTTGCCGATCACCTTGGTGAGGCCGGAATCGAAGATGCAGGAGTGCGGGTCGCCCTGGATATCACTGGAGACGATCGGGTCCTCGGTGTAGCTGAGGAAGCCCTTGAGCGGGCCGCTCTCCGCTGCCGCTTTGTAGGCCGCGTTGACCTCGGCGACGGTGACGTTGCGGCTGGCCTCGATCGTGAGGTCGGTGATCGAACCGGTGGGTACTGGCACGCGTAGCGCGTAGCCGTCGAGCTTACCGATGAGTTCGGGAACGACCAACCCGAGGGCCTTCGCGGCACCGGTCGAGGTCGGGATGATGTTGAGCGCCGCGGCA
The DNA here is from genome assembly GCA_025408445.1 of Frigoribacterium sp. GTDB lineage: Bacteria > Actinomycetota > Actinomycetes > Actinomycetales > Microbacteriaceae > Lacisediminihabitans. Next base: position 21,648 of record JANYIZ010000121.1, on the reverse strand, counting down.
CGGGCACGACGCAGGTCGCTGTGCGGCCCGTCCTGCAGGTTCTGGTCGGCGGTGTAGGCGTGCACCGTGGTCATGAGGCCACGCTCAATACCGAAGGCCTCCATGAACACCTTGGCCAGCGGCGCGAGGCAGTTGGTGGTGCACGACGCGTTGGAGAGGATGTGCTGGGTGGCAGGTTCGTAAAGGTGCTCGTTGACCCCCATGACGAAGGTGCCGTCGTCTCCGGTCGCGGGAGCAGAGATAATGACTTTCTTGGCGCCGGCCTCGATGTGCTTGGAAGCATCCTTCGCGTTCGTGAAGCGACCGGTCGACTCGATGACGATGTCGACGCCAAGGGCGCCCCAACCGAGGTTCGCTGGGTCGCGCTCGGCCAGGACCTTGATGCGCTTGCCACCGACAACAATGAACTCACCATCGACCGATACGTCCTCAGACAGGCGCCCGGCAACGGAGTCGTACTTCAGCAGGTGCGCGAGCGACTTGGGGTCGGTGAGGTCGTTGACGGCAACGACTTCGAGGTCAGCGCCCTGCGCGAGAGCCGCGCGGAGGTAGTTACGACCAATGCGGCCGAAGCCGTTGATACCGATCTTGACAGTCAAGAGAACTCCTGTTGCTGAGGCGCCGTGAGCGCGACTTTGTGGGGGCGAGGTGAAATACAGCTGAGAACAGGGGTGCGGCCGGGACGAACCCGGCCACACCGTGCTGATTTGCTACGAGAGTACCAGCAGGCCGTTCATCTTTTCGCGAGCGACGTCGAAACGCTGCTGCACATTCGCCCAGTTAGCGATGTTCCAGAACGCCTTGACGTAGTCCGCTCGCACGTTCTTGTAGTCGAGGTAGTACGCGTGCTCCCAGACGTCGAGCATGAGAACCGGAACGGTGCCGGCGGCAAAATTCGACTGTTGGTCGAAGAACTGGCTGATGAGCAGCTTCTCGCCGATCGAGTCCCAGACCAGGGCGGCCCAGCCGGAGCCCTGCACGCCGAGCGCGGCTGCGGTGAAGTGCGCCGTGAACTTGTCGAAGGATCCGAAGTTGTCATCGATCGCGGACGCGAGCTGTCCGACCGGCTTGTCGCCGCCATCCGGTGAGAGATTGGTCCAGAAGATGGAGTGGTTCACGTGCCCACCGAGGTTGAAGGCGAGGTCCTTCTCGAGCTTGTTGACGTTGGCAAGGTCACCGGAGTCGCGGGCGGCTGCGAGTGCAGCGACGGCCGCATTGGCTCCGGTCACGTAGGCCTGGTGATGCTTGGAGTGGTGAAGCTCCATGATGGCCCCGCTGATGCTCGGAGCGAGTGCTCCGTAGTCGTATCCCAGTTCGGGGAGAGTGTAATCGGCCATAGTGCGATCTCCTTTGTGAGTAGCCCGCTTACCCGACAGTTCCCGTCGGTGCGGGTCTTTTTTCAGTGTACTCGGCACAACGGCGGCACCCATCAGATGCTCCCCTCCAAGTGGAGACACCTTCAATACCCGCTCAGGCGAGTGGCCGATTCGGGCTGATTGACCGCTCAGGCGTCGTCGTAATCGGGGGGAAGATTTGCGTCGGTGCCCGGGATCCCGAGATCGACAGCACGCTTGTCGGCCATGGCAAGAAGACGGCGAATGCGGCCAGCAACGGCATCCTTCGTCATCGGCGGATCGGCGTGGTGTCCGAGTTCGTCGAGGCTCGAGTCCCGGAAGCGCAAGCGCAGGTCTCCCGCGTAACGCAGGTGTTCGGGAACGTCGCCGTCGAGGATCTCCAGAGCACGCTCAACGCGAGCACAGGCCGCCACTGCGGCCTGCGCGGACCGACGCAGGTTCGCATCGTCAAAATTGACGAGGCGATTGGCCGTCGCGCGCACCTCCCGGCGCTGGCGCAGCTCTTCCCAGTTGAGCACGGTTGAATGTGCACCCATGTGCACCAGCATCGCGCTGATGGCTTCGCCGTCGCGGATGACGACCCGATGGACTCCGCGCACCTCCCGTGCCTTCGCCGCGATCTTCAGCCGCCCAGCAGCGCCAACGAGCGCCATAGCGGACTCGTTACCGGGACAGGTGATCTCGAGTGCCGCCGAGCGGCCGGGGTCGGTGAGCGAGCCGTGCGCAAGAAACGCGCCGCGCCAGACGGCGGCAAGCTCCTCACGGCTGCCGGTGGTGAGCTTGTTCGGGAGGCCGCGGATCGGTCGTCGGCGCGCATCCAGCAGACCCGTTTGGCGCGCCAGAGTCTCGCCCCCGTCCAGCACGCGCACGAGGTAGTGGCTCGTGCGCCGGAGCCCGGAAGCGGAAATGACGGAGATTTCGCTCCTCACCCCGTACAGCTCTGCGAGGTCTTTGCGCACGCGTCGTGCGAGCTGTGCGGTGTCGAGCTCAGACTCGACAGCGATGCGCCCTGAGATAAGGTGCAGGCCCCCGGAGAAACGAAGAATGGTGGCGAGCTCCGCTGCTCGAACTGTGGTCTTGCTCACATCGATGCGGGCGAGTTCGTCTTTGACGTCGGCGGTGAGAGCCAATCCGATTTCCTATCTTTCAGTTATTCGAGGATCGCGCGGTCTGATCCCGCGGATTCAGCGGCGTCCAGGACCATCGAAGTTGTAGCGGAGGTCGGGGGCAATGGCTCTATTCGCGACCGAGGTCGCGATGTTTGATGCTGACAGCGACTCCGGGTTGCTCGCGCAGTAGAGAGGCCAGTCGTTGCACTATCGCGACCGACCGGTGCTTTCCCCCCGTGCATCCAATGGCGATCGTAGCGTGTCTCTTGTTTTCGCGCTGATATCCAGCGAGCACCGGCTCGAGTGCGAGCACATACCGGTCGACGAATTCTACGGAGCCCTCCTGGGCGAGCACATAGTCGCTCACCGGGGTATCCAGCCCGCTGAGAGCGCGCAGGGCCGGAATCCAGAACGGATTGGGAAGGAAACGCATATCCGCCACGAGGTCGGCATCGGCCGGGAGCCCATATTTGTAGCCAAAGCTCAGCACCGTGAGCTGGAGACCCGGGGTATCGGCACTGGAGAAGGTCTCAGAGATCTTCGTCGCGAGCTGGTGGATATTGAGGTCGGAGGTGTCCATAATGATGTCACTCGACTCGCGAAGCCCGAGCATCCGTTGTCGTTCGGCACCGATACCATCGAGAAGCGTTCCGTCGCCCTGGAGAGGATGGGGCCGCCGAACCTGCTCAAACCGTCGCACCAGAACGGCGTCAGTTGCCTCCAGGAAGAGCACGCGAACGGGAGTCGCCTCACGAAGGGCCTCAACGGTCTGCTCGAGATCGGCGAACAGCTTGCCTCCCCGCACGTCGACGACAGCGGCGACCTTGGGCAGGTTGTTGCCAGCCTTGCCGGCCAGCTCTACCAGTGGACGGAGCATTTGGGGCGGGAGATTGTCGACGACATACCAGCCGAGGTCCTCAAGCGCGTTGCCAACGGTGGATCGCCCCGCACCGGACATGCCGGTGACGATGAGCACCTCCTGGTGCTGTTCGGGCTGGTGGTAGCTGTCCCCGGTCATCGCGTGGTCACGCCTTTACTCCTGTGCACTTGCCTGTACGGCAAGCCTACCGACCAAGTCACTCCCGGAGTTTCTCGAAGATTGTTTGCGCGACGACGGTTCCCACACCTTTGACCTCCGCGATCGCGACCGGATCCGCTGCGCGCAATTGCGTGACCGACCCGAAATGGCGAAGCAGTTCCTTCACCCGAGCCGGGCCAAGCCCGGGAATTTCAGACAGCACCGACCCTACATCGCGCTTTCGCCGTTGACGCTGGTAGGTGATTGCGAACCGATGAGCTTCATCCCGGATGCGCTGGATCAGGAAGAGCGCGTCGCTGTTGCGCGGGAGGATAACGGGATAATCATTGCCGGGAAGCCAGATCTCCTCCAGCCGTTTCGCGATGCCACACAGCGTGATCCCGGTGATGCCGGCGTCGTCCAAAGCACGCGCTGCGGCCGCCACCTGCGGCTGTCCGCCGTCGACGATGAGGAGGTTGGGGCGGTAAGCGAACCTCGGACGCCCGCTTGACTCGACGGCCTCCGCTACCGGAAGGGTGGGGTCGTCTTCGAGGTGCGCGAGCCGCCGAGAGAGCGTCTGGTAGATCGATTCCGTGTCGTCTGTTGACTCCGAGATGCTGAAGCGCCGGTACTGGTCCTTGCGCGGCAGGCCGTCTTCAAACACGACCATCGACGCGACGATATTGGTCCCGCTCAGGTGCGATACGTCGTAGCACTCCATTCGCAACGGGGCATCCTCCATTCCGAGGGCCTCCTGGATATCTGCGAGGGCCTGGGACCGCGCCACGAAGTCCCCACTGCGGCGCGTCTTGTAGAGAATAAGGGCATTGCGCGCGTTGGTTGCAACGGTAAGAGCGAGGGCAGCGAGTTCGCCGCGCTGGGCGACTCGCATGACCACCTTGCCCGGTCCGGACCGCCCCTGTCCGACCCCTCGTTCGGCCCGAAGCTCGGTAAGCCAGGTCTCCAGCTCGGCCGCGTCGTCCGGCAGCTCGGGGACCACGACGAGTCGTGGCGGATCGAGCTCGTCGTAGGCGTTGTGCACGACAGTCTCCACGAGTTCGTCCAGCTCGAGGTCGAGTTCCTTGTCTACCACCCAGCTGCGCACACCGCGGATACGCCCACCGCGCACCGTGAACTGCTGCACCGCAGCGGCCAACTCGTCATGCGCGATGCCAAAAATGTCGGCATCCACATCTTCCGAGAGCACAACGGTATTTTTTGACAGCGCGGTCTCGAGAGCGCCGAGCTGGTCACGAAATTTCGCCGCAGATTCATAGTCCTGTACGGCCGCCGCGGCTTTCATTCGCTTGGAGACTTCGCCGACGTACTTTGAGTCATTTCCTCCCATGAACGAGGCGAAGTCGAGGGCGATCGACTTGTGCTCGGCCTTGGAGACCCGACCGACACAGGGCGCCGCGCACTTTTCGATGTCGCCAAGCAGGCACGGTCTCCCGGTCTGCTCCGCACGCTTGTAGGTGGATTCTGAGCAGCTGCGCATCGGGAATGCCTTGAGCATGATGTCAACGGTTTCGCGAATCGCCCAAACCTTCGTGTACGGCCCGAAGTAGCGGGCGCCTCTGAGGTTGCGGTTGCGGGTCACCAGCACTCGCGGCACATCCTCGCCGAGAGTGATCGCGAGGTAGGGGTAGGACTTGTCGTCCCGGAACTGCACGTTGAACGGTGGATCGAACTCCTTGATCCAGGTGAACTCGAGCTGAAGAGCTTCGAATTCCGTGCCGACAACCGTCCACTCGACGGATGCTGCGCTCAGCACCATGCGCCGCGTGCGCTCATGCAGGCTCGCCAGCGGCGCGAAGTAGTTGCTCAGGCGCGCACGGAGATTCTTTGCCTTGCCGACGTAGAGCACGCGTTGGGCGGCATCCCGAAAGCGGTAGACCCCGGGTTGCTGGGGGATCTCGCTTGCCTTGGGGCGCCACACCACGGTGTCGGACACGGCAGCTACCTCGTCGCGAGCGCTTGAGGACGGGTCGTCATGGGCTTCTTGCGACGCACCGGCGTTACAGCCTCTGGCAGGATTTCCTTGAGGAAGGAACCGGTAAAGCTCGCCTCCACGGTAGCCAAGTGCTCGGGTGTGCCCACCGCGAGGATCTCTCCTCCGCCGGCACCGCCCTCTGGACCGAGGTCGATGAGCCAGTCCGCAGACTTGATCACGTCGAGATTGTGCTCGATCACGATCACGGTGTTTCCCTTGTCCACGAGCCCGTTGAGCACCAGCAGGAGCTTACGCACGTCTTCGAAGTGCAGCCCGGTGGTTGGCTCATCGAGCACGTAGATACTGCGCCCCATCGATCGCTTCTGTAGCTCGGTCGCGAGCTTCACCCGCTGGGCCTCGCCGCCGGAGAGTGTCGTTGCACTCTGGCCGAGACGCACATAACCGAGCCCGACGTCGACGAGAGTCTTCAAGAAACGGCTGATCGAGGAGATCGCCTCGAAGAAATCGGCAGCCTCACTGATCGGCATATCCAACACCTCTGCGATGCTCTTGCCCTTGTAGTGCACCGCGAGCGTCTCGCGGTTATAGCGAGCGCCGTTACAGACCTCGCACACCACGTAGACGTCGGGCAGGAAGTTCATCTCGATCTTGATTGTTCCGTCGCCTGAACAGTTTTCACAGCGCCCGCCCTTGACGTTGAAACTGAATCGACCCGGGAGATAGCCGCGCGCTTTGGCGTCCTGGGTCTCACTGAACAGAGTTCGGATCTTGTCGAACACCCCGGTGTAGGTGGCCGGGTTGGAGCGTGGCGTGCGCCCGATCGGTGCCTGGTCCACGTGCACGACCTTGTCGAGGTTGTCCAGCCCGGTGACACGGGTGTGCTTGCCCGGAATCTGGCGGGCGCCGTTGAGCTCGTTGGCCAACACTTTGTAGAGGATGTCGTTGATGAGGCTGGACTTGCCCGATCCGCTGACACCGGTGACCGCAGTGAAGGTGCCAAGCGGGAATTCGACGGTGACGTTGCGCAGGTTGTTGGCGCGCGCGCCCTCGACCGTGAGCATCCGCTTCTTATCGATCCGGCGGCGCGATTTAGGGGTCTCGATCGAGCGGCGGCCGGAGAGGTAGTCGCCGGTCATCGAATCCGTGTTGGCGAGCAGCGCTTCGTATGACCCGGAGTGCACGACCTCTCCGCCGTGCTCTCCCGCACCCGGACCGATGTCGACGATCCAGTCTGCCGTGCGAATCGTGTCTTCATCGTGCTCGACCACGATGAGCGTGTTGCCGAGGTTCTTCAGCTTGACGAGAGTCTCGATGAGACGCCGATTGTCACGTTGGTGCAATCCGATGCTCGGCTCATCGAGCACGTACAGCACTCCGGTGAGGCCCGATCCGATCTGCGTGGCGAGGCGGATGCGCTGGGCCTCGCCGCCAGAGAGGGAGCCAGCTGACCGGGCGAGATTGAGATAACTCAGACCGACTTCAATCAGGAACTCGAGCCGCAATCGAATCTCCCGCAGTACCTGCGCGGCAATCTTCGCATCACGCGCGGAGAGCTCGAGTCGCTGCATGAAGTCGAAGGCATCGACGAGGCTGAGCTCCGCGACATCCGCAATGTTGTAATCATGCACTGTGACGGCAAGCACTTCGGGCCTGAGCCGTTTACCGTTGCAGACCGGGCAGTCGATCTCTCTCAGGTATGCCGAGTAACGCTGCCGTGCCGAATCGGTCTCGGCCTCGAGGAACTTGCGCTCGATGTATGGCATTACGCCCTCGAACCCGGTGGAATACTTCATCTCACGGCCGAAGCGGTTCTTCCACTTGACGGTGACCTCGAAGTCGTTTCCCTTGAGGATCGCGTTCTGGATGTCCGTGCCGAGGTCGCGCCATGGTGTCTTGAGCGAGAAGTCGAGGTCGGCGGCGAGGCCCTCGAGCAATCGCTGGAAATAGTTGAACAAGCCCTTGCCCGACTGCGTCCAGGGGAGGATCACGCCGTCGGCAAGGCTGAGGGCCGGGTCTCCGAGCAGCAGTTCCGAATCGACCGACATCTTGGTGCCGAGACCGGAGCACTCGGGGCAGGCGCCGAATGGGGCATTGAAGGAGAAGGTGCGCGGCTCGATCTCGGTGAGCTGCACCGGGTGCCCGTTCGGACACGACAGCTTCTCGCTGAAGTTGCGCCAGGCGTCGGGACCGGTGGCGTCGACATAGTTGACACTCACCAACCCGTCAGTAAGACGCAACGCCGTCTCCAGAGAGTCGGTCAGCCGAGTGAGAATGTCGTCGGCGGCGACAAGACGGTCAACGACAACGGAAATGTCGTGTTTGTATTGCTTTTTCAGTGTCGGCGGATCACTGAGCTGAATCTGCTCGCCGTCCACTATTGCCCGAGAGTAGCCACTCGCGGCGAGTTCCTTGAAGAGGTCGACGAACTCGCCCTTCTTCTGCGAGATTACGGGGCTCACTATCTGATAGCGCACTCCGGTCTCGAGGGTCATCAGTTGGTCGGCGATCTGTTGTACCGACTGGCGCTCGATCTTCTCGCCGCAAATCGCGCAGTGGGGTACCCCGATACGGGCCCAGAGGAGCCGCATGTAGTCGTAGATCTCGGTGATGGTGCCGACCGTGGAGCGCGGGTTGCGATTGGTTGACTTTTGGTCGATCGAGACGGCCGGACTCAGGCCATCGATGAAATCGACGTCCGGGCGATCGACCTGGCCGAGGAACTGCCGTGCGTAGGCAGACAGTGATTCCACATACCGACGTTGGCCTTCGGCGAAGATCGTGTCGAAGGCAAGCGATGACTTTCCGGAGCCGGAGAGGCCGGTGAACACCACCAGAGAGTCTCGAGGAATCTCGAGGTCGACACCCTTGAGATTGTGCACTCTCGCCCCATGGACAGAAAGCTTCGAACCGGACTCAACGCGGGAAATAGACACTCTTAACATTCTATGCAGGCCACCGACACTGAAGCCCCGCGTTCGCTCTGTGCGTAGCGAGGAGTGACTTCCCGTGTGGCTTCGCGATGATGCAGCACACACGCCGGTCTGCTCAGGAGATGTGACCGGCCGCTTCCATCTGCCTTAGCTCCTTCTTGAGATCCGATACCTCATCGCGTAGCCTCCCGGCGAGCTCGAACTTGAGCTCCCCCGCGGCCATCAACATCTGGTCGTTGAGATCTCGGATGATCGACTCGAGGTCGTTCGCCCCGCTGGCCGCCAGCCCCCCATGCCGCTTGAGGTTCGGCGTGGGAGACCGCTTGCGGCCGTCCCGGTTGGAGAGCAGCGCCGCCGTGTCCGCGCCCTCGCGGTTGAGCGACTCGGTGATGTCGGCGATCTTCTTGCGAAGCGGCTGCGGATCGACCCCACGCTCGAGGTTGTACGCGACCTGCAACTCTCGGCGACGCGTGGTCTCCGAGATTGCGAGCTTCATGGAGTCGGTCATCACGTCGGCATACATGTGCACGGCACCGGAGACGTTGCGCGCTGCGCGCCCGATGGTCTGGATGAGGGAGGTCGAGGAGCGCAGGAAGCCCTCCTTGTCCGCATCGAGAATCGCCACAAGGGAGACCTCCGGGAGGTCGAGACCCTCTCGCAACAGGTTGATTCCGACGAGCACGTCGTAGACCCCCTGGCGGAGTTCCGTGAGCAGCTCGACACGGCGAAGGGTGTCGACATCCGAGTGCAGGTAACGCACCCGCACCCCAGCCTCGCCAAGAAATTCGGTGAGTTCCTCCGCCATTTTCTTGGTGAGCGTCGTGACAAGTACACGTTCGTTAGCCGCGGTGCGCTTGCGGATCTCCTCGAGCAGGTCGTCGATCTGGCCCTTGGAGGGTTTGACCACGATTTCCGGGTCGATGAGACCGGTGGGGCGGATGATCTGCTCCACAACGCTGTCGGTGATACCCATCTCATATTTCCCGGGCGTGGCCGAGAGGTACACCTTCTGGCCCACCCGGTCGAGAAACTCGTTGAACTTGAGCGGACGGTTGTCGAGCGCACTCGGCAGGCGAAAACCGTGGTCAACGAGCGTGCGTTTGCGCGAGGCATCCCCCTCATACATCGCACCGATCTGTGGCACGGTCACATGCGACTCGTCGATCACGACGAGAAAATCATCGGGGAAGTAGTCGATCAGGCAGTGCGGAGCCTCGCCCGGCTGTCGCTGGTCGATGTGACGAGAGTAGTTCTCGATGCCACTGCAGAATCCGATCTGCTCCATCATTTCGATGTCGAAGGTCGTGCGCATGCGGAGCCTCTGAGCCTCGAGGAGCTTGCCCTCTCGCTCGAGTTGCTTCAGCCGCTCGTCGAGCTCCACCTTGATGGTCTTGATCGCCGCGTGCATGCGTTCCTGGCCAGCCACATAGTGTGACCCGGGGAACACCGACACTGCATCGAGCTTTTTGACGACGTCGCCGGTCAGCGGATGCAGGCTGTACAGACCCTCAATCTCGTCACCGAACATTTCGATGCGGATCGCGAGCTCCTCATACATCGGGATGATCTCGATGGTGTCGCCGCGCACCCGGAAGTTGCCGCGCGAGAAGTCCACGTCGTTGCGCTGGTACTGCATCGACACGAACTTGCGGATGAGCGTTTCACGGTTGATCTTCATCCCGACCTGGAGGGCCAACATGGCATCCAGATACTCCTCAGAAGAGCCGAGACCGTAGATGCAGGACACCGTGGAGACAACGATCACATCTCGGCGACTGAGCAGTGAATTTGTGGTCGAGTGCCTGAGCCGCTCGACCTCGGCGTTCACCGACGAGTCCTTTTCAATGAAGGTATCGGTCTGTGGCACATAGGCCTCTGGCTGGTAGTAGTCGTAGTACGAGACGAAATACTCCACGGCGTTGTTCGGCATCAGCTCGCGGAATTCGTTGGCGAGCTGTGCAGCGAGAGTCTTGTTGTGCGCAAGCACGAGAGTGGGTCGCTGCACCGCTTCGATGAGCCAGGCCGTGGTGGCCGACTTGCCGGTGCCGGTGGCACCGAGCAGAACGACATCGGTTTCGCCTGCATTGATCCGTGCGGTCAGCTCCGCGATCGCCGTCGGCTGGTCGCCGCTCGGGATGTAGTCGCTGATGACCTCGAAAGGGCGCACTGAGCGTGTCGGTTCCATGTTTCAAGCTTAGGCAGCGCCACCGACACCGGTACCGGATATCTCCGTGGGCAGAATGCGTTTAGTGGTGACTCGCGAGCCCCGCCCAGAGGGCATCCGCCTGTTCAATCGTCTCCTCTAGCGTTCCGTTGCTATCGACGACCACATCGGCGATGGCGAGCCGCTCGGTGTCGGTCGCCTGGGAGTTGAGCCGGTGGAGCGCTTCCTCGCGAGTGAGCCCCCGCAATTGCATGAGCCGGCGCACGCGGATCTCGGTGCTGGCATCGACCACGACGACGAGGTCGAACCGGTGATAGCCGGGATCCCGCAACGCCTCGGCGAGAAGCGGCACGTCGTACACGACGACCGCGTTGGGGTCGCGATCGGACGCTTCGGCGAACAGGCGCGAACTCAGCTCGCGGATGGCGGGATGCGTAATGGCGTTGAGGGCGAGGCGGGCATCAGGGTCCCGGAAGATCACGGCGCCAAGCGCGGCGCGGTCCAGCGTGCCATCTGCAGCGATCACATCGACACCGAACCGTTCGGTGATCGCCGCGAGACCGGGAGTGCCAACGGCTACGACGTCTCGAGCGAGTTGGTCGGCATCCACCCTCGTGGCCCCGAGCTCCTCAAGCCGGCGAGCAACCACTGTTTTTCCCGAGGCTATGCCGCCCGTGAGGCCGATGAGATACACGTGAGCAATGCTAGCCGGACCGTAACCCGAGTGGCCGGCGACGGATGCTCAGCCAGCGATTAACGCGGAAACGGCCGGACCTATGCGGTCCGACCGTTTCACGACATCCTGCTTAGGAGTTGGAGCTCAGCTTCTCACGAAGCGCCGCGAGGGCTTCGTCATCTGCCAGGGTTCCGGCAGAGTCGGCGTCGTTCGAGAACGAGGAGCCTCCGGCCACCGGTGCGTCGCTGATCTCGTCGGCGGTCGCGACCTGCTTCTTGTGGGCTTCCCAGCGAGCCTGGGCCGCAGCATAGTCCTGCTCCCACTTCTCACGCTGTGACTCAAAGCCCTCTTTCCACTCGTTGGTCTCCGGGTCGAAGCCGTCGGGGTACTTGTAGTTGCCCGCCTCGTCGTACTCAGTGAGCATTCCGTAGAGTGCCGGGTCGAACTCGGTGCCTTCGGGGTCGACGCCCTCGTTCGCCTGCTTCAGCGAGAGGGAGATCCGACGACGCTCGAGGTCGATGTCGATGACCTTGACGAACACCTCGTCGCCGACCGAGACAACCTGCTCGGCGAGCTCGACGTGCTTGCCCGACAGCTCCGAGATGTGCACGAGGCCCTCGATGCCCTCCGCGACGCGAACAAACGCGCCGAAGGGAACGAGCTTGGTGACCTTCCCGGGTGCAACCTGGCCGATGGCGTGAGTGCGGGCAAATACCTGCCAGGGGTCCTCTTGAGTGGCCTTGAGCGACAGCGAGACACGCTCACGCTCGAGGTCGACCTCGAGGATCTCGACGGTGACCTCCTGGCCGACCTCGACAACCTCGGACGCGTGCTCGATGTGCTTCCAGCTGAGCTCGGAGACGTGGACGAGACCGTCGACGCCGCCGAGGTCAACGAACGCACCGAAGTTGACGATCGACGACACGACACCCTTGCGGACCTGGCCCTTGGCGAGGTTGTTGAGGAAGGTCGTACGGCTCTCGGACTGGGTCTGCTCGAGGAGGGCGCGGCGAGAGAGCACAACGTTGTTGCGGTTCTTGTCGAGCTCGAGGATTTTGGCCTCGATCTCCTGGCCGAGGTACGGCGTGAGGTCACGAACGCGGCGAAGTTCGATGAGCGATGCCGGTAGGAATCCGCGGAGTCCGATATCGACGATGAGGCCACCCTTGACGACCTCGATCACAGAACCGGTGACGACGCCATCGGAGTCCTTGATCTTCTCCACATCGCCCCACGCACGCTCGTACTGGGCGCGCTTCTTGGAGAGGATGAGGCGACCTTCTTTGTCTTCCTTCTGGAGGACGAGGGCTTCAACCACATCGCCGACCTGGACGACCTCGGTGGGGTCCACATCGTGCTTGATAGAGAGTTCGCGGGAGGGGATTACACCCTCGGTCTTGTAACCGACGTCGAGGAGTACCTCGTCACGATCGATCTTGACGACGGTGCCCTCGATGAGGTCTCCGTCGTTGAAGAATTTGAGAGTCTTTTCGACCGCGGCGAGAAAGTCTTCAGCAGATCCGATGTCATTGATTGCGACCTGCTTTGGCGCCTTGTCGGTCGTTACGATTGTCATGTAGTAGTTGCTCCAGGATGGACATTTTTTAGGGCCGGCCACGGGGGTGCTGGTGTGGATCAGTGTTCCGTATCGTTCCCGCGGCGGACAGGCGAGTGAGGTGCCGCATGTTTGCGACGCTCTAGCCTACCGCCCCCAAACGAAGGACGTCACCTACGGGAGCCGACGATGTTCCGGAGGGCGGGACGCAGTTCGGGATACTCGAATTCATATCCGGCACTGATAAGCCGTTCGGGGAGTACCCAGCGGCTCTTGAGCACGAGTTCGGTCTCGCTGCGGATCGCTGCAGTGCCCAGTTCGAGCATCCAGCGTGGCGCGGGGAGGCCGAACGGCATCCCGAGCACGTCCCTCAGCGTCTGCATCACGGTGCGATTGTCGGAAGGGGTGGGAGAACTTACGTTCACCACCCCCGAGATCTCGGGGTGAGACCGCAGGAAGCGGATGACGCCGAGCACGTCGGCGAGATGCACCCAGCTGAACTTCTGGCTGCCTCCCCGCGACCGGAACTCGTGGAACGTTCCTGCGGCCCGTCGAGCTGCCGTCGAAAACCACGGACCGTCGAGCTGTGCACCGCCGAGTCCGAATCGGACGAGAGCCATCAGGGGAACGAGCGCGCTGCCATCGCCGAGCACGATCGCCATCCGGAGAGCGACCCGGCGAGTGGCGGGAAGGACGCCCGCAAAGAAGGCCACTTCCCACGCCTTGGCGATTCCGACCGAGAAACCGTCGCCCAGCTCACCGGTCGACTCCGTCATGGGCCGGTCGTCGGCATGTCGGTAGATCGTTGCGGTTGACGAATTGATCCAGAGCGCGGGCGGCTCACGACAGTCGCGGATGGCCTCGGCCAGCCGGCGGGTCGTGTCGACTCGCGACCGCAATATCTCGGCACGGTTCGCCGCGGTATAGCGACAATTGACGCTCTTACCGGCGAGGTTCACCAGCAGGTCCACTCCCTCGAGGAGATCGGTGATCGCCGCCGGGTCGTCCCATGACGCATCCGATCCCTGGCGGCCGATGAGCTGTACCCGGGAACCCTGTCTCCGGAACTCCCGCGCGAGATACTGCCCGATGAAGCCGGATGCCCCCGCGATCACGATCCGGTCGGTGCTGGGGGTAATGGTCACGTGGCTTCCTCGATCCTGTACGTGAACGAGCCGGAGTACTCATAGAGCCTACCGATGAGCGGCGCGCATACCTCGAGGGCCACATGCTGACGGCCATCGGCCACATCGAAGTGCTCCACCAGTGTCACGACCGGTGCGAGGATACTCGGCACCGTCACCCGCACCCGCCCCACCCGCACTGCAAGAACAGTCGAGGTCAGAGTGAGAGCGCCGTCGACGACGTGCCCTGAGAACCGCGAGATCAGCCGACGAGACCGGCCGAGATGATCGACGAGACCACCCCGTTCCGCGGTGATCGCGTCGACCATGCTGCGGTCACCGCGATCGAATCGGAAAGTGCGTACCGCGGCGACGGCGATATTTCCCCTGGCATCCACAACCGGACGGTTGACCACGGTGAACGGGACGTCGTGCTGCCAAGCGGCGAACATGATGCCATGGGCGCCGAGCACCCAGAGCGCCGGCCACAGCCACCGGCGCGGGGTGCCGACCACATCGAAGATGCCCGACCCCACGCCGAGACTGCCACGCGGGATCTCCCCGAAATACGATCGGAGGCGAGGATGAAGCGACTCGAGCGAGTGTCCGAAGGCCTCCTCATATGGGGAGGGCACTTACGTGAGCAGTGCCGATTTGAGAGTGTCGAGCCCGACGCCTCCGATGTCGAGAGCCTTTTTATGAAAGGCACGGATGTCGAAGGCCGCTCCCTCTCGACGCGCGTACTCGTCGCGCAACTGCTCCCAGATTCGCTGGCCGATTTTGTAGGAGGGCGCCTGGCCCGGCCAGCCGAGATAACGGTTGACCTCGAAGCGCACGAACTCCGGACTCATGTTGACGTTGCGGCCGAGAAATCCGAAAGCATACTCTCCCGTCCAGGGACCGGTGCGGTCGGGAAGTGGCTTTTCGAGGTGAACTCCGATATCCAGAACCACCCGCGCCGCCCGCATCCGCTGGCCGTCGAGCATTCCCAGCCGATCCGCCGGGTCGTCGAGGTAACCGAGCTGCTCCATGAGGCGCTCAGCGTAGAGCGCCCAGCCCTCGGCATGACCGGAGGTACCGGCATTGCGACGCCAGGTATTGAGCAGTGCTTTGTTATAGACGGCCTGCCCGATCTGGAGGTGATGCCCGGGAACGCCCTCGTGATAGACGGTGGTGAGCTCGCGCCAGGTGTCGAATTCCGTGACGCCTTCCGGAACGCTCCACCACATACGTCCCGCTCGCGAGAAATCGTCGGTGGGGGGCGTGTAGTAGATTCCCCCTTCCTGCGTCGGCGCGATCATGCATTCGAGTCGTTTCACCTCGTCCGGGATGTCGAAATGCACTCGGGAGAGCTCATCGACCGCGCGGTCACTTGTTTCCTGCATCCACTTCTGTAGGGCGTTTGTACCGTGCAACTTTCGGCTCGGGTCCTTGTCGAGGAACTCGATCGCCTCTGCGACAGTCGCGCCAGGCTTGATCTCTCGCGCGATCGATTCCTGCTCCGCCGTCATGCGAGCCAACTCCTCAATGCCCCACTCGTAGGTCTCATCGAGGTCGACGACGGCACCGAGGAAGTCGCG
This sequence comes from Frigoribacterium sp., assembly GCA_025408445.1. Classification (GTDB taxonomy): domain Bacteria; phylum Actinomycetota; class Actinomycetes; order Actinomycetales; family Microbacteriaceae; genus Lacisediminihabitans. The sequence continues at coordinate 6,183 of JANYIZ010000121.1, read as the reverse complement.
TGAGGCGAGGGTGTAGATCTCGCGGCCGACGGCATCCCGCTCCGGTGCGTGCGGGGAAAGCTCGTTTTCGAGGAACTCGGACAGCGTCGCATACGCGCCGGCGGAGGCACGCGCCGCCTCCGCGAGGTCGCCCCGAAGCGACTCCGGAAGTTCGCCCGCACCGGCCTTCGCCCCCTCGGCCAAGCGGAAGAAGAAGCCGGTATCGGCCACCTGCTTGGCCGCTTGGCCGATAACTTCGCGAATCTGGCGGATGGCGGGTACGTTGCCGGCCGCGATGCCGGTGCGCAGGGTCTGGATATAACCCTCCATCGCCGCCGGAAGGTTGCGCATGCGCGTGGCGACGTGCGACCAGTCCTCTTCGGAGTCGGTCGGCATGAGATCGAAGATGTCGCGAAGGCTCTGCGGGGCCGACGCGATCACGTTGAGGTCGCGCTGGTCGAAATCGGCGTCGTGCTTGTCGATCTGCAACTGCAGCTCACGACTCAGATCCATTTTGGTGACCTCGTCGACCGCGTCGACGGCAGTTGCCGCGTGGATACTCGCGAGGGCCTTTTTCACCTCCGCGATTACTCGCTCGGCGCCCTCGGGTGAGTAGTCCGCGTATTCGCCCTCCCGACCCGCACGCCCGAGATACACGCGGTATTCGGGAAACAGGTCGAGCTCCGTATCCACCCAGGTCTCGGCGATCGCATCGATGGGTGTGGTGGGACGAGCCTCGTGGGCCAGGTCTGCATCAGTCATCCCCCGAGCCTAGGACAGGTGATCCCCGGCAGAGAAGAGGGTCCATCCTGGGGATGGACCCTCTTCGTCAGTGCGAAATTACGCTGTGAGAAATTAGCCTGTGCGAAATTACGCTGTGCGAAACTACGCTGTGTCGAGATCGGTGTTCAGCAGCTCGGCGAGGGAGTCAAGCGCGGTCTCGGCATCATCGCCGTCGGCCTTGATGGTGACGACCTCACCGTGACCGATGCCGAGCGAGAGCACCCCGAGGATGCTCGCGGCGTTGACGGTCTTGCCTCCAGCGCTCGTGAGAGTGACGGGCACCCCACACTTCGCCGCGGCCTGGCTGAACAGCGATGCGGGACGGGCGTGAAGTCCGACTCTCGAGGCGACAGTGACGGTTCGTTCAGGCATTATCAATTCCTTGGTTATTCGGTCGGGCATGAGGTCGATGGCAGTAGGTCAGGGCTCGATGGTAACTTTAATACCATCACCACGCGCGACGATCTCGATGGCGTCGAGCACGTCATCAAGACGCAACCGATGGGTGATGAGATCGGTCACCGGCACGGCGCCGGAGGCGATCAGCCTGAGGGCTTCCCTGTTGTGAGCGGGGCTCGATCCGTTCACTCCCACGATGGTGAGCTCGCGGTAGTGCACCAGGTTCGAGTCGACGGTGATTGTCGGGTGATCCTTCGGCAGACCGCCGAAAAGGCTGAGACGCCCTCGACGGGCGAGCATGCGAAGCCCCTGTTCCTGAGCCGCACCGGACGCGGCCGCAGTGATCACGACATCCGCTCCTCGTCCGCCGGTTGCGTCAAGAACGGCCGCGACGGGATCGATCAACTCCGACGAGATCGCCAGGTCGGGCCGAACCAGGTCGGCCGCCTTCGTGAGCCGCTCCGTATTGAGGTCCACGAGGATGATCGTGGCCGCCCCGCGCGAGCGAGCGAGCCGCACATGAAGGCATCCGATCGGACCGGAGCCGATGACGACGACGACATCCCCGTCGCCGACCCTGGCGAGTTCCTGGCCGTTGAGAACACAGGCCAGAGGTTCGGCGAGACTAGCCTCGGCAAAACCGACTCCCTCCGGAATGCGGTTGAGTCCGTCAACCTGCAACACCTCGCGCGGCACGATCGTGTACTCCGCGAATCCCCCGCGGAACTGGTACCCCATCGAGAGCTGGTGCGCGCAGACTGTCGGGCGACCGGCCAGACAATCGGCGCAGGTGCCATCGGGTATCGCCGCGATCACCTGCACGCGATCACCCGCGGTCCAGCCTTCCACGCCCTCACCGACGTCGACGATCTCGCCCGCGATCTCGTGTCCCATTACCTGCGGCGGCGTCATGTTCGGATGTCCGGAACGCGAGATCTTGACGTCTGTTCCGCAGGTGGAACAGTTGCGCACCCTGATCTTCACTTCTCCCGCAGAAACCTGCGGTTCCGCAATCTCTTCGAGTCGAATGTCACCGGGCGCATAGAACCTCGCTACCTTCATGGGCTGTACCCGTCTTGCGGATCGGGCTTCAGCAGCTCGTACACCTCGGCGCTCGTCGTCGCCGCTCGAAGCACCGCCGCCTTATCCGGGTCGAGCAGCACGATCGCGAGTTGGGAGAGCAGCGCGATATGCCCGTTACCGCGGGCGGCGATGCCGACGCAGACGCGCACATCGTTGCCATCCCAGTCCACTCCATCCGGAAAGCGGAGAACGACAATGGCATCTTTCTTCACCGAGTCCTTGCCGGCGAGCGTGCCGTGGGGAATCGCGACACCCTCCCCGACAAAGGTGGAAATCGACTTCTCGCGCTCGAGCATTGCGTCGATGTAGGCCACGTCGATCGCGTCGACCTCGAGCAGGGCTGCCCCGGTCTGCCTGATCGCGTCTTCCTGGTCCGTCGCAGTCAAATCGAGCCGAATGGACGACTCGGCCAGCAGGGCGGACAGGCCGGGGGCGGTTTCTTCCGTCATCTGCTAGGCCTCGAAGGTCTCGCCGTTTTGAATGGCTTTGACAATCTTGGCGACAGCAGGATCCCCCAGGAAGAGCTGAAACGGCACGACCGGCACGCCGGGCACCGTATGCCGTGCACGGTCTGCTAGACCCGTGTGGGTGAACACCAGGTCGGCGTCGCTCGGGATCGAGGCGACCGGGGAATGCTCCACGGTCACTCCACTTTTCGCGAGTTGCTTCTTCAGGGTCGAAGCCAGCATCACGCTGCTGCCCATTCCTGCGTCGCACGCCACGATCAGCTTCTTGATCTGTGACCCGTCGATTGTTGCCATCTGAGAATCTCCTCGGTTCTATCTGTCGATCAGGCGACGGGAGCCGTCGCCGGCTTGTTCTTGTTCTTCGCGCTCTGTTCACGAGCAGCCTCGAGGTCGAGGCCGCTGTTACTGTTGCGGCCGAATCCGAGCAACAGGGCGCTCACAATAAACGCTACGCCAGCGGATACGAGAATCCCGAGCAGGATGGTCGGAAGGTCACCCGGGTAGGCCACCAGAACGTAGGCGAAGATGCTTCCCGGAGATGCCGGTGCCAGCAGTCCATCGTTGAACAGGCTGAACATGAGGACACCGGATGCCCCACCCGCGATGGCGGCGATAAGCAGGATCGGCTTCATGAGCACATACGGGAAGTAGATCTCGTGGATGCCACCGAGGAACTGCACGACGATCGCGGCCGGCACGGTCGCGCGGATGGCGATCGGTCCGAACAGCATCATCGCAACGAGGATTCCGAGGCCGGGGCCGGGATTCGACTCCAGCATAAAGAGAATGGACTTGCCATCCGGTCCCGCAGCCTGCTTCGCCGCGAGCGGGACAAGAACGCCGTTCCCGATCGCATTGTTGAGGAACAGGATCTTTGCCGGCTCGATGATAATCGAGGCCAGAGGAAGCAGTCTCGCGTTGATGAGGCCGTCGACGAAAGTCGCGAACACGGTGGTCAGCCAAAAGACCGCCGGGCCGAGGGCGAACACTCCGACGAGCGCCGAGAAGCCACCGACGATGCCGGAGGTGAAGTTATCCACCAGCATTTCAAATCCGCCGCGCAGCTTTCCATCGATCAGGCTGTCAATCCACTTCAGCAACAGCGCCGCGAGCGGGCCGATGATGAGCGCGCCAAGGAACTGCGGGCCGAGGTCGGCGATGGACTTCGGTGCTGCGGTGGTCGAGGTGTGGAGCGCGAGCGCAAGCGGCGACACGATGACGCCGATCGTGGCGATCGCACCGACGACGGCACCGCGCTGACCGTGCACCGTACGACCACCGGTGTAGCCGATCAGGATCGGCAGGAGGAACACGATTATCGGACCGACGATCGTGGAGGCCTGGCCCGCGAAAGGTACGACGCCGTCCTTCGCAACTGCTCCGGTCGCGCGGGCGATCTCATTGATCCAGCCGTTAGGGATGAAGAGGGCAGTGACAAGGCCCCAGGCGATGAATGCACCGAGGTTCGGCATGATCATTCCCGCGAGAAATGCACCGCCTCGCTGGATGCGTGCACGGGCGCCGGTTCCGGCGGCCACGGGAGTGTAATCGGACATTTCTAGTGGTACTCCTTTGTACGAGTCAAGACGGTAGGGATGAGGTGACGGGATCGGCGTGTATCAGGTGGCCACGAGTGGCCTATCCAGGTCTGGTTGCCACACCAGCTGGACGTTTGTGTAGGCGATATCGCCCGGACCGGGAACGGATGTCCCGGGAAGACTCACGGCTGCAGCGCCCCAGGCGAGGGCTTCGACGAGCGCAGCGTCCTCGGCAGATTCGTCGATCGAGAACTTGGAGAGGAAACCGGCGAGAAAGCAGTCACCGGCGCCGACGGTGCTGCGCTGAAGACGCACAGTGGATTCGCCGACGATTGCTCCGCGTTCACTGACCAGTACGGCACCGTCCGCACCCAGGCTCACGAGCACTCGCTCCACGCCGCGGCCACGCAATTCCTCGGCGGCAACAATCACTTCAGAAATCGAGTCGAGTTCGCGTCCGACCGCCTCCGCAAGTTCCGCACGATTGGGCTTGATCAGGCGGGGTCGGGCTGTCATAGAGGCTGTGAGGGCATCCCCGCTTGTGTCTACCGCGAGTGAAGCGCCCAGATCGGTCACCGTCTTCATCAATCCAACGAGCTGATCTCCGGAACAATCGGGTGGAATGCTCCCGGAGAAGACCACCCAGTCTCGAACTGTCACCAGGCTGGCAAGCATCGCCGAGAGCAGTGAGAAGTCGGCAGTCGAGAGGGAGGAGCCGGGCTCGTTCAGCTTGGTGACCGTTCCGTCAGGCTCTGCCACGGTCAAATTCGAGCGAGTGCGCCCACTCACCGGGACCAACCGCGTGACAACGCCCGCCGCTTCCAGAAGGGTGCTTAGTTCCGCTCCTTCAGCGCCCGCGACGGGGAGCACCGCAATGCTCGCGACACCGTTGCGCGCGAGTGCGCGCGAGAGATTAACCCCTTTACCTCCGGGCTCGAGCACGGGCGATGACGTCCGAAGCACTGCCCCACGCTCGAGACGATCGACCTCGACCGTGCGGTCGAGGCTGGGATTGACGGTCACGGAGACGATCACACGATCACCACCGTCGGACCGGCACTCTCGATGTCCTCCGCGAATTCTCCATCGAGACCGATGTCGGTAATAATCGTGTCGACACTGCTGAGCGGGGCAACCCGGGCGAAATCCTCACGGCCGAACTTGGTGTGGTCGGCCAGCACGACCACTCGACGGGCTGCAGCGATGAGGGCTCGTTTGATATTCGCTTCGGCGATATCGGGAGTCGTCAGTCCGCGTTCGACACTGATGCCATTTGTCCCCATGAAGGCGACGTCAGCGAAGACATCGGCGATCTGGGCCTTCGTCCATTCGCCGACGGCTGCATGCGTGCGAGGGCGTACGACCCCGCCGAGAAGGTGAAGGCTGATGTTGGGTCGACCGATCAGGATGGCCGCGACCGGAATCGAATGTGTCACGACGGTGAGCTCGCGGTCCGTTGGCAGCATCTGGGCGAGACGCACGGTGGTGGTACCGGCATCGAGGATGATCGATCCGCCGTCGGGAAGCTCCTCGAGCGCGGCGCGGGCGATGCTTTCCTTCTGCCCGGAAGAATGTCCTTCGCGGTCCGCGACATCCGGCTCGTTACCAAATCGCTCGACCGGTATGGCCCCTCCGTGCACTCGGCGGAGTACCCCGTGCCGCTCGAGTGCAGTGAGGTCCCGACGCACGGTCTCCGGGGTGACGGCGAGGTCACGTGCGAGTCCGGCGACCTCGACGCGGCCGAACGACCGGGCAGTCTCCAGGATCTGCTTGTGTCGCTCAGGGGCGTACATCGGACCTCTTCGTCGGGAACAAAACAATAATGTTGTTCTGTGTTTATATAAGTCCGTTTGTGTCCGCTTGTCAACTATTACCGCTTGCAGGGACCGCGAGTCGCCCGTGCGCCGCACAGCTCCGCCCCCGCGAGTGACACG
>JANYIZ010000120.1 GCA_025408445.1 Frigoribacterium sp. | reverse complement strand
GGGCGAGGTCCTCTTCTCGGGTGTGCGCGAGCATGAAAGTACCTAGCGGCTTGGTGGCGAGGTCAATCGCCTGCGTGAAGTCGATGTGGCCGTTCAGGTATGGCTGCAACGCGTGCGTGTTGATGTCGGTGATCACCGGCGCCATGATGAACAGGCTGAGGAAGAGTGCGAGTCCCGCAAGCACCTGGTTCGGCGGGATGGACGGCAGCGCGAGGGCGTTACGGGCCATGGCGAGCACGACGAAGATCTTGGTGAATGACGTCATCATGAGCAGCAGCGCCGGGGCCACCGAGAGCAGCGTGATGCCGACCAGCGTGACGATCGCAGAGGACGGGGTGCCGTCGGGGCCGTTGATGTTGACGGAAAGACCGCCAGGGGTGGTCGGGGTGACGGGCGGCGTCGGGGCGTCCACGGTCGGCACCGAAGCGTGGCTGGCGGTACCGGTCATGAGGATGAGCGCTACAGCGACGACGAGCACGAGAAGCGCCATCACGACGATGCGGGCGGCCGGCCCGTTCCAGAACCGGACGCTGAGCGGTGCGCGCACGCCCATCGCGGCCTGCCCTCTCACCGGGAGGACCGCAGGGCGACGGCCGCACGCTTCCAGGTGGAGAGCGACAGGATCGAGCCGTCGAGCGCGCCGAGCTTACGCGGTAGGCCGGTGCGAGGGTCGAACTGCTGCGGGAAGGGGATGGGGGTCGCAGCGGACTTCTGCGCGCTCGGAGCCGCTTCCGCTTCGGTTAGGACCGATTCGAAGGCCGCCGCGGTATCGGTCACCGGCAGTTCGGTGGCGTCGAGAACGGTCACCGAGTGCTCGGTTACGCCGAGCAAAAATCGCTTACCCTCCATGTCGATCACGACAACGGATGCTTTCTGCGCCAGTGGCTGGCGGGTCACGACGTTCACGAGCTTGGTCGATCGAGTTGACCGGGTCCCCTTCGAAATGCGTCGCTGCAGAAACCACAGCAGCCCCACCACAGCGGCGAGGGAGAGCAGTACGCGCAACGCAACGAAGAGGGTGTCCATTGTTAGCTGAGGCCCTCGGCAACGTCGAGGATCTGGGTGATGCGCACCGCGTACTCCTGGTCGACGACCACGATCTCGCCGTGGGCGATCAGCCGTCCGTTGAGCAGCACGTCGGCGGGAGCGCCGGCTGAGCGGTCGAGCTCGATCACCGCGCCGGGCTCGAGACCGAGTACATCGCGCACCGCCATGCGGGTGCGACCGATCTCCACGGTGAGCGCCATCTCGACGTTATTGATGCGGCTGAGGTTGTTCACGAGCGACTCCTGGGAGATCGGGGTGGCGCCTGTCTGACTCTCCCGTAAGCGGATGGCGAACCAGCCGGCCGCGCTGCCCCCGCTGGAGAGGGCGAAGACCTCGGTGGCCGCGTCGGAGAACAGCGCTGTGGCGTCGTCCACCCGGGCGTCCCCGAGCACACCAGAGCCGAGCACGCCCGCGGCGGCATCGAGAGCGGGCCGCAGCACGTCGACGATCGAGACCCGCTGGGAATCCGCGACTGCGGCATCCGCCGTCTCGATCGGATCGAGGAAGACGATCGCCAGGTCGGCCGAGATCTCCCCGACGAACGAGGCGACCACCGCGCTGTCGAAGGGGGCGGTCGGCACACCCTCGAACGCGACGGCTTCGAGGAGGGAGGTGCTTGGCAACAACCGCGCGAGCGCCTCCGCTGCGGCAGAGCGTGGGTCGATGATGGTGGACTTCTTCACTGGTTCAGCCTTCTCTTCGGGTGGGTCTCGTTCTCTGGGGCGGCAGTCACGACGCAGGCAAGACGGGAGCCATTGGCGCCGACGGCAGCGCGCGCGAGGGTCTCTCCCTCGACGGTGAGGTTGAGCGGACGGTGCTGCGGGTGCGGAATGGTGAGCAGGTCACCCACCGCCAGGCTCAGCACACGGCTCGGGTTCACGAGCACGGGGCTGAGGCTCAGCGCGACTTCGACCGGGACCCAACCGAGCTGCAAAGCGACCTTCTCCCGGGCGTCCCCGGTCGCCACGGCAACGCTCGGCTGGCCAAGCTGCGGCAGAAGAGCCTCGGCCGGGATAGCGAGGGTCGCCGTGGTCGAGCTATCGCCGACCCGGATACCGAAGCTCGCCACGATCATCAGGTCGGAGGTTGCTGCGGCCTGGGCGAACTGCGAGTTGTAATGGATGGTGTCGATGGAAATCGCAGCCTCGAGCAAAGACCCGAGGGAGTAACGGAGATCCTCGAGCGCATCATCGAAGAGGCGGCGTATCAGCGCCTGCTCCACCTGGGTGAACTTGCGTTCATCGACCACCTGAGCGGTATTGCTTCCGAGCATGTACGACACCCAGGTGAGCGCTGCCGACGCCGGAAACTGGATGACCGCCCTGGCATCAATCCCGTGCAGGTTGCACAGGATCATCGCGGTGGTCGCGGGAAGCGCGGAGGCGTACTCGTCATAGGTCTCCATGATGATCTGTTCGCAAGTGACCTGCGAGATCACCCGCACCTTGGCGGTGAGCTGCGTTGCCCACTGGCGTGCGAAGGTCTCGAGCGCAAGCTCCAGCACCCGGGAGTGCTCACGGGCGAGAGTGGTCGGCCGGCGGAAGTCATAGGGCTCCACCGCCGGGCCCGATCGTGCGGGCGCGCCGAGTGAAGAATGTTCCTGGACCGTCACACAGGGCACTATCGGCCGGGGGTGACCGCCGGTAAGAGGATCAGCGGAACGGAACTGGTGACGACAGGGATCCAGGTGGTTGCTGTCGCTGCGGTGACGGCGGCGGGTGCGGCGGGTGTTTCACTTCCGGGGATCTTCCCGGAGACCACATCCGGGATTAGGGCCCGCACCGACTCGGACGCGTTGGACAGGGCGATAATATCGACCCTTCGATTCTGAGCGAAGTCGGCGGCGGCGGTTCCGAGTGAGAGCGGACGCGAGGAGCCGTAGCCGACCGCTCCGATCTTGGATTCGGTGACCCCACCGCTTTCCACCATCCGCCGGAGTACGGCAACTGCGCGGCCGGATGACAGCTCCCAGTTGGTGGGGAAGGGGGGAAGCGTCGCGCGACTGTCGGCGTGGCCCTCGACGGCGATATCCTCTCCGGTCGCCGAGAGAATCGGAGCAATAGTGTCGAGCACTCGCGGCGCGGTACCGGTGAGCACCGTACTGTTCGGTGCGAAGAACGCCTGCTGGTCGACGAGCCGGATGGTGAGGCCGCGCTGGTCGATCGTGTACTGCACCGTGCCCTGAAGGCCCTGAATCGCGAGGCTCGCGCTCACTTTGGCCTCGAGGTTCTTGATCGAGTCGACTTCCTTGACCGCGGCCGCGGCCGCGGCCTTTGCGGCGGCGGCAGCGGCGGCGGCCTGGGCCGTCTGCGGCCCAGCCCCGAAGCTCTCGCCACTCTTGGTGGCCTTCGTCGGATCCAGTACAGTGCCCTTCGCCGTGTCGAGCTTGCCGATGTCGGTCTGGCCGAACCCGGTCGCGAGGGAGTTGCGGAGCAGGTCGAACTTCTTTGCATCGACGGTCGACATCGCGAACAGCACGATGAACATGCACATCAACACCGTGACCATGTCCATATACGAGGCCATCCAGCGTTCATCTGGACCGTGTTCCTCGTGCTCTTCCGTGTGTTTCTTGCGGCCCCTGCTCACGCCGGTCACGCCGCTTTCGCTGCGGTGGCTGTCTTGCCCAGTTGCTCAGCGGGCACCATCGATCGCAGTCGCTCGGCGAGCAGTCGAGGCTGGCTGCCCTCCTGCACGGCGAGCGCGCCCTCCATGATCAGGGTCATCCGCTCGCCCTCGAGATCGGCGAGACGACGCAGTCGCGTGCCGATCGGCAGCCAGAGGAAATTCGCCGACAGCAGCCCCCACAGGGTGGCGACGAAAGCGGCCGCGATAAGAGGACCGAGCTTTCCCGGCGTCGATAGGTTCTCGAGCACGTGGGTGAGCGAAACGACAGTGCCGATAATGCCGACAGTCGGCGCGTAGCCACCGAGGCTGAGGAAGAATTTGGATGCCGTGCGGTCGGAGCGGGTCTTCGTGGCGATCTCGTCTTCGAGCTGCACGCGCAGGTCCTCGCCATCCGCTCCGTCGGCAATGCTCTGCAGGGCACCGCGCAGAAAAGGATCGTTCACTGTTTCGGCCTCCTGCTCGAGCGACAGCAGGCCCTCTTTTCGCGCCTTCTCGGCGATCTCGACCAGGCGATCGATAACCACCTGCGGCTTCTCGGTCTTGCCAACGAATGCCCGCGGCAGGGCCTTCACCGAGAGCAAGAGGTCCTTGATCGTGCCGCCGGCTATTCCGACCGCGATCGTTGCCCCGAATACCAGCACCATCGGGGCCGGCAGCAGGATAGAGCTCACGTTCGAGCCTTCGAGGGTGAGCATCGCGAAGAGGGCACCGAACGCCGTGAGGATTCCGATGATTGTTGCGAGGTCCATCAGATCTTCCTCGGACGAAGCGGCATGGGGTGCTCGGCGTCAGGATGAGTGACGTTCTCGACCAGCTCGAGCGCCCTCTGTTGGTGCCCGTTCGACGACAGCTCGTGGGTGAGCGCGATGACTGTCGCGCGATATCGCGAGATACGGTCGATCACCTCGCACATGGACTCGGTGACGATGTACTTGGCACCGTCGACCCTGATCAGGGTCGTGTCGGGATTGGCGGTGATGCGCTCGATGAGATCGGGGTTTATCGCAAAATGGCTGTCGTTGAGCCGCGTAACTACGATCATGAGCGCATCCCTGCTGGTGGTGAAACCGGTCCATCCTGGTCCGTTATTTCCCACTATCGGCACGATGGGGCATCCGGTTAGTGGATGCAGCGGTGTCGGCGAGTCGCGCGGCAGGGTCGCGCGCTGGAGTCGTCCCGGCGAAGGTGGGGTTGGCTTCGCCGGTCTCGGCCGGGCACCGCCGGGCTGGGTTCGTAGCACCGCCGGGCTGGATTCGTGGCGCCGCCGCCGCCGCGTCTCAGGGTTCGCCACAACTCCCGCACCGCAGAAAAGGAGGGGAATCTGCGGAACGGGCAAAAAAGTCCCTCCCTACAACGCTGATCGCGCGAAAATCCCTCCATCGCCGATCCGGCACCACCGGAAAAACGTCGATCCGGCCGCACCGGAGGACGCCCGGATGCGGCGGCGCAGGCGTTCAGCACGGCTCTCGAGCCACCGAATCCGCCGCCGCGTCTCAGGGTTCGCCACAACTCCCGCACCGCAGAAAAGGAGGGGAAACTGCGGAACGGGCAAAAAAGTCCCTCCCTACGACGCAGATCGCGCAAAAATCCCTCCTTCGCGGGGAGTGGCGGGGGCGTCCTCGATCGGGAGCGGGTACAGCGCGGAACGCATGGCGCATGGCGGACGGCGGACGGCGCGGACGGCGGACGGCGCGGAACACACAGCGCACGACAAACAGCGCGCAACCCGATGCTCACAACGCACAACCCATACCGCGGAAGGCCCCCGACCGACCTGGCCGGGGGCCTTCCGCGGAGGAGCGATTAGCGCTTGAGGTTGGTGAGCTCCTGCAGCACCTCGTCGGAGGTGGTGATGATGCGGGCGTTGGCCTGGAAACCACGCTGGGCGACGATCAGGTTGGTGAACTCCTGCGAGAGATCGACGTTCGACATCTCGAGAGCGCCGGACTGCAGTGAGCCGAGGCTGCCCGATCCGGGAGTGCCGATCGTGGCGTTGCCGGAGTTGAAGGTGCTCTTATAGCCGGAAGATCCGGCCTTCTCCAGGCCACCGGGATTGGAGAAGGTCGCGAGTACGACACGGCCGATCGCCTGCGATGCTCCGTTGCTGAACGATCCGACAAGCGTGCCGTCTTTCGAGAGCGTGTAGGACTTGAGCGTGCCGGCGGCGCGGCCATTCTGGTTCGACACCGCAACCGTCGTGAGGCCGGCGAATCCGGTGAGCTTCGACATGTCGACGGTGATGCCGCCGATCGTCATCGTGCCCGCGGAGGTCTGCACACCGCCGGAAAAGGTGAGGGAGGCGGCGCCGGAGGATCCGTTGGGGTCAGTGCCTACGACATCCCAGCCCGCCGCCGTCTTGGTGTAGCTGAGCGAGATGGTGCGAGCGGTACCGGTGTTGTCATAAACCTGCACGTCGCGCACGAGAGGCGGGCCAGCTGCGGCGTCGGACGGGAGGTTACCCGAGACGGTGGCCGACGTGGTCGTGGCGGCCGGCGCGACGACTCCGAGGGGAAGTGTGAGATCGCTGGTGGGACCGCCGTCGGAGACGACCCCGTTGACGGCGGTGTAGCCCTGAACGATGGCGCCGTCCGGACTCACCAGGCGACCGGCGCCGTCGAAGTCGAATGATCCGGCGCGGGTGTAGAGCGTCTGGGTGCCGGTCTTGGTGACGAAGAATCCGTCACCCGAGATCATGATGTCGGTCGCGCGCCCGGTCGACTGGGCGGATCCCTGCGAAAAGTTGGTGGAGATGCCGGCGACTCGTACCCCGAGGCCGACCTGCGCGGGGTTGGTGCCACCGATCTGCTCCTGCGGTCCGCCCGCGCCCTGCGTGAGCTGGGAGAGGGTGTCCTGAAACTGGGTGGCCGACGATTTGAACGCCGTGGTGTTCACGTTAGCGATGTTGTTACCGGTGACATCGAGCATGGTCTGGTGCGAGCGGAGTCCGGAGATCCCGGAATACAGTGAACGAAGCATGAGGTGCTGCCTTTCGGTTGGATGTAGTGGATCAGGCGACTGCGTTGATCAAGACGTGCTGGTGATTCCGGAAATACTGTCGAGGGCCACGTCGACGCCACCGACCTTGACCTGGGGAACGCTGCCGACAAAGGAGACACTGGCCGCCGTACCGGTGTGACTCACGCCCGCAGCATCCGAGTAGCTGACCTGCTTGCCAACGATCGCGGCGGCCGCGATACGCATCTGAAGCGAGAAGTCCTCCGTGCTGGTGGTGCTGAGCTCGGTCATCTTTTCCATCATCGACAGCTGGGTGGTCTGGGAGATCATCTGGTTGGTGTCCATGGGCGCGCTCGGATCCTGGGTGCGCAGCTGCGTGACGAGCAGTTTCATGAACACTTCTGAGTCCATGGTCTGCTTGGGTACGCGGGTGGTCGACCCGCTGTAGATTCCGGATGCCGGGTCGGCTGAGGCTTTCTGGACCGTTCCGGTGATTCCGTCGATTGCCATGAAGGTGCCTTTCTATGCCAGGACGTCGATGGATGAAGCGCTGAGGATACGGCTCGGCGCGGGAGTGACGTCATCGTCCGCGACGATCCCGGCAGGAACGACGTAGTCGCGCTCGGGGCGCGGCGCCGCGTCGCCGCGTCGGTCGCCAGCATCGCTCGGCTGGTTCTGGGACGACAGGTCGAGGTTGGCCCCGACTCCGGCCCCGGCAAGGTCCTTACGCAGGTCGGGCAGGATGGCGCGGATCGCGTCGCGGCCCAGATCCGTCGGTGCGAAGAGCTCGACGCGGATGCCCTCCGGGCCCACATGCGCGCGCACCGTCACGGGTCCAAGGGTGTCGGGCGTCACACTGATCGTCATCGTGTGCGATCCGGGTCCGGCTGCAGCGAGAGTGAAGATCGGACGGACGAGCTGGCCAGCGAAGGGCGTGTTCTGGTTTTGCGGCGGCGCGGAAGTGGCAATCGGTGCGGCAACCGCCTCGAGCCGGGCAGGAGGTGTAGCGATCGGTAGCGGTGCCACGGCATCCGTCGTCACCGCGATCGGCTTGGTCCGGGCGGCTGGGAGGGTGGATGCGGCGGGGGATACGACCACGGGCGATACCGCAGTCAGGAGAGGAAACACGGTGGGAGTTGGCGTGGCCGCGAGCGGAACCACAGAGCCGGAGATCGACGCGGCGGCCGGCGCTGATGGGGTGTCGGTCGACACAGCCGCTGCGGGGCTGGTGGTCCGGGCGGGAAGCGCGCCAGACACAGCGGCTGCGCCAGACACAGCGGCAGCAGCGCCAGACACAGCAGCAGCGCCAGACACAGCGGCAGCGGCCGCGAGGGCACCCGAGATGACAACAGTCGGGGCGGCGGTGGGTGCCGACGGCATATTGCTCGACGCATCCGTCACGGAACCCACGGTGGGTGGCGCGGCGGCGGAAAGTGCGACAGTCGACACCAGCGCCGACACCAGAGTCGGCAAGGGCAGAGGCAACGCGATTGGCAGCGCCACCCCGGGAAGGGGGACCTGCACCGGCTGTTCTGTCGCGAGGGGCGCCATCGGGTCGGTCGCCGAATCGGCGGTTTCCTGCGCGGCGCCCGTCACGGGGGAAGCAGATGTACCGGCGATGGCGACGGATGCCACGAGACCTGCGAGCACGGCGGTAGCAATGAGCGCGCCAGGCACAACGGGAATGGCAGGCGCGGCTGTTCCGGCGACTGCGGCAGAGGAGGCTGCGGCGACCAGTGCGGCATTCGCGTCGGTCATCACCACACCGAAGCCGGTTGCCGCGGCCGAGCTGTTCGCCTGGCCGGCGACCGAGGCCGAGCTGTTCGCCTGGCCGGCGGCCGAGTGAGCCGGGGGGAGCGCGACGAGAGTCATCCCGCGTCCACCTCTCGCGCGCGGTGCCAGCTCGTCGACGAGATCTCGTCGAGAGTGGCCTGCTCGGCCACGAGAACGCCGTTCGCCACAGCGTCGTCGAATCGTATCTCGAGCTTTTCGAGCCCGATCGATCGGGCGCGAGCCGCCGTGAAAGCGGTGTTCGCGGCATCGAGAGAGACGCGGTGATCGCAGTCAAGCGCCTGCAGTTCGGCGAGCATGCTGCGCGTGGCGGCGCGGGATGCCGCGACCGCATAAAGCACGGACGCGCTGGTGGCTTCACTCGAGGTGGCGCCGAGGGCGGATCGGGCTCGACGCTGGCGCGCCGTGCCTTCGACGACGCGGGCGTTAGCGGCGGAGAGGTCGATCGCCGCCTGGTCCTGTTGCACCTGTCGGAGCCGCAGGAGTCCGGCGAGCGGGAATGAGCGGGCCATCAGTTGCCTTCCAGTATTCGGACGAGGGAGGTGAGCTGCGCCCACGCGTCAGCGGACGTCGACTGCTGGCTGATCCTCTGCTGCAGGAACGCGTTGATCGACGACTCGTGATCGACCGCGGCGTCGACGAGCGGGTTCGCGCCACGCTGGTACGCGCCGACATCGAGAAGATCCTGGGCTGCTCTGCGGGCGGCAAGGGTCTTGCGGAACACCTGGGCTGTGTGCACCTGCTCGGGCGAAATCACCCGGGAGGCGACGCGGGAGATCGAGCCGAGTACGTCGATGGAGGGGAAGTGCCCGGAGACCGCGAGCTTGCGATCGAGCACGACGTGTCCATCAAGAAATGAGCGTGCCGCATCAGCGATCGGCTCGTTGTGATCGTCACCATCAACGAGCACCGTGTAGATGCCGGTAACCGATCCGATTTCGCCTGTTCCGGCCCGCTCGAGCAACTGGGCGAGAAGCGAGAACGTCGACGGCGGGTAACCGCGGGTAGCCGGTGGTTCACCGACCGAAAGTCCGATCTCGCGCTGGGCCATAGCCACCCGGGTGAGGGAGTCCATCATCAACATGACATCCGATCCCTGGTCACGGAAGGATTCGGCGATGCGGGTAGCCATGAAGGCTGCGCGAAGGCGCATCATCGCTGGCTCGTCGGAGGTCGAGACGACCACAATCGAGCGGGCGAGTCCCTCCGCGCCGAGGTCGTCTTCGAGAAACTCCCGCACTTCCCGTCCGCGCTCGCCGACCAGCGCGATCACCGAGACCTGGGCATCCGTCCCCCGCGCGATCATGGAGAGCAGCGACGACTTGCCGACCCCGGATCCGGCGAAGAGCCCAAGGCGTTGGCCCGTGCCAATGGTCGTGAGGGTGTCGAGCACGCGCACGCCGGTCTGCAGCGGCGTATCGATGCGCGCACGGTGCATCGCCGACGGGCTGTCGTTGTCGATCGAGACCAAGCGTGTGATGTCGAGCGGCCCCTTACCGTCGATCGGGCGACCGAGGCCGTCAATCACCCGGCCGAATAGGCCATCGCCGGTGGGTACCAGCACCGGAAGACCACGCGAACGTGCTGGAGCGCCGGCGTTCACCCCGGTAAGACGGCTGAGCGGCATACAGCGGATTCCCGACGGCGTAGTTGCGATCACCTCGGCATCGAGAAAGCCGGTACCGCCGTCGGCGACGCTGTCACCGACGCGCACGAGGTCACCGATGGCGCAGTCCAGTCCGCTGATCTCGAGTCCGAGACCGACGATGGAGGAGACGACACCTACCCGTTCCGGCCGGCCGGCCGCCAGGGCGGTACGGAAGCGCTCGGCATGCGGTCGCCAGGTCGTGGTCACGAGGCATCCCCCAGAATCGCCGCGCGGGCACGCGCAACGGCGGTCCCGATTCGAGCGTCGAGGTAGCCGAGCGGGAGCTCGGCGATCGCGTCGCCCCGGGCCATCGAAGCATCCGCGGTGAAAGAGACACCGGCAGCAGCACGTACGGTCTCGTCGAGTACGCCGAGATCGAGCGGATTGAGGCGGACGGTCGTGATCGTCGCCGGGTCGACCGCGGCAAGCGCGCGGGTGAGCGCCGCCTTCGCGGACCGTTCACCGTCGGCTAGCGTCTCTCCGATAATCGCTTCCGCGAGATCGAGGGCGGATGCCGCGACCGCATCCTGCGCATCGGTCACTACCGGAAGCAGGCGACTGTCGAGCGCCGCGGCGGCCGACGTGAGCACGGCGATCGCGCGATCCGTCCGCGCAGCGTCATGCAGAAGTGCGGCGCGGTGTTCCGCGTCGAGAGCAGCTTTCTGGCCGGCGAGCTCGGCGCCCGCGGCTCGCAGGCCGCTCGCGTAGCCCGCAGCGTGTCCGGCGGCGCGGTTGTCGGCGTCGGCCTGATCCTGCTTGGCACTGCTCGGAAGCGAGGGGAAGGTCAGGGGGAAGAAGTCACGCGACATACTCTTCCTCTTCTCCGCGCTGAAGGGTGATGATGCCTTCCGCCTCGAGGGTGCGAATCGCGCGCACAACTTCGGCGCGGGCTTCTTCGACCTGGGTCATCCTCACCGGGCCGAGCGAGGCGATCTCGTCTTCGAGGATCTCGCGGTTGCGTTCGGAGATGTTGGCCCTGACCACTTCGACCAGTGCCTCGTCCGAGCCCTTCATCGCCACTGCGAGAATGCTCGAGTCGATACCACGGAGTACCTGCTGCACGTCCTTGCGGTCGAACTTCACCAGGTCGGCGAAGGTAAGCATGCGCGAGCGCACCTCTTCGGCGAGAATCGGGTCGAGCCCGTCGAGTCCGTCAAGCACGGCGCGTTCGGTGGAGACATCCGCGCGGTTGATGATGTCGACGACGGCCTGCACGCCGCCGACGATCTCCACGGTGTCGCGAGCCGTGACAACACTGCTCACGCGACCCTTCAGGGTATCGGCGACGACGCGCACTGCTTCGGGGGTTGCGGTGCCCATCATCGCAATTGCCTTTGCCACCTCGGTACGGAGGTTTTCCTCGAGGGCGGTGAACACCGGGGAGGCGTGGTCGGGCCGGAGATGCGCGAGCACAAGGGCGATGGTCTGCGGCAGTTCGCCGTCGAGCAGGGTGAGAAGCTGGCCGGTCTCGGCGGTGTCGAGAAACTCGAATGCCTTACCGGCCATCGACGACGCCACCCGGCTCATCACGCCGGCGGCCCTCTCGGCCCCAAAGGAAGCCTCAAGCAGTCCCGCCGCGAACTCGCGCCCACCGTGGGACTTACGTCCGCCCTTCGTGGCCAGCTCGTGAAATTCGAGGATGGTGCGATCGGACACGATCGTGTCGACTCGGCGCAACCGGATGATCTCGGCGGCGATCTCCTCGGCTTCGGCCTCGGTGAATTGCTTCATGACCGCGGCCGCGCGCACCTGGTCCATGCCCATGAGCACCACGGCCACTTTCTGGGTGCCCGAGAGCGTCAGGGCAACGTCGCTCATGCCGGCTGCCGATCGTCCATGAGACCGCGCAGGATCTCGGCGGTGCGCTCGGGGTCGGTGCCAGCGAGCGCGTCGATCTCCGCGCGCTTGCGATCGGTGTCGCCCGCCTCAATGAGTGGCACCTGCGTGTAGGTGAGCGCGGCCGGCGGCTCAGTGCCGGTCAGTGCGATCGGCCTGGTCTGGTCGCTCATCATGGCGCGCAACTCGGCGAGTTCGGTCATCTCCTGCAACTCGCGGTCTTCCTGGCTTCGGCTGCGGAAGCGGCGGAAGATGAGGAACATCGCGATGATAATCGGGAGGGCGACGGCGAGCGCGGTGAGGGCGGTGCGGATAAGGCCGGCCGTGCGGTCGGCGTTGGTCGCCGCTTCCGAGGCGGCTATCGCTTTCGCGGCATCCGCGGCTCCGGCCCGGTTGAAGGAGACGATCTCGATGGCCACAGAGTCACCGCGGGTCGTGTCGATACCGGCGGCCGCATTGACGAGCGAAATGAGGTTGGCCTTGTTGACCCCGGACACCGCCTTGTTCACCGCGACGGAGACGGTCTGGCGCGTGATCGAACCGGCGGGGATGGTGGTCTGCTCGGTAACCTTGTTGATCGCATTGTTCTTGGTGACTGAGGTGGCCCCGGCTGAGCCGGTGTTCGTTCCCGCGGTCGGGTTCGCGGCGGACGTGCCGCTCGGCACCGCGATATTGTCGGGACCCAGGATTCCTGCGGAGCCGTTCGAGCCGCTGGTCTGCCCCGTTCCGTCGTTCTGCGCAGATTCACTGAGAGCCGGGGAACCATCGGGAGTCGTGAAGGTCTCGGCGGTGCGCTGACCCGAGTTCTGGCTCACGTCAGCGGCCACCACCACGGTGGCGTTGCCCGGTCCCACCACCTTGTCGAGCATGGACTGCACGGAGCTGCGTACGCGCTCCTCGTAGTCGGAAGCCCGTTTTGACCCGCTACCTGCGACGTCCACTCCCGCGGCGGAAAGGACGAGGCCCTGGGCATCGACGACCGAGACATCGCTGGTCTTCATGCCGTCAATGGACGAGGAGGTGAGGTGAACGATCGCCTGCACCTGCTCGTCGTTGAGGGTCACGCCATTATTGGTCGCGATGAAGACGGAGGCCGTTGGATCGGTCTTCTCAGAGACGAACACGGTGTCCTTGGGGATGGCGAGCTGTACGGATGCCGTCTTGACGCCCTTCATCGCCTTGATCGTGTTTGCGAGCTCGCCCTCGATCGCTCGCTTGTAGGTCACGTTCTGTTGGAATTCGGATGCCGTGACGCCCATCTTGTCGAGCAGGGAGTAGCCGCCCGTCGATGAGGAGGGAAGGCCGGCCGCTGCGGCCTTGAGACGTTCGGCATAGACGCTCTCTTCCGGAACCATAATCGTGCCGCCACCGCCGGTGATCTGGTACTGCACGCCGTCGGCGCGCAGCTGCTCGACCAGGGTGTTCGCGTCGGTGCCGCTGAGGCCCGAGAAGAGCGGACTCAGCTGGGGGCGAGTGACCCAGAACGACAGCGCAGCGATGCCGAGCGCGAGCACGGCAAACCCGATGATCGCCATGGTGCGCTGTGCGATGGTGAACTCGCGGATGGTGTGGGTGAGACGGCGGAGCACCGAACTGATCGGAGCGGGCATCAGGCTTGCATCCGCATGATCTCGTTGAACGCGTCCACGCCCTTGTTGCGAACGGCGGCCACGAGTTCGAGGGTCACCTGGGCGCGGGTCGACGCGATCGTGGCGTTGTGGATGTCGGAGAGGTTGCCCGTGACAGCCTGGATGGCGAGAGTGTGGGAGGTCGACTGCAGCTGCTGCAGCGTGTCAACGGCACCGCCGAGTTCGCTGGCGAAGCTCGTGGCACTGGCAGCGTTGGTGCCGCTCGTGGAGGAGAGGGCGCTCGTGCCGGAGACGCCGGAAACGCCCGAGACGCCGGAGACGGAACCGATCGAAGAGATATCCATCAGGCACGACCGATCTGCAGGGCGGCCTGGTAGGTCTCCTTGGCACGGTCGACGACGGCGGCATTGGCCTGGTATCCGCGCTGCGCCATGATGAGCTGGCCCATCTGTGAGGCGAGGTCGATGTCGGGGTATTTCACGTAGCCGTCCTTGTCAGCGAGAGGGTTGGCCGGTTCGTAGACGAGGCGCCCATCGGCATTGCCGTACGCGATGCCCTGCACAAAGGCGCCGGAATTGCCGGCACCCTCCTGTGCGACGACATACCTGGCTTGGAAGGCCGGTCCACTCGTCGGCCTGACGGTGTTGATGTTGGCGAGGTTGTCGGAGATGGCATCGAGCCACTTTCGGTGCAGGGTGAGGCCGGTGCCGGCGATGCCGATCGCGTCGAAGGTCATCAGCTACTCCGGAGGGCGGCGCGCATGGCCGAGAACTCATTGCCGGCGGCCTGGGTGGCGAACTGATACCGAAGCACGGTGTCGACGTTCGAGAGCGTCTCGGTGTCGAGATTGACGTTGTTCCCGTCGATCAGGGTGGGCTCGAGTGAGCGTTTGATCTCCGCGACTACGTGGCCGTTACCATTCGCCACAGACCTGGCGAGTGCCGCCTCGAAGACGACGCGCTTGGCGTGGTAGCGAGGCGTGTTGACGTTTGCGATGTTGTCCGCGATAGTGCGTTGGCGCAACGCCAAGCCATCCAGCGCACTGCCGAGCGCCGCAGAGGTGACGGATTCGAGCACAGCGTTCCGTTTCGTCGTCAATGTCCTGACGGCCGATCCGTGGCCTGATGTCGAGCAATCCATGCCCTCATCCCCAGCTATCGGACGAGGAGGTCGTGGCGTTAGGCCCTGGTCCCGAAAGGGGGGTCTCCGACCTACCCGCTCAGCCCGTGACGTCGAGATAGGCGGCGGATCCCGAGGAGGCGACCCGGGCGGGGATACTGTCGAGGACGGCGAGGTGGCGGCCGGTCAGCAGCATCCGCTGTTCGAGCGCGGCGATCGCGTGCTGTTGCGTGCCGAGCAGGCGCTCGGCACGGGAGCGGAGCTCGCCAGGCAGGTCGCCGAGGTCCCGGGGAAGGGTCCAGTCCGCATGGGCAGCGTGGGCGAGCGTACCGCCGGATGCAGTGAGGTCGTGCTCCATCGTGGCGAGCACGTCGGCCCACCCGTCATACCGCGCGCGGTGCGCGGGATCGGTCACGCGCGAGCCGAAGTCAGGCAACGCCGAGTTCCCGGGACTCGCCGCGCGAAGGCTTCTCCGGAACAGAGAGCTGGCTCGCGGCTTCATGCCAGGCGTCACGCAGCGGGGAGAGCAGTTCGATACTTTCCCGGATCGAAGCCCCGTCCCGGCGCACATTCGCAAGCACCATCAGGTTTCTGCAGTAGTTGTAGAGAGCGAGGAGCCCCTCGCCGCCGTCCCACAGCTCCACCTTCAACGACGAGGTGAGCTCGGCCACGATCGCCTGGGCGTGCAGCAGGTGGGAAGAAGCGAGCGCCCAGTTCTGCTCGCCATGCGCGAGTGATGCGCGGTCGAGATCGAGCAGCAGTCGGTCATAAAGCATGGTGAGCAGCCGTACCGGCGACGCCGACAGGATCGCATCGTTCGTGTATTGCGAGCGCTGGGCGCTGAGTGTCATCGTCATGATGCCTATCTCGTCGTGGTTGAGGTCGAGAGCGAGGAGAGCTGCGAGGTGAGAGCCGCCGACTGGGCCTTCATGTTGCTGAGCAACACTTCCATCGCCGAATAGGTGCGTTGGAGTGTGCTCTTGCGGCTGGCAAGTCGCACGTCCCAGGCCGAGATCTGGTCACCGAGGTTCTTCACCTGGCTTTGGTCGCCCCGTATCTGATTTGTGAGGGCTCCGTCGTACTTGTCGGAGGCGGCAGTCGCGACCGTGGCGATCCGGGTGGCAATCGTTTGGACGGCTGCCATGACCGTGGTCGGGTCCGCGACGAGCGCTGCGGCGAACTTGTCGGGGTCGAAGGTGATCGTGCCGGTGCGGGTCAACACGATGCCGTACTCGGACGGAGAGTGGCCGTTGATCGGCGCGCTGGCGGCATCGAGCGTCTTCTGGCGGATGTCGCGGATGTTGCTGTCGCCCGCGAAGATGCCAGCCGAGGTCGTGGACTTGCCGCTGGCATCCGTGGTCGTGGAGACCGCGGTCTGAGCCGCGATGAGCACGAAGGCGCTGCTGATCGAGTCGACGAGACCTTTTGTGACGGCGCTGATCTTCGTGTCATCACGACTCACCGCGATTGTCACCGGATCGGTGAAGACGGCGGAAGCAGTGACGGAGACACCGGGCAGCAGGTCAGTGAAGCTGTTCGTGGCTGAGGTGATGACCTGCTCCGCGGAGGTTCCCTTCCAGAGGGTGACACTTGCATTCTGCGCGGTCTTGATCATGGCGCTGCCCGATGCCATCAGGACATCGTTCGCGTCTGATCTGTCTGCCGCGGCACCCTGGTAGACACGGAAAGAAGAATCCGCTCCGGTCGTCTTACTGGAGAACTGCAGACGGTAGAGCTTGGTGCCACTGCCGTCCACGCCCGAGGCCACCTTCGTGGCGGTGACCCCGGCGGTCGAGGAGTTGATGGCCGAGGCGACATCATCGAGGGAGTTCGAGGCCGGCGTGATCTCGAGCGGCGTGCCCGAGTGGCCGACGATCGTGATGGTGGAGGGTGAGGGCCACGCGGCCATGGCAGCGGAGACACCCACCTGGGACTGGGCGAGAGCACTGACGACGACCTGGAGTTCCCCCGCGCTAGCTCCTGTCGCGACGGCGACGGTGAGGGCGGGGGACGAGCTGGTCGCGGAGTAGAGGTCGAGGCTTCCCACCTTCGCGGCGGCGGTCGCGGAATCTGCGAGCGTCGCCATGCGCGTATTGAGGCCCTGAAGGGCGGAAATCATCGTGTTGCTGGTCGTGACCTGGGTCTTGAGCAGATTCTGGGGAGCGGCTTCCGCCGTCATGAGCTGGGTGATGAGGGAGGTGGTGTCGAGCCCGCTGGAGAGCCCGTCGAGGGAGATTCCCATGTCTATCCGTCCCTTCATCTGGCGGTGGTCGAAGACTGTGCAAATGGTGCGGTAAACGCCCGGCGGCTATCACGGTGAGAGGTCCAGTTCCCCTCGCGACAAGCCGCCGGGCGTTGGTTTTTACACGCCGGCCGAGCTATCCGTTTCTAGCGGAGGAGCTGAAGAACGCCCTGGTTGCCCTGGTTGGCCTGCGCGAGCATCGCGGTGCCGGCCTGGGACAGGATGTTCGAGCGGGTGTACTTGACCATCTCGGCCGCCATGTCGGTGTCGGTGATACGCGACTTCGCCGCCGTCAGGTTCTCGGTAGAGACGGCGAGGTTGCGGATGACGCTCTCGAACCGGTTCTGGCTCGCACCCAGGTCGGCGCGAGCCGTCGATACCGAAGTGATCTGCGTGTCAAGGGTCGCGATTGTTCCCGAAGCGCCTGTCACTTTCGCTGCGCTTGAGAAGCCGTCGTCTCCTTTACCCGTGGTCGCCTCGACCGTGAGTGCAGTGACCGCAGCCCCAATAGCGAGAACATTGGTTGTCGAGACATTGATCTGGTCGGAGGTGGTGCCTCCAGCGCCAATCTGAAACGTCAACGACAGTGCGGGGTCTGCCGCGGCGCCACCGGCTGTAGCTCCATTGCCCTGAAGAAGCTTGGTTCCATTGAAGTTGGCGTTCTGACCAATGCGAGTGAGTTCCGCTCCGAGCGCCTTGACCTCCGTGGAGATCGCACTGCGCGAAGCGCCGTTGTTCGAGTCGTTACCGGCCTGAACAGCGAGGTCACGAACGCGCTGCAGGATGGTCTGAACCTCGGAGAGCGAACCTTCAGCGGTCTGGATAACGCTGATGCCGTCCTGCGCGTTGCGGCTGGCGACCGTGAGGCCACCGACCTGCGACTGCAGACCCTGGGAGATTGCGAGGCCAGCTGCGTCATCCGCGGCGTGGTTGATGCGAAGACCGCTGGAGAGCTTCTCCAGCGACTTTGCGAGATCGTTCTGCGTGTTGCTGAGGTTCCGGTACGAGTTGAGTGCCGAAATGTTGGTGTTGACCTGCATACCCATGATGTATTCCTCCGTGATGTTGGGTTATTCGAATCGGCCCATCCATGGTCCGACATCTTCAGCTATCGGCCGTTCGCACAATCGCGTTAGAAGCCGGGCTGAATTCCTTTTTTGCTGTTTCGTTACGACGCCGCCGCGCTGGAGGCCTCTGACCGAGAGAGGTGGGAGAGTTCGGCCATCGCGTAGCTGGCGACGCGAGCAAGATAGGCGCTGCGGGCGGCGGGTGCAATGCGGGACACGGGCTGGTATCCGGTTCCGCCGCCGACGGGCGATTCGTCCGAATAGTACGCGTCAGAATAGTGCGTCTCGAGTCCGTCGCGCAGAAGGCGGATGGCCTCGGCGCGCTGCTGCGAGACGGCAGAGTGGGTGATGCCCATCTCGTCGGCGATCTCCTTGACAGAGCGATCTTCGAAGTAGACCTGGCGCACGATGATGCGCATCTTCTCGGGAAGCGCCTCGACAGCAGCAGCCAGGTAGTCGAGTCGCTCTGACGAAAGAAGTGATTCCTCGGGAAGGGCGGTGTCCGCGATGAGGAACTCGACGGTGGTGTCGTCAAGCGTGGTGACGGTGCGGGCCGCATCGGTGAGGCCGGCGGTCACCTCGCTGCGGTCGACTCCAAGCGAGGATGCGATTTCGTCGACAGAAGGAGTGCGACCAAGGGCAGCGGTGAGGGTCTCCTTTACCGCAAGGGTCTCCTTGATTCGATGACGTGCGCCGCGGCTCGCCCAGTCGCTCGAACGCATCTCGTCGGCGAAAGAGCCGACGATACGGCGACGGGCGAATGCCCCAAACGGGATGCCGAGGGTCGGGTCGAAGGCATCCGCCGAAGTGATGAGCGCCACCGCGCCGGCCGACGCCAGGTCGTCACGGGAGAGGTGGGTAGCCTTCGCCCAGACCTCGGAGACGAGGTAGCCCACCAGTGGAAGATTTTGCACAACGAGCGCGTTGCGTTCTGTCTTGTTCACGTGCCTTGCCCCCGGATGCGATCCCAGTGATCGCGTTGCGGTCGACGCCTTCGTGTATCGGATGAAGAGTGCGCCTGCTAAAAAACGGACTGTTTTCGGGTAAGGGTCGTGCAGGTGGAGCGAGTACATCGGGTGGTGTTTCGGGTGGCTACTCAAGTGGGTGTGAAACGAATTCAAGGATCCGAGTACCCGTCGATCTGAGGCGACTCTATCGGCGGAAAGTACCCCGCCCTGCCCCCCGTTTTAGTGGTATTTGCTCGACTTTTGGCCCCATTATGGGGGCGAACGTACCCCGATAAGCTTCACTGGTCCCCCATGTTGAGGACACGTCGAATACCCAACTCCGCGTTTTGCCCGCGTCGCCTCTTACCTCAGGGCTAGCCTTGCCGATAGTTCATCTCGTCAAGCGAGGTGGAGAAAATGCAGTCGGTAGAACGAGCACGAGAGCCGTCCGCACTGGTGGATGACCGGATGGGGGCCCGCATGAGCGCGAACGAACTTTCCGCCTGCCTGTGGCGAGAGCGAGAGCTCCTCGACCTGCTGGCATTCAAACTCGAGGAGGAGCAGTTTCTGCTCACCACCGGTAAGTCTCGCTGGCTGCAATACGCCACTCGAGAGGTCGAACAGGTGATGGAGCGCCTGCGCGCCGCGGGACTTGCGCGATCGGTCGAAGCAGCCGTCGTCGCCGAAGAGTGGGGCGCGCCCCAGAACGCGACCCTGCGCGAACTCGTCGACACCGCGCCGGATGGCCCTTGGGCCGATATCTTCAGCGCACACCTGAATGCCCTCACCGAGTACACGGAGCAGATCCGCGACCTCCGCGACCTCAACGAGCACTACCTGCGAACGGCCCTGCGTTTCATCCAAGAGGCACAGGCCGACGGAGGCACCGAAAGCGGCACCTACGACGCTAACGGTGAATCCGGCAATGCCACTCCCTCGGCCCAGATCTTCGATCTGAAGCTGTGACCCGATGAGCACATTTAGCGGTCTGAATACGGCTCTGACCGGCCTCAACGCCGCTCGTCAAGGACTCGACGTCGTCGGGCAGAACATCGCCAATTCCGGCACAAAGGGGTATACCCGCCAGCGGGTGAGCACAGCCGCGGCTGGATCCCTCCCCCAGATCGGTCCGCTTGTACTCATCCGGGCACAGGTCGGCCAGGGGGTTACCGTCGACGGAATCGCCCGACTCGGTGACGTGATTCTCGACGGGCGCGTTCGCAGCTCGGCCGCGACATCCGGCAACCTCGCCGTGCGCTCCAATGCCCTGAACACCGTCGAGGCTTCTCTCAACGAGCCGGGCAAGAACGGCATCTCCGACCAGCTACAGAAGTTCTGGTCCGCCTGGGGTGATGTCTCGAATCGAGCAGGTGAAGAGGCTCCGGCTGGCGTGCTCCTGCAGAAGGCCAGCCAGCTCGCGGGCCAGATAGCCACCGGCTATTCGGCTGTCGACTCCGCCTGGAGCGATGTGCGCACCAAGCTCGACGGCATGGCGGCTGAGCTCAATGATGCCGGCACCCGGGTCGCTGCTCTCAACGGTCAGATCCGCGAGACCCTCGCCACGAGCGGATCCGTGAACGAGATGCTCGACCAGCGCTCGGCACTCACCTCGTCTATTGCCGCTCTCACGGGCGGCACCGTTCGCACTCTTCCCGACGGCACCGCCGAGGTGCTCGTGGGCGGAAATGCGCTGGTCTCCGGCGACGTTTTTCGCTCGGTCACCGTCACCGGCACCAACTCTCTCGCCGGAGTGAGCGGCTCGCCCGTCGCCCTGGAGTGGACCAATCGCCCCGGGCAGTCCGTCGCGGTCGAATCCGGTGAGATCGCCGGCTCGATCTCGATGCTCGCGGCGGCCAACGGCACCGGCACCGGTGGCGCGATCGCGGAGGCCGCGGCGGGCTACAACAGGTTCGCCACCTCCCTCGCCAACACGGTCAACACCGCCCACCAAGCCGGCGCAACACCCTCCGGCACCACCGGCCTCGACTTCTTCGCGATCTGGACCAGCGGCCCAGCCGCCCTCGGCCTGTCTGTCGTGCCCACCAGCGCCGCCCAGATCGCAAGCGGTACCCCGGGCGCGGGAGGCAGCAACGGCGGCAATGCCGATGCGATCTCGCAGCTCGGCTCGGCCGCAAACTCTCCCGACTCCGTCTGGTCGGCTTTCGTCACAAAGATCGGCACGGCGTCGAAGACCGCACTGCAGCAGGCCACCCTTGCCGACTCCGTGACCGCCGCCGCGACCGCTTCGCAGCTCGCCAACTCCTCGGTCGACCTCGACGAGGAAAACGTCAATATGCTGACGTTCCAGAAGGCATACCAGGGCGCCGCCCGGGTGATGACCGCGGTCGACGAGATGCTCGACACTCTCATTAATCGCACCGGAATAGTGGGGAGGTAGATCATGGTCGATCGAGTGACTAGCCAGACCAGGATGGCGAACTCGCAGTTCAACCTGCAGTCCGCAGCCGCGCTGCTTGCCAAGCTGCAGGACAGCGCGACGAGCCTGAAAAAGATCACCAAGCCCTCGGACGACCCGACCGGCACCGCAGACTCGATGCGCGTCCGCGCCGCCCAGAGCCAGACCGCCCAGTTCGGGCGCAATATCGAAGATGGCATCGGGTGGCTCTCCACCGTTGACGCAACTCTCAGCGCCTCCACCGACATCATGCACCAGGTGCGCGATCTCACCGTGCAGGGTGCCAACGACGGTGCGCTCTCGCCCACCGCCAAAGAGGCGATCGCCACGGCTCTTGAAGGCCTGCGTTCCGATCTGCTCGGCACAGCGAACACCACCTACCTCGGCCGCACCGTCTTCGCCGGCAGTTCCGATGCCGGTGTCGCGTTCCGGCCAGACCTCAGCTACACCGGCACCGGGGCATCCGTCTCGCGTCGTATCGATACCAACGCCACAGTTCAGGTGGATGCCGATGGCGCAGCCGCCTACGGCAGCGGGTCGAGCTCGGCGTTCGCCCTCATCGACACCATCGTCGCCGACCTGCGCTCTGGCGTGAATGTGGGCCCGAGCCTCGCCGCGATCGACAGCCGGATGACCGCGCTGCTCAACACCCAGACCGCCGCCGGCGCCCGTCAAAACCAGATCAGTGCAGCAAAGGATGCCATCGTGTCGAAGACCGGGAACCTCGAGGCCCAGCGCGCGGGAATCGAAGACATGGACGTGGGAGAGATCGTGATCAAGCTCAAGCAGCAGGAAGTCACCTACCAGGCAGCTCTCGCCGTAACCGCGCGCACGCTGCAGCCCACCCTGATGGACTTCCTCCGATGACCGCTTCCCTTGCCTTCGTGTCGCCCCCCGCCGGGCTCGCGCCGCTCACCCAATTCACCCTGAACGAGGTGTCGGGGGCCGACGGCCTGTTCTCGCTCCGCGCGGTCGACAACAGCGCGATCCGGCTCTTCGTGCTCGACGCCGCAATCTATCTGCCTGACTACTCCCCCGAGATCTCCGACGACCACTGCCTGGCTATCGATCTGCACTCCGCGGAGGACGCGATGGTACTCGTGGTCGCGAACCCGGCCGAGACCGGCACGCGCCTGAATCTCCGAGCACCGATCGTGGTCAACGTTCACACCGGCGTCTGCGCCCAGGTGATACTGGACGACCAAGACTGGCCGCTGCAGGCGGAGCTGGCGGCGCGCTCGGCCTGATCCGGCCTGCGAAGCGCCCCGGGGCATCCTCCTCGGCTAGAGTGACCTGCATCGAGACCACCCGTCATTCTCTCTAAGGGCCGGTATGTCACAGCTCGTCCCCATCCCGTCGCCGGGAATCCCCCTCTCCTTCGGCGACCCGGGCGGGCCGCTCGTGATAGTGGTGCACGACTGGTACGGCCGCCTTCCCTGGCTCGCGAATTACGGGGAGGCGCTGGCAAGCCAGGGATACCGTGTGATCGTGCCTGATTTCTATGCGGGTGTCGCAACCATCGAGATGGCCACCGCAGAAGTTCTCATGGCCCAACTTGAGGTCGCTGGCGCGCTGGCAGAACTCGACGACATCATCCGGGTCGCCCGCGCGGAAGGCTCGACACGAATAGGAGTCGTCGGCTTCTCGCTCGGCGGCTGGCTCGCCCTGCTGCACGCGCAGAGTGGATCAGCGGATGCAGTCGTCGCCTACTACGCGACTCTCGGACCTGCCCAGCACGGCATCATCCCGGCCCCGGTGCTGCTGCACCTGGCCGAAATCGACGAGTGGGACGAGGGCGAAGATCCCGAGTCGTTCATCGACCGGCTGAAGGACCACGGCACTCCGATCACCGACTGGACCTACCTCGCCACTGTGCACTCCTTCGCCAACGCGAGCATCACTGATCGAGTGGATGTCAACGCTGCCGCCCTCGCCTTCGCGCGTACGTCATCGTTTCTCGAGGACCACCTGCTCAACTGACCGGCTTCGACAGGCCGTACTCGGCGTCACACAGCCAGGTCGACCCGCGATCCGGTCTGCAACGATTCCCGTGCCGCGAGCGCCACCGCGAGTGCCAGCACCGCCGCGTCCACTGAGCAGAATTGTGGAACGGATGCGGCTCTCACGCACTCGAGGAAATATTCGGCCTGGTTACGGTACGGATTGTGGGCGGCGATCATCCGCTCGGTCACGCCCGTGGCGGTCTGCAGCCGCACGGTGTCCGGCACCACCGATCGCACCCCCGAGTCGAGAGCCCCCGAATAGCCATAGGTCGCAAGCCCCGCCGTGCCGACCAGGTCAAGAGTGGAGGCGAAGGTGAATCCGGGCGGCATTCCCATAAAGCCGATGACGTGTCCCACCCCGCCTCCCTCATAGTCGACGATTGCCTCGACCGGGCCATCCGGGTGCGTGCGGCGCGCGGTCACCGCGAGGGGTCTGCCGAGGAAGAGGTTGAGCTGGTCGAAGTCGTGGATGCTGAAATCGACGACGATTCCGCCGGACTTCGACTCGTCATGCCACCAGGGCGACGGGCGCGGTGCCGAGCTGAACCGGCCAGCCCGGATGGAGAGCACCGCTCCGAGTATCCCGCCCTCTACCAATTCGCGGATGACGCGGTAACCGTCGAAGAACCGCACCACGTGAGCCACCATGAGCACCCCGGCACTGCGCGCCGCCTCATCGCGAAGGGCGACCGCTGCGGCAATGGAAAGGGCGATTGGCTTTTCGAGTAACACGCTCTTACCCTCCCGCAGTGCGCGGATCGCGATGTCGACATGCGTCGGCGTCGGAGTGCAGACCGAGACGATGTGCACCTGCGGGTCGGCCAGAATCACACCGAGGTCCGGCTCGAATCGCGCGCGCGGAGCGTGCGGCAGCGGTGGGCCATCCGTCAGTGCGCTGACATAACGGATGCTGTCGCCGAGCCCGAGCTCGCTCCATGCCTGCGCGTGGGCGTGTGCCATCGCCCCGCGGCCGATGATCGCAATGCCGGTCATACCTGTGTCGCCGGGGTGCGCACCCGGTCAACCTCACGAACGAGCCGCCGATGAAATTCGACATCCACCTCTCGTCCAAGGTGTCGAAGAGCGAGCACGGCCGCTCCAACGACGCCGTCTTCCACCGTGACCAGCTCAAACCCGCCCGCCGCAGCCCGCAACCGGTGGGTGAAGATATCGGGGGCTCGTGCGAGGCCCGCTGCTAGCACGCTGCCTCCGAGGACGACGCAACCGTCGACTTCCGGCTTGACATCCGATTCGACAGCGGCGGCGAGCACGCGGGCGATTGCTGACGCGGCGACCTCGAGAATGTCGCGAGCCACCACATCCGGCGTCGTCTCGCTCTCGATATCTCCGTGCTCGACCGCCTCGAAGGCCAGGGGGGCGAATCGCGCAAGTTCGACCGGGCGGAGCGCGTAGAGCTCCCGCATCAGTTGCGAAAGTTCCTCCGACCGCCCTCGACTTCGGACGCCAGTGCGCTCGATGCCGGTCGCCGTGAGCAGGAGCGGAGTGAGTGCGGTCGACGGGCCGAGCCCGTCGAGCGATGCAACAACGGCGCGTGCGATCTGCTGCCCGATCCAAAATCCCGAGCCGGTGTCGCCGAGCAGCCACCCTGACCCGCCCTTCACCGTGTGGATGTGCCCGCCAACCACTCGGGCAGCGATCGCGCCCGTACCGGCAATGACTGCGTAGCCGTGGTGATCCGAGGTACCGGAGCAGAAAGTTCCGAGCAGGTCCGGTTCGATCACGCTGCGCCCGTGGAGGCCGAGATGTGCCAAGCGCGCGTCCAGCAGTGCGAGAAATGGCGCCGTCGCAGTGCCAGCCAGGGCAACGACGACGAACGAATCTGCCGCACTTCCTGAGGCTGTGCCACCCAGAGCCCGCTCGACCGCGAGCCCGAGGGCATCGACGGCGGCGGCGATTCCGACAGCCGTCGGGTTTCCTCCCCCGGCGCGCCCGAATCCCCGGCATTCTCCGTTGACGTCGAACAGCACCGCCCGTGAGGAGGTGCCGCCGGCGTCAATTGCCAAAATTCTTCGCATTGTTACTTCTTCGAAATGTTTGGGATCTGAGCACACTGTACTGTAAGAATAATTTTCGTCACAGTGTGCAAAAGGAGATTGAAATTACCATCGCTTCTCTTCCGCCCGTCGCCGTCACCGGCGAGCACGCCACTGGCGTGGCCAACCGCATCCTCTCGCGGCGGCCGGAGATGTCGGGGGCCATGGCGAAGATTGCCGACTATCTCCTCGAATATCCGCAGGCGCCTCTCAAGCTCTCCATCGGCCAGCTTGCCGCCAAAGCAGGCGCTTCCGCGGCCACTGTCACCCGCTTTTGCCGTCTGATCGGCTACCAGGGGTACGTGCCGTTCCGAGTGAGCATCGCCACCGACTTCGGCCGCAGCACTGCCAGAGAATCGTGGAAGACCGATATCGGCCGCGCCTTCGGACCGCACGATCCCGCCGCCGATGTGCTCAGTACTCTCATCAACGCCCACGCGCGAACCCTGCGTGAGACTGCCGCGGCAATCGACCTCCCACTGATGCAAAAGATCGCTAAGCGCCTGGCGACGAGCAGCCACGTCGACATCTATGGCGTCGGTGGCAGCGCCTTTCTCGCCGAAGAGATGCAGGCGAGGCTCTATCGCATCGGGATCAACGCGCATGTGTGGTCAGAAGTGCATGCCGGGCTGACGAGCGCCGCCATCCAAAATGTCGAGTCGGTCGCCATCGGAATCTCGAATTCAGGACGAACCGAAGAGACCATCCAGATGCTGCGGGAGGCAGGGCGCGCGGGAGCGCTCACCGTCGCCATCAGCAATAATCCGACCTCACCACTCGCCGAGAATGCCGACCTCACGATCGTGACCTCGGTCTACGAGCAGTTCCTCCAGCCCGATGACCTCTCGGCCAAGCACGGCCAACTTCTCGTGCTCGACCTGCTCTACCTACTCACCGCTCAGGAGAACTTCTCGCGGTCGACCAACAACCTCGCCGCCTCCGCGCTCGCCGTTGCTACGCACCGAAGACCACGGCGCACCCCGCTCTCGCCGCGCCCCGCGCGTGACACCGAGCCAACGAAGGAATGAAACAGGAGGAATCGTGTCAGACACTGTCACCCAGGCCAACCTGGACAGCCGCTTCACAAGCGAAGTCCAGTCCAGAATCGACGCGCTCGCCGCGAGCGCGGAAGCCGGAGGTTTCGACGACGCCATAGCGCTCTTCGTCTCGGCCATCGAGCGCGGAGGGGTGATCCAGGCCTTTGGTACCGGACACTCCGAGGCCTTTGCGATGGAGATCGCCGGACGCGCTGGTGGACTCATCCCCACGAAGAAAATCGCCCTTCGGGATGTGGTGCTGCGCGGCAGCCTCGACATCAGCGCCCTCGGCGGTTCGTCGCTCGAACGCAATCCCGATATCGCCGACGAGCTCTATGCAATCGCGGAGGCCGGCCCCGATGACGTTTTCGTCATCGCCTCCAACTCGGGTGTCAACGGGTCCATCGTGGGGCTGGCTCTCGCGGCAAAGCAGCACGGACACCCTGTGGTCGCGGTCACGAGCCTCGACCACACCATGCGAGTCGACCCCAAGCACTCCAGCGGCAAGCGCCTGCGCGACGTGGCGGATGTGGTGATCGACAACCTCGCGCCGTTCGGCGACGCCACGATCGAACTGCCCGGTGGAATCCCGGTCGGTGCGGTGTCATCCATCACCGCCGCGTACATCGCCCAGTTGCTGACCATCGGTACCGCCCGGCGGATCGCGGCGACGGGCACGACGCCTCCCCTGTACATCTCTGCGAATATTCCCGGCGGCGATGAGCACAACAGGGCCCTCGAACTGCGCTACAACATCACTCGCAACGTCTGATTTCGAAGCCTCAAGAATCCTCGTCCCACGAAAAATGAAAGGCAGTACAGAATGACACTCACAGAGAAGCCCTTCCAGCGTCGCCAGTTCCTGCGCGGCGCCGTTGCCGCGGCCGTCTTCATTCCCGCCACAGGAATGCTCGCCTCCTGCGCCGCCGGAGGAGGAGGCACCACGACGCCGGGCGGCACCGTCTCGGCGAAGAACCCGTTCGGCATGGTTGACAAGTCCACGGTCGACGCGGTCATCTTCAAGGGCGGCTACGGAATCGACTACGCCGACTTCGCCGGAAAGATCGTTGAGAAACAGCAGGCGGGATCCACCGTCAAGGTCACGGCAGCCACCAACATTGCGCAGACCCTCCAACCTCGATTTGTCGGGGGCAACCCGCCGGACGTCATCGATAACAGTGGCGCGAATCTCATCGGCATCAACACCATTCGCGCCCAGCTCGAAGATCTCACCTCGGTGATCGAGGCGAAGAACCTCGAGGGCAAGGTCATCAAGGACACGCTGTACGCCGGCGTGATCAAGCCGGGCACCTTCGACGGCAAATTCGTGCAGCTCAACTACGTACTCACCGTCTACGCCATGTGGTATTCCGCCGCGCTGTTCGAGAGCAACAGCTGGAGTGTTCCCACCACCTACGAGGAGGCACTCGCCCTCGGCGCTAAGGCCAAGGCCAAGGGCAAGTACCTGTTCGGCTGGGGCAAGGAAGCGGCCACCTACTACCAGACGATGGCTATCGCCTCGGCGATCAAGGAGGGGGGCGACGATGTGCGCCTCGCGCTCGAGAACCTGAAGGAAGGATGCTGGTCGCTGAAGCCCCTCCAGGATGTCTTCGCCGGCCTCAAGAAGATCATCGATGCCGGCTACATGCAGCCGGGTGGTGCGGGAACCCAGTTCACCGCAGCCCAGGCGCAGTGGAGCAACGAGGAGAAGTTTCTGCTGTACCCCTCCGGCGGTTGGATCGAGAACGAGATGAAGACGCAGACCAAGTCAGGATTCAAGCTGACCGGTGCTCCCGAACTGACGGTGACGACGTCATCCAAGTTCCCGCAAAAATCGTTGCACTCCACCGCGGGCGAAGGCTACATCGTGCCATCCCAGGGCAAGAACGTGGCCGGTGGCAAAGAGTTCCTGCGCACAATGCTCTCCAACGATGCGGCGGTGAACTTTGCGAAGACGACGTTCTCGTCCACCATTGTGAAAGGAACCATTCCGGCGGATGGCTTCGGCTCGACGGCCCTCGTCTCGCAGGTGAAGCTTCTGGAAGGCGCAGGCAGCGACGTGTTCTCGTGGAACTTTGTGGACCTCTACGGACTCAACACCGACCAGCTTGTGGTGTGGAACACGTTCCTACAGGGCGACTCCTCGGTCGCGACACTGACCTCGAGCCTGCAGTCCATCACCGACAAGGTGCGCAACGACAGCTCGGTGAAAAAGGTCACGGTCACATGACCGCTGTCGTTCCTCCCACTCCAGCGCCGGCCGGCAGAGTCCCTGCCGGCCGGCGCTGGAGCCGGCGTGACCTTACTTTCGACAAGATCAGCTTCATGGTCGTGTTTCTGGTCGTGCCCGTACTCGGCTACGTGCTGTTCGTGGTGTGGCCGTTCATCCAGGCCTTCTACTACTCGCTCACCGACTGGTCTGGTTTCACGCCAGGAATGAACTTCATCGGCCTCGTAAACTACGCCAAGCTCTTCTCCGATGACATCTTCCTGAAGGCGATGGGTAACAGCCTCATCCTGGTGATCGTGCTTCCGATCATCACGGTGATACTGAGCCTGATCCTCGCCTCGCTCGTGACCGTGGGTGGCCCGAGTCACGGCCCGGTTCGCGGTCTCCGCAACTCGAGCGTCTATCGGGTCGTGTCGTTCTTTCCCTATGTGATCCCCGCCATCGTGATCGGCATCATCTGGGGACGGGTCTACGACCCGAGTGCCGGCCTGCTGAACGGGATCCTGACCGGTCTCGGGTTCGACCAGTACCAGTCCTTCGCCTGGCTGGGTGACCAGCGCACCGCCATGATTGCGACGATCTTCGTAATCGTCTGGGGGCTCGTCGGGTTTTATATGGTGCTGTTTGTCGCCGCGATCAAGGGGATCCCGGCCGAGATCTTCGAGGCGGCGCGTATCGATGGGGCTGGCCGGTTCCGCACCGCGGTGACGATCACGATCCCACTCATCCGAGACAACATCCAGACCGCCTACATCTACATGGGCATCCTCGCGCTGGACGCCTTTGTCTACATGTCGGTGCTCAACGCGGGCGGCGGGCCCAACAACTCGACCCTTGTCATGGCGCAGCAGCTCTTCACCACGGCGTTCACCAAGGGCCAGTTTGGACTCGCCTGCGCCATGGGTGTCGTGCTGGCAGTCGTCACGCTGGCATTCGCCGGTCTCGTATTTGTGGTGAACCGGCTTACCGGCGGAACGAACGAGGTGGCAGAATGACCACGATCAAGGCGGATGTCCCGGCCCGCGTCATCACTCGCAAGTCGACGCCAACGACGAGTGACCGAGTCGTCGGCGGAATCTCGCACACCATCCTCACCATCTGGTCCCTCATCGTGGTGCTTCCGCTGCTCTGGACGGTCATGTCTTCGTTCAAGACGAGCTCCGAAATCTTCTCGTCGCCTTTTTCGCTACCGTCGAAATGGAACTTCGACAACTACGTCGGCGCCTGGACCACCGCCGGCATCGGCAGCTTCCTGCTGAACTCGATCATTGTGGTGTTCGGTGCCCTTGCCGTCACGATGCTGTTCGGGGCGATGTGCGCATATGTGCTCGCCCGGTTCCAGTTTCCAGGAAACCGAGCCATCTACTACCTGATGCTCGCCGGGCTCACCTTCCCGATCTTCCTCGCGATAGTGCCGCTGTTCTTCGTGCTGCGCAACATCGGCCTGCTCAACACGCTGCCCGGCCTCATCCTTACCTATGCGGCGTTCGCGTTGCCGTTCACCGTGTTCTTTCTTTTCTCGTTCTTCAAAGCGCTTCCCCTCTCAATCGCCGAGGCGGCGGCCCTGGATGGCGCGGGCGAATGGCGTACGTTCTTTCAGGTGATGCTGCCGATGTCCCGCCCCGGGCTCGCGACCGTGGCCATCCTCAACTTTGTCGGCCTGTGGAACCAGTTCCTGCTGCCGGTGGCACTGAATACCGACCCGAAGAACTACGTGCTCACCCAGGGCATGGCGTCGTTCGCCTCCCAGGCCGGATACTCGGTCAACTTCGGCCAGCTCTTCGCCGGAGCCGTCATGACGATCGTGCCGGTGTTCATCGTCTACCTGGTCTTCCAGCGCCAACTGCAGGGTTCGGTGTCGCAGGGCACGAGCAAGTAGTCTCCTGCTGCGCCCGGCGCGCCCTCTGCGCCCGTGAGTGACACTCGTGCCCGCATATTCAGGCGCGAGTGTCACTCAGGGGCGCGCGCGCACGTCCCAGAGGTGATGCGTGGGATCGTGCGCGAGATACACGGCGAAGCTCGCGACGGTGAATCGGGCGCCGTCGCTGCGGCGGCCGGGGCGGTGCCACGAATCTGCCGGCACTGCGTCGAAGGCATCGGCGAGCGCGGAGCCAGCCTCGATGATCTCGGTCGCAACGATGGCGGGATCCAGTTCGTTGTAGCGCTCCACCACCGCGGTCTCGTCCTGGTCCCAGTTGGGATACATCGGGTCGTCTTTGGCGAGCATCAGGAGCAGGCGTGAGCGGTAGAGGCGGAACACATCGCGCACGTGCGCGGCGTATTCGAGCCCGGACCAAGTGCTGCCATCGGGGCGTACCGCCACATCCGCACGCTCCAGCACCGCCGGCCAGGCCGCGGCGTTCGCACGCACAATGCCAGCGACCTCGTATTCAGTTATGGTCGCGGCGTCGAAGCCGCATTCGGCACAGGGTCGCTCCAGCACCCAGGTCCAGTTCTTGCTGTCGGGGATGATCGGCATGCTCCCATAGTGACGCACGAACGGCAGCGGTGACACAGCTCACCCATACTGAGTAGTCAGTGCACGCCTTCTGCAGGCGCGCTGAACGCACGATGAGCATCCGCTACCAAACCGTGAGGTCGATGGTGTCGAACACCTAGTCAAGCGAGACACCCGTCGAGCTGTAGAGGAGAAATATCATGTCCAAGTCGCCCAACCGCCTGCTGGCAACTGTCTTCGGTGCGGTCTACCTTCTCGTCGGCCTGCTCGGCTTCACGGCTACCTCCGGTGTTGGATTCTTCGACACCAAGGGCGGCCTGCTGCTCGGCATCTTCGAGGTCAACGTGTTCCATAACGTGGCCCACCTTCTCATCGGTGCAGCCCTGCTCATCGCCGGACTGTCCAACGTGCGCGCCTCAAAGACGGTCAACTCCGTCGTCGGCGCGGCCTACTTGCTGCTCGGCATCGTCGGCCTATTCATCCTGAACTCGGCCGCCAACATCCTGGCCATCAACAGCGCGGATAACGTGCTCCACTTCGGCAGCGCCGTGATCCTGCTCGGCGTCGGTCTCGGCGCCGATAAGGTCGTCCGCGCCCACGCCACCGCGTAACGATCTGCCGACAGAATCGCACGGGAGAGCTCACATGACTGTTATTGTCCGCGCCTGGCTCTCGTTCGCAGCCATTGGTGCTGGAATCATCCACCTGGCACTCGTGATCAGCTCTCCCCTGGCGATCAGCATCCCCCTGGCGCTATTCGGTATCGCCGAACTCTCCTGGGGCGTGCTCATCCTCGTGAAAGACCGTCTAGTCTCGCCCCGGCTGGCTCACGCCGGTGCCGTCACACCGCTCCTGCTTTGGAGCCTTCTCACGGTCACGGTCACCCTTCTCGCCGCACCGCAGGTCGCCTCCTCGCTGCGCTTTGTGCCAATGGGGATCGCGGCCATTTTCGAACTCTTCATCGCGGGCATACTAAGCGTCATCCTGCGTCGGCAGACCGAGACCGAGGCCGAAACCGAGCCGTCGACTCCGGCTGCCAAGCCGGCCACCGCCGTGAAATATCTATCCGCTGTGATTATTGCCGGCATACTCGTTGGCGCTCTCACAACTCCGGCGCTCGCCGCCACTCAGGCCGGTGCGGTCGCCATCGAACACGGCGGCACCATGGGCGGAATGATGACCATGAATCTTCCCGGGATGGGCCATTAAGCGCAGCATCAGTCACTCCATCTGAATACACTTCGAGTCACCTCACCCGAGCTCAAGAGTCGTCATGGCCTTTGTCATACCCTTCAGGCGAGAGTTGCCCGCACGCTCCTGGTCCGCCCCCGGTGACAGCGAGGGCACAGGCTTCCGGTCCGACCCCATTACGGACGCGGGCACCCGCGAGACCGACATCGCGCTTGTTACCCACGGCCCTTCACCTACTCGCCTGTCGAATCCGCGGGGGAGCGGATGGTGGAGGATCCGGTAGCTGCGCCGTTCGTCAGCCCGCAACTCGCGCGGCCGTCCGCCATCCGCCTCGATCTGGCCTCTCTCCCGACGAGTGCACGCGTCGACCAATCGCTCATGCAGCGGCAGTTCGGCTGTGAGACCGAAGGGTCAATTCTCCCTGACCTTTTCAGCGCCAAGGCCGCCGCGTTGCGAGGCTGCGTCGCAGCCACGCTACGGCGCAGCCACGCTAGGGCCCGTTCACGCCTCGATGCCGGGCACCGCCGTTGCCCCGCTCATGAACCGTTGCACGTCCGGGTCAACACGGATGTCGCTCGGCCGCAGTGGCCGTGAGAGGTAGAGCCCCTCGAGCTCGGTGAGCCGGCTGAGCGCCACGTAGGTCTGTCCTGCGCTGAAGGTGCCAGATCCGAGGTCCACAATCGCGCGATCGTATGTCTTGCCCTGGGACTTGTGGATGGTGACCGCCCACGCCAGCCGGAGGGGGAACTGGGTGAATTCGGCCACAATATCTTTCTTCAGCGTCTTAGTGGACGCCGAGTAGGTGTATTTGAACTTCTCCCAGATGGCCGGCTGCACCTCATGCACTTCGCCATCGACGTCCACGAATACGGTTGAGGCGATCTTCGTCACCGTGCCCACCGTGCCGTTCACCCAGCGCTGGCCGCCCTCACCAACGGAGTCGTTGCGTAAAAACATCACTCTCGCGCCGACTTTGAGTTGCAACGACTCGTCGGCCGGATAGGAGCGGCCGCCGAACTCTCCCGTGACGTCTGCTTTGGCCGTCTTCACGGCACCGGGCAGACGGGCGAGGGCGGCGGCGTTGATGCGGTTGACCGTGTCGTTGCGCGTCGCGAGCGTGATCGTGCCATCCGTCGGGGCCGAGCGTGCCCCGGTCTCGTTGAGGCGACCCGCAATTTCGGCGGTGACCATGCCATGGCGTACGGCATTGAGCATGAACTTGAATTCGGCCTCATGCTGGCGGTGGATGGTAGTCAGCTCGAAGATGCGTAGCTCGGTCTCCTGCCACACCTTGGCGTCGAAGAACCACATCGACCTGTACTGGTCAGCGAAGTATGCCCGTTCGTCGGCATCACCCGGTACCGGGGCGAGCTGGTAGGGGTCACCGAACAAGACCACCTGCACGCCCCCGAAGGCGGTGAATGGCTTCTGGCGCGCCTGGCGCAGGCTGCGGTCGATGGCATCCACCAAGTCGGCGTTGACCATCGAGACCTCGTCGATAACCAGGGTGTCGATGGTGTTCAGCAGCTTGCGTAGCTCGGGGACCTGATCGATCGCCTGGTCGGCGATCACCCCGATCGGCAGCCGGAAGAGTGAGTGGATGGTCTGCCCGCCCACGTTGAGTGCTGCGACGCCCGTTGGCGCGGCGATCACCACCTGCTTGGAGGTGTTCCACGACAGGTGGTTCAGCAGTGTGGATTTTCCCGTGCCAGCGCGACCGGTGACGAAGATGTTCTCGCGGGTGTTCTCGATGAGTTCGAAGACGGCGGCCTGCTCGGCGGAGAGTGCGAATTCGGCCACGAAACCCCTTCCTCCCGGCATCCGGACAGCACTCCAATCTACCGCCAGCGAAGCGGATCACTCCGCGCACGGTGGCCTCCTGTAGAGAACCCTGGCCCGCGGGTGCCGCTTAGGATGTGGAGATGCCGCCCCGAATAGTAGCCCGCTGGCTCGTACTGCTGGGGGTGCTGCTGCTAGCTTTCCTCGGCACGGTGACGACACTCAATGTCACCGTCTACAGCGCTTCAGGATTCGTCTCCTCCTACCTCCACGCCGTCGCCAGGCAGGACGTGGCGGATGCCCGGCGGATGCCCGGCGTCACGGTCAGCGCGGACGGAACGGACGAGCTCCTGGCGCCCGCCGCACTCGCCTCCCTCACGGACATCCACCTCATTCGCGATACTGACGACCGCGGCGGGCGTCACACCGTCTTATACGGTTACACCATTGGCGGCAGCGCGGGTACCTCCTCTTTCGTCGTGGAACACACCGGTGCGCGCCTCGGGGTCTTCTCCGCGTGGCGATTCGTCGACTCGCCTCAGAGCCTCCTCGGTGTCACCGTTCAGAACGGAACCGGGGTGGTTGCCAATGGCGTCACCCTGCCCATCATCGCTTCGGGCCGGATGCACACCTATCGTGTACTTACCCCGGGCCGGGTAGTGCTGAGCCACTCTTCCGCCTACCTCGCAGCCGCGAAGGTGACGGCATTGATCGACGAGCCGGCCACCGTCGCGCAGGCCACCGTCGATATCCAGGCCAACCCGGCATTCGTTCGTGAGGTGCAGAAGGAACTCGACAAGTTCCTGGCCGCCTGCACAATCCAAAAGGTGCTGTTGCCCACCGGCTGTCCAATGGGGGAGCAGATCACGGACCGCCTACAGAGCGTTCCGACCTGGTCGATCGTGAGCTATCCGATCGTCACCATCGTGCCGGGCAGCACGGCGGGACGCTGGCAGGTTCCCGAGACGGGAGCCGTCGCCCATCTCACGGTGAAGGTGAAATCGATCTTCGACGGAAGCCTCTCCACCTTCGACGCCGACGTGCCATTCAGCGTGCGATACCTCATCACCTTCGCCAGTAACGGCAGTCCGGTGATCACGGCACAGTAGTGTCCGCTGGTCGCGTGACACTCTCTCCTCTCTCACCTGTGCGGTCCGAGAGGGCGCGGGCCGTAGCCGGCGCGGCCGTGAGTGACACGCGCGCCCGGATTTTCGGGCACGCGTGTCACTCATGGGAGC
Source organism: Frigoribacterium sp. (assembly GCA_025408445.1). Classification (GTDB taxonomy): domain Bacteria; phylum Actinomycetota; class Actinomycetes; order Actinomycetales; family Microbacteriaceae; genus Lacisediminihabitans. The sequence continues at coordinate 2,286 of JANYIZ010000120.1, read as the reverse complement.
AGAGACGCGGGTGCAACGCACGACGCCCCTCGCCGAGGCGACGCAGTGCGGCTAGCGCCGGGCAGCCCGGTCTGCCAGCATCCGGTTATATTCCACCAGTTCGGCGTCACCGTCACGTTCGGCCTTGCGGTCGAGCCGCTTGGCATCCCTCGCATCGCTCTTCGACCACATGATCGCCACCGTGATGGCGAGGATGATCGTAGGGATCTCTCCGACACTCCAGGCGATGCCGCCGACGATCTGCTGGTCGGCGATCGCGCTGACGCCCCAGGCCCGCCCCATCGCCCCGTACCAGTTGGCAAGCAGCAGCCCGGTGCCGGTGATCAGCGAGAGCCCGAAGAAGGCGTGGAAGGCCATCGTCCCCAGCAGCACGAGCAATCGCATGGGGTACGGCGCGCGGTAGGGCAGCGGATCGACGCCGATCAGCGCCTGCACGAACAGGTAGCCGGTGATGAGAAAGTGCACGATCATCACGGTGTGGCCGATGTGGTCCGTGGTCGCCCAGCTGAACAGGGGCGTGTAGTAAAACACCCACAGCGACACCACGAAGAGCATGGCCGCCACGATCGGATTGGAGAGGATGGCCGAGGCCCGCGAATGCACAAACAGCATGATCCACTCGCGCGGGCCACGACTTCCGTCCGATCGCTTCGCGATGGTGCGCAACGCGAGGGTGATCGGAGCCGCCGGTGCGAGCAGCACCGGGATCATCATGCCGAGCAGCATGTGCCCGAGCATGTGCGCGCTGAAAAGGTACTTCTCATAAAGATTGATGCCGCCATTGGTCACCCAGAACAGAAGGGCGAGACCGGCAAGCCAGGCCACGAGCCGATGCACCGGCCACTTATCGCCGCGGCGATGCAGCCGCACCACCCCGGCGATATAGAAGAACGCGAGGAAGCCGATCACCAGTACCCAGAGGATGTCGAAGTTCCAGGTGGTGAAGTAGCGCGAAAAGGTCAGCTCGGGTGGCAGGGGGGCCTGCGTGAGAATCCAGGCCGGCGAGGTGAGGGTCGCATCCTGCGACACCGGAGTGGCGGTCCTCGCCAGAGCCGCGGCCACACCAGAGGCGAGGCCCATGAAGCCGAGCTCCGCCGCGATCAGCCACCAGAAGAAGCGATTGCCGCTGTGGGCCGACGACTGCATCTTTGCGATGAGGAAGCGTCGCTCGCCGAGACCGAACAGTCCGAGTGTGAGCAGGGCGAAGATCTTGACGAGCACGAGGATGCCGTATGGCGTGAGCAGCTGCGTGATCGAGCCGACGCGCAGGGCCGCGTTCACATAGCCGGAGGCCGCAACCACGACAAAACAGATGAGGGCTAGCGTGGAGTAGCGGGAGATGATCGGCCCGATCCGTCCGCCCTCGAGCGACTTGCGGATGAACACGATAGTGACGAGCCCGCCGAGCCAGATTGCCGCGAACACCACGTGGAGACCGAGGGAGGTGACCGCTGCGTCGTGCCCGGCGGCATCCGCCGAGTGTCCCTGCAATGCCTGGGGCACCAGCCCGACCGCGGCGAAGACCGTGACGAATACCAGCATCGTGCGGTTGCGCACGGCGAAGCACAGCACCGTCACCACTGCGGCGACGAGGGTGCTCGCGAGCCAGGCTTGCCCGATCTCCTGGTTGGTGAGGAAGTCGCCGAGTATCGACCCGAAGTGTGCGTCGAGTGTGATCGGTTTTGTGTAGAAGTTCATGAAGGTGAGAAAGCCGGTGACCGCCGAGGCGATTGCCCAGAAGCCCGCCGCGCCAGCGGCGATGTCGAGAGTTCGGGCAAATTCCGGCTTGTCGGCGCTCATGGCGAAACACAGAAGTACGAGCGACCCAAGAGTGACGGCCACGCCGAGATTGAACAGCATGGTGGCGATCGGCACGCCGTAACGCACGAGAGCGCCCGGATCGATGAGCCGGGGGGCGTCCGCGGCATGGCCGAACGCCAGCGCGGCAAGCAGGGATGCGAAGGCAATGACCAAGAGCAGCGCTGGACCGGCGATTTTCACGATCCGTGGCACGTTCTTCAGCCTAGATCAGCAATCTGGACCCCCGCCCCGATCGCCGCTTGCGAGCAGCAGAAGGGCAGGATGACCGAAGGGGATGCCGACCGTGAGGCCGACATCCCCTTCAAGACGAGAAAAATAGACTATTTTGCAGCGGCCTTCAGCTTGCTGCCGGCGCTGACCTTAACGCCGTAGCCTGCCTTGATCTGGATGGCCTCACCCGTGGACGGGTTGCGACCGGCACGAGCGGCACGGTGGGTGCGCTCGATGGCGAGCCAGCCCGGGATC
>JANYIZ010000119.1 GCA_025408445.1 Frigoribacterium sp. | reverse complement strand
CCGGGCGTCGAGGCGGCCGTGGCGAGAGCCTCGGCACCCGCCTGGTCGCGCAGTGGCAGATAGATCTCACCCTCGACGGTCTGGTCGGGGGCCGTGACTCCCGCGTCGTTCGCGGCGGTGGCCCACTTGGGCACCGATCCCGCGAAGGAATCGCGATCAGCAGCCGAGGCTGTCGACACGCCGGTGAGCGAGAGTGCGATGACGGTGGTGGCCGTGGCCACGATGCCGAGTGTCCTACGAGAGAACATCCTCCGGCGCGCGCAATTGTCCAAGTTCTGAAACCTTCCCCAATGAAGAATGACCGCGCAAGCAAAAGGCGCAATCGTGACAATAGCCCCGCTCGATTACCCCCACAAAGGGGTTCACATGGATTTTACAAACAACGCAAAAAAACTGCGCGTGCGCTCCGATTCAGGCGCGGGATCTAGGCTGAGCGCATGAAATACCGCAGGATCGGCGATGTGAAAGTCAGCGCCATCGGGCTGGGTGCAATGCCACTCTCCCTGCCAGGCCGACCGGATCGCGAGAGGGCGATCGCGACCATCCACGCCGCCCTGGATGTCGGCATCACCCTCATCGACACCGCGGACGCCTACACGACGGATGCCGACGGCCCCGGACACAACGAAATCCTTGTCGCCGAAGCACTGCGGGGTCGCCCCGAGGAGGTGCTCGTCGCCACGAAGGGAGGTCTGCTCTACCGAGACGGCGGCCCCTGGGACCGCAACGGTACTCCCGCCCACCTCAAGAGGGCCGCGCGGGAGTCCCGAGCACGGCTCGGTGTCGACGCGATCGGGCTCTACCAGTTTCATCGCCCCGACCCCGGAGTTCCCTACGAGGACTCGATCGGGGCCATTCGGGAGCTAGTCGACGAGGGGGTGATTCGCATGGCGGGCATCTCCAACGTCACCGTCGCGCAGATCGCGTTGGCCGACCATGTGCTTGGCGGTCGGCTGGTGTCAGTACAAAACCAGTTCTCCCCCGCCTACCGGTCGAGCCAGGGCGAGCTCGATTATTGCGTCGACCACGAGATCGCGTTCCTGCCCTGGAGTCCACTCGGCGGGATCGGCCGGGGTGACGAGGTCTTCGCGGCGGGCAGTGTCTTCACCGAGGTCGCGCTCGAGCTCGACGTGAGCCCGCAACGGGTCGCCCTCGCCTGGGAGCTCTCTCTCGGCCATTGCGTTGTCCCGATACCCGGAGCCTCCAGACCCGCGACGGTCACCGACTCCGCCGGTGCCGCCGAGCTCGTTCTCAGCGGCGACCAGAAGGCCAGGCTCAGCGCGCCCTGAGCGCGCCCTCGTAGAGATCCCGCTTGCCGAGGCCGGTCGCATCCGCCACTTCGGATGCCGCGTCCTAGAGCTTCGACCCGGCCGAAACGAGCCTCTGCACTTGCACGATTCCCGCCACGAGGTCGATCTCCTGCAGGGCCCCACCTTCTACGACGATGCAGATCTCGCCCTTCACGCCCGCCGTTGCCCACTCGACGAGCTCGGCGGCGGTGCCCCGGCGCACCTCTTCATAGAGCTTGGTGAGTTCGCGGCAGACGGCCACCCGACGATCGGGCCCGAATGCCGTCGCGATATCGCCGAGGGCATCCGCGAGCCGGTTCGGTGATTCAAAGAACACCATGGTGCGCGGTTCGCGGGCGAGTTGGCGCAGCGAGGCGAGCCGTCCCTTGCGCGGCAGGAAGCCCTCGAAGGTGAAACGATCGGTGGGCAGCCCCGACAGCGCAAGGGCGGTGATCACCGCGGACGGGCCCGGAAGTGCCGTCACCGTGACCCCGGCGGCGATCGCGGCAGTCACAATCGAGAATCCCGGGTCGCTGATCGCCGGCATTCCGGCATCTGTGAGCACCAGCACATCCGTCTCTCTGGCTAGTTCTGCGATCTCCGACGCTTTCTCGACCTCGTTGTGTTCGTGCAGCGCGATCAGCCGGGGACGGTTCTCGATACCGAGCGCCCGCATGAGGTGGATGGTGACTCGCGTGTCCTCCGAGGCGATCACTTCGGCATTTCCGAGCGCCTCCACCAGCCTCCGCGAGGCGTCACCGAGGTTGCCGATCGGAGTCGCTGCGAGGATGATCACCTTCCCATCCTTGCAGCGAACCCTCGTTACCATTGCACCTGTGAGCAGACCCGAGGCCAACATCGACGCCATGGTCGGCGCGCCGGGAGCGCAGTCGGCCTCACCCGACAGTGACGAGCTGTCCGGCACTCGACTCGACCTGTGGTGGGGTCGGCTGCTCGCTCTGCCCGGTGCTCAGCGAATCTGGTACTGGGGCGGCCCGATTGCGGTGACGCTGCTCGCCGCGGTACTCCGCCTCGTGCGACTCGGCGATCCCCGCTCGCTGGTGTTCGACGAAACCTTTTACGTGAAGGATGCCTGGACTCTCCTGAACCTTGGCTACGAGGCATCCTGGCCCGACAACGCCGACAAGGCCTTCACTGCCGGCAATGTCGACATCTTCACCACAAACGGTTCGTATGTGGCGCATCCGCCTCTCGGCAAGTGGATGATCGCGCTCGGCCTGCGCGTATTCGGCGCACAGGACACGATCGGGTGGCGCATCAGCACGGCGATAGTGGGCATCCTCGCGGTGTTCCTGCTCGTGATCATCGCGCGTGCGCTTTTCAACTCGACCCTGCTCGCCACCATCGCCGGTGGGTTGTTCGCGATCGACGGTCACGCGATCGTGATGTCGCGCACGGCACTTCTGGACAACTTCGTGATGATCTTCACGCTGCTCGGCTTCGGGGCGATCATGCTCGACCGCGCCAAGAGCGCCGGTCGCCTGTCGCTCTGGCTTGCACGCCGGGCGGATGCCGGTCGCGACATCGACTGGGGCCCGGCCCTGTCGTGGCGGCCCTGGCTTCTCACCGCGGGCATCCTGTTCGGAGCGGCCACCGCCGTCAAGTGGAGCGGGCTCTACTTTCTGGCCGCCTTCGCGGTCTATTCGCTCGTGGTGGACGCCTGCGCGCGGCGTACGGCAGGTATTCCCTTCTGGCTGAGCGGCACGATCTTCAAGCAGGGTCCGGTCACCTTCCTGCTGACGATCCCGCTCGCCATCGCTACCTACCTGGCGAGCTGGACCGGCTGGTTTGTCACCAGGGAGGGGTACTACCGAAATTGGGCAGAAGTACCGGGCAACGCGGCAACGGGGTTCTTCACCTGGGTGCCGCACTCGGTGCAGAGCTTCTTGCACTACCAGGCGAGTGTCTACGACTTCAACGTGAACGAGCACACCGCGCACCCCTACTCGGCGAATCCCCTGTCCTGGCTGTTCCTGCTTCGCCCCACCGCTTTCTACTACGTCGGCCAAGTGCAGGGGCAGAGCGGATGCAGCTTCTCGAGTTGCGCGCAGTACGTCACCTCTATCGCCAACCCGATCCTCTGGTGGGCGGCGACCGCGGCCCTCTTCTTCCTCGTCTACCGGCTCGTGCGATACCGCGAATGGCGGGTCGGGCTGATTCTCATGGGCACCGTTGCCGGCTATCTCCCGTGGCTGCTCTACTCCGACCGCACCATCTTTCAGTTCTATGCGATCGTCTTTGAGCCCTACCTGATCCTCGGGCTTGTCTTCGTAATCGGCCTGATTATCGGCAGCAGAAGTGATGCCCGGTCACGTAGAACCCGGGGCATCGGGGTCGTCGCGGTGTTCCTTCTCCTCGTGGTGTTCGTGAGCGCTTTCTTCTACCCCGTCTGGACGGGAATGCAGGTGCCAGAGATCTTCGCCCGGTTGCACTACTGGCTCCCCGGCTGGCGGTGACTCCGCTCGCGCGACCGAAACGGAGCAGCCCAGACTGTTACCTCCGGTTTCCATCGGAGCCGGGTACAGCGTCCTGTCCGGTAGCGTAAAGCTATGGCCGATGGTAACGCGACAGACCGCGAATGGGGTTTCCGCACGCGTGCGATCCACGCGGGCAACATCCCCGATGCGACGACAGGTGCGCGGGCACTTCCCATCTACCAGACCAGCGCATTTGTCTTCGACGACACAGCGGATGCGGCGGCCCGCTTCGCCCTGCAGAAATACGGCAACATCTATAGCCGCCTCGGCAACCCCACCGTCGCCGCCTTCGAAGAGCGGATCGCGTCGCTCGAGGGCGGACTCGGCGCGGTGGCAACAGCGAGCGGGCTGAGCGCGCAATTCATCACCTTCGCATCTCTCGCTGGTGCGGGCGATCACATCGTGGCCTCCGCCAGTCTCTATGGCGGATCGATCACCCAGCTGGATGTCACGCTGCGCCGTTTCGGCGTCGAGACCACTTTCGTGCAGGGGTCGAACCCCGAGGATTATGCCGCCGCAATCACCGATAAGACGAAGTTGATCTTCGCGGAAATCGTGGCCAACCCGTCCGGGGAAGTCGCCGACCTCGAGGGTCTCGCGGATGTCGCCCACGCGGCACAGCTCCCGCTCATCATCGACTCAACGATCGCCACCCCGTATCTCAACCGCCCGATCGAATGGGGGGCCGATGTCGTCATCCACTCGGCCACCAAGTTCCTCGGTGGCCACGGCACCACGCTCGGTGGCGTGGTTGTCGAAAGCGGTCGCTTCCCCTGGGCGAACGAGCACTTCCCGCTCTTTGACCAGCCGGTTCCGAGCTATGGCGGACTCAACTGGCATGGCAACTTCGGTGAGTATGCGTTTCTCACGAGGCTGCGGGCCGAGCAGCTTCGCGATATCGGGCCGGCTCTCTCTCCGCACTCGGCCTGGCTCCTGGCTCAGGGCGTCGAGACTCTGCCGTACCGCCTGCAAGCCCATGTGGACAACGCGAAGATCGTGGCCGAATGGCTCGAAAACGACCCGCGCATCGAATTCGTCAACTGGGCCGGGCTGGTGAGCCATCCGCACCATGAACGGGCCAGGAAATATCTGCCGAAAGGCCCAGGAGCCGTTTTCAGTTTCGGGGTGAAGGGTGGCCGAGCGGTCGGCCAGACCTTCATCGAATCGGTCGAACTGGCCAGTCATCTTGCCAATATCGGCGATGCCAAGACCCTGGTCATCCATCCAGCCTCGACCACCCATGCCCAGTTGAACGAGCAGCAGCTTATCGCCGCCGGCGTGCTGCCCGGGCTGGTTCGCGTCAGCGTTGGCATTGAAGACGGCGCCGACATCATCTACGACCTCGACCAGGCACTCACCAGAGCGACGGCCGCCCGGTGATCGCGCCGGTCGAGATACCCCGAAGGAGAACCCATGGCTGATGTGACCCTCGATGAAATCACCGTGCTCCCCAACGGCATGAGTTGTTCCCTTCCCGCTGACTCTCCCCTGGCCAAACTCCTCAAGTCCCAGCGCACCTGGGTTGGCCCGAGCGCTCGGCAGCGCCTCGGCATCCTGCGCCGGGCGAAGTCGATTGCAATCGTCGGGGCATCCCCCAACGCGGCGCGCTCCAGCTACTTCGTTGGCACCTACCTGATGTCCTCGAGCGACTATCGGGTCTACTTCGTCAATCCGAATGCCGACACCATCTTCGGGCAGAAGGCCTATCCCGACCTCGCATCCCTCCCCGAGATTCCCGACATCGTCGACGTCTTCCGCAAGTCGAGCGATATCCCGTCCGTCATCGACGACGTTCTCGCGGTCGGGGCGACCACGGTCTGGCTGCAGCTCGGCATCTGGAATGAGGATGCGGCCCGCTTCGGGCAGAGCAAGGGACTCACCGTCGTGATGGATCGGTGTATCAAGATCGAGCACGCGCGTTTCAACGGTGGACTGCACCTGTTGGGATTCGACACCGGAGTAATCAGCTCGCGCAAAGCCGCCCGCTGAAGTCATGGTCGGCATCGACGAGGTTGCCCGCCTGGCCGGAGTTTCTGCGGCCACCGTCTCTCGGGCGCTCAGCGGCAACGGATCGGTTTCGGCTGGGACCCGGGCCAGGGTCGAGTCCGCCGCAAATGACCTGCACTATGTCGTGTCATCGAATGCTTCGAGCCTCGCGTCCGGGCGCACGCGCAACGTCGGCGTCGTCGTGCCGCACCTCAACCGCTGGTTCTTCTCCTCCGTCGTCGAGGGCGCTGAGCGCGCACTGCTCCGCAATGGCTACGATCTCACGCTGTACAACCTGAGCGGCGGCGGCGACGAACGCCGCAGCGTGTTCGACCACTTCCTTCGCCGACGCCGCGTGGATGCCGTGATTGCCGTCGCCCTCGAACTCACCACCGATGAGATTTCCGGCCTGCTGGCGCTCGACAAGCCGCTCGTCGGCCTTGGTGGGCCGCTCGCCGAAGTGCCATCGCTCGAAATCGATGAGATAGCGATCGCGCGGCTTGCGACGGAGCACCTGCTCATGTTGGGCCACACCGCGATCCTGCACATTGGAAGTCACCGCCGCACCGGCTTCCAGCAGGCGATGACCGCCGCGGGGCTCCCGGTCGCCGCGGAGTCGATGATCTGCGCAGACTTCACTATGGCTAATGGCTACGCGCACGCGAAACAGGCGCTCGGTCATCCACACCACCGTCCGACCGCAATCTTCGCGGCATCCGACGAGATGGCGATCGGGGCGACTCTCGCCGCCCGCGACCTGGGCCTCAGCGTGCCAAAGGACGTCTCGATCGTGGGGATCGACGATCACGAACTCGCGGACTTCTTCCAACTCACAACGGTCGCCCAGTTCCCCGAGCGCCAGGGCGAACTCGCGGCCGAGACGCTCATCGCCCAACTGGAGCCGTCGCGCCACGAAGAGCCGGCGCTGAGAGTACCGCTGCCATTCGAACTCATCGTGCGCTCAAGCACCGCCCGACCGCTCGAGTGATTCGCTACTTCACCGAACCGGCGGTCAACCCTCCCACGATGTACTTCTGAAGCAGCAGGAACACGATCATCACCGGTACCGCTGCCAGGACTGCACCGGCCGCAAAGATGCTCCAGTTATTGGAGAGTGCCTGCGAGACAAAGCTGTAGAGCCCCACGGCGAGCGTTTGCCTGCTCGGATCGGTCAGCATGATGCTGGCAAGCACGTACTCCCCCGTCGTTGCAATAAACGACAACAGACCGACCACGGCCAAAATCGGCGCGACCAGCCTCAGGATGATGCCGAAGAAGATCTGCGCATGGCTGGCACCATCGATTTTCGCCGCCTCATCGATCGAAATCGACACCGTGCTGAAGAACCCGTACATCAGGTAGGTGTTCACCCCGAGCGCGCCCCCCAGGTAGACAAAGATCAGGCCGAGTTGCGTTCCGAGTCCAAGTGCCGGCACGACGTCGCCGATCGCCGACAACAGCAGGAACAGGGCGACCACGGCAAGAAACTGCGGAAACATCTGGATCAGGATGAGGGCCAACAGGCCGATTCGACGCCCGCGGAAGCGCATCCGGGAAAACGCATAGGCCGCCATCGCGCCGAGGAAAACCGTCGCGAGCGAGGTGATGAGAGAGATGACGAGGCTGTTAGCAAACCACAGGGCGTACGGCTGCTCCGGATTGGTGAACAGCGCAACATAGTTGGCGAAGTTGATTGTGGCGAATAGCTGGTTGGAGCCCACCAGGGATCCGGCCGGATTCAGCGATGCCGACACCACATAGAGCAGGGGGAACACGGCGAAGATCGCGATGAGGTGGCGCCAGCCGGTATCGCGAGCCCAGTGTGAGAGGCGGAACGGCCGCTTGGCAAAGTGCCGCGGCCGTTCCGCCTCGGGGACGATGGGGATTTCGGTGTGAGTCGTCACGTCAGTTGATGTCCTCCAGTGCTTTGGTGCGTCGGAATGCAATCACAGAGATTGTGGCGATGAGCAGGAAAATCACGATCGATAGTGCGCTGGCAAGACCGTAGTCCCGCGCCCCGCCCGAGCCAAATGCCACCTTGTAGACCATGGTGATGAGCAGGTCGGTTGACCCGATGTCGAAGGTCGTATCGGAGAACCTCGGCCATCCCCTCGTGAGCATATAGATCACGTTGAAGTTGTTGAAGTTGAAGGCGAACGACGCGATGAGCAATGGGGCGATCGACACCAGAAGCAGGGGGAGCTTGATCGAACGCAAGGCACGCCACGGGCTCGCACCATCCACTCTCGCTGCCTCGTTGAGTTCTTCGGGTAAGGATTGAAGCGCGCCGGTACAGACCAGGAACATATACGGGTAACCCAGCCAGACGTTGACGAGAATCACACTGAATTGCGCGAGCAGGGGGCGGTCAGCCAGGGAATTTGCGCCCCGCCAAAGAGCACCTGGTTGACGAAACCGAACTGGGGATTGAGGAGACCCGCCCAGACCAGTCCGGAGAGATAGACCGGGAAGGCATAGGGCAGGATCACCAGCACGCGGTAGATTTTTTTACCCCGAAGGGTCGGGTGGTTGAGTACAAGGGCAAGAAACAGTCCGAGCGCAAAAGTGAGTGCGACCGAGGCCAGTGCGAAGACGAAGGTCCAGATCGCCACCCGCAACAGTGGACCGCTGAGTTGAGGGTTAGTGAACGCCTTGGCAAAGTTCTCGAATCCAACATCGATCTTCCACCCGGGGGAGAGCTTCTTTGTGCCGTTCGCGGTGGCGAACTCGCCTTTTCCGTCATCCCGGTAGACCGCGCCGGATCCATCGGTGAAGGTGTCAGCCTTCTGGTTGTAGCTGAGATCAGATTTGTACAGGTACGCGCTGCTCGCATCATCCGTTCGTAGTGTGCCATCGGCGGGGCCAGCGGTCAGCGGTACCGCGATGGCGGTGATTGCCTCCTGAGCGGCGAGTACCCGGTCGAGAGTGAGCGTGTCATAGCCGGGTAACCCGTTCGCTTTGCCAGCGCTATCACGCTGTGGATTCTTGACCTCGGTGAGCGGATCGGTGCTGGATCCCACCGACATCTTCCCGTCCGGATCGGTAATCAGAAAGAAAAACTTCCCGTCCTTTTGGAGGATGTTGACCGCGTAGGTCGGCGAGTCCGATACCCGTTTCTGGGCCGCGACCGTGATGACACCGATCGCATCAGCCTTGGTGCTGTTATGGCCGTCGCCGTAGTTGGTGAACGCGATGTAACCGCTGAAGAAGACGACAAATATCTGGAAGACAAGGAGGAACACAACGCCGGGGGTCAGGTATTTGCCGGGAAGACGTCTGCTCTTCCCGAGATAGATCCAGTTAATGAGCAGGGTGATGATGATTGTGGCGACCAGCGGACCCCAGAGGTGCAGTCCCGCCATTGCAAAAATGAGCGAGAGCGAGAACGCGTCGAACAACCCGAGTAACAGGATCTTGGTGATCACGGCGACCAGTCCGCTGCGGCGGAAGCCGGCGGCTGTTCGCAGGCGATGCGGATCGGTCGTTATCGCGGTACTCCCTGCGGAGTCCCGGTCGACCGGGGGCTTCTGCGGTGCGGCGGATATCGCCATGGAAATCCTCTCCCTCGGGGAGTACAGCGCCGGTTGATCGCGAACAGGATGAGCAAGTACGGGCCAGCGGGTGGGCCGAGCGCAACACTCGCTCGGCCCGCTACAGGGGGTTGGCTCAGCCCTTGATCTTCGCCTGGGCGTTGGTTACGGCTGCATTCCAGACCGTGGCAGGGTCGCCCTCGCGCTTGATGAGGGCAAGCTCAGCGGATCCCCAGTCGGCCCAGACCGACGCCATCTGTGGGATCGACGGCATCGGAACCCCGTTACGGCCGACCTTGCCGAAGGCTTGAATGTCGGAGTTCGTGGCGGCGATCGTGTCGAAGGCGCTGGTGAGCGCTGGCGCCCGGTCACCGACCGTGTACAGCTTCTCCTGCACCGCGTCGGTGCCGAGGTAGTTCACGAGGAACTTGGTGGCGGCGACCTTATTCTTGCTTTTCGCGCGGAGGAAGAATGCGTTGACCCCGAGGAACGGCTTCGCCGCATCCGGCCCAGCGGTCGGCAGTGGATCGATCGCGTATTTGATGCCGGCCTTTTTTATGGCCCCGATGTTCCACGGACCGGTGATGAAGTACGGAGACTCACCCTTCGCAAATGAGGTCGCGGCGATATCAGCCGTGATGTTCGGGTTCAGAATTCCTTCGGCGCCCCAGGTCTTCAGCGCGGTGGCAAACTTCACTCCCGCAGGATCCCCGAGCGTCAGCTTCGACCCATCGTAGGAACCGTCGGTGATTTGCGCGAATACCGAGGAGCCAAAAGAGGTTTGCAGCGGATACAGGTGGTACGGGTCGCCCTGCTTCGGGTCGAGTCCGAGGAGGAACGGGTACTTCGCCGTGCCGGACGCCACTACACCTTGCCGGTGGTGATCACGTCATCGAAGGTCTTCGCGGCCGTGGGCGCGAGGTCAGTGTTGCGCACCATCGCGATGTTCTCGATCGAGTACGGGAGCCCGTAAACGTTTCCGTTGTAGGTGACGGCTTGGATGGCGACCTTTGCATACTTGCTCGCGGAGTCTCCCAGTTGGATTGGCGCAACCACGCCGTTCTGCACATAGGCGCCGAGCTTGTCTTGGGGGCTCACGATGATGTCCGGTCCCTTGCCGGTGGGCACCTGGCTGATGAAGTCCTTGTCGACGGTCGCAAAGTCCTTAATGACGAGCTTGATTGTCACGCCCGTGTCTTTCTGGAACTGCGCGGAGACCGACTTGAGAGCCGGCGCTCGAAGGGCGTCCGTCCAGAGTGTGAGCGTGGACGATCCCGTAGCACTGGGGGTCGTGCCGGCGCATCCGGTGAGGGCAGCGGATGTGAGACCGGCGACGAGCAGTGTCGCCGTTGCTATTCGGGCTGTGTGGGTCACCTTCATTGGTGGACCTTCCTGTTCTGTGGGAGAGGGAGGCTAAGGCCACCCCAGACAGGGGCGAGAGGACAATCTCCCGAAAAGTTGCAAGCGCTTCCAGCCATAGCAAGGTCCCCGAAGAAACGCAAGAACTGAATATCGGGTCAAAATTACCCTCATCTCGGGGGCATGATCGTCTTTCTGCCTCATTCGCATCAACGATCGGTCTACCCCCACATGTAAACGTTTTCAATGGTCGGAGAAGGTATCTCGTCCCTCGCGCGGTCCGTATCAGTTCTCAAGCAACTCGAGACTGGTGTCGAGCAGATCGAGACTTCCTGGGCGAACTGCATGCGACTCCCGTGATGTTGTGCACGGTGTCGATAGGAATAACAGCAGCAAACGGGATCGCCAACGCGACAGATTTGAAGTCGATCGGGCCGACCCGGGCATACCTGCTCACCCAGATTGCTAGCGTGGCTTCATGAGCACCAGTCCCGGTGAACCCGAGTCCTCACGGGAGGCACTCGGCTCGGACGATGCCGTCGATCACGAGAGTGAACAGTTATGGGGCACCCCGACCACTGTTGTGTCGTGGATCACGTTTCCCGCATTCATCGTGATCTTCGGCGTTCTCGGGGAAATCTTCTTGGTGCGAACGGTGCGAAGCGGGTTCGAATTTCTCGTCTGGGCACACCTAGCGGCAGGAGCCGTGATCGTTATCGTCGGTGTGGCCCTCGCGTGGGCTGGGTGTCTGGCCTACTGCCGCATCACTGTCACCGACACAATGCGCTTCCACCGGGCCACGGCAGTCGGCGTCGCCATCCTGTCTACCGTTTTGCTTGTCACGGGAATCTTCGGCGGGTCGAACCTTCAGGTTCTCGCTGGTGTATCTGCGATGGTTGGACTCTGGATCTGGGCAACCCGGTTTCCGTCCAAGCCAATCGCGTTTCGGTTACTTCGCCTTCTCCTCTACCGTCTGGTTTTCACGGTAGCTGCCGCGCTTCTGGCCAGTGTCGTCATATCGGCAGTCTTGGCCCTCGTCGACGAGGATCTGCCCACCACATTGGCCTCAACCTATCTCGGAGCGGGGATCGTCTACTGCGTCGTCGCAATCACCGGATGCGTCATCACTGCCAGAAAGTTATCGGGCGCAAGCCGGGAAAACCCTGCCCAATAACTCAGACCTGGATCAACTCAGACCCGGGCGACACGATCCAACCGCCGATGGTGCTGACGATGTGTCACAGGGGCGAACCTCCCGGGGTCACGTCCCGCGGATTTTTGCGGGAAGGGGTCTGCCGGGCAGTAAGCGAGCGCTCCCCCTCCCTCTGTGAGTTTTAGGGTGAGCACTCGCCTTGCCTGACGACTATTTAAGAGCGGCCAGGATCGCCTTACGGTCGGTTCTGGCCTGCTTCAGATCGCTCTTCGCGGTCTTCACCGAAGCACGCGCCGACTTGACCACTGTCTTGTTCGAGTTGAAGTCAGTTGGCGTGATCGCCAGAACTTTTGCCGAGGCACCACTGAGTTCGGTGTTTGCTGCCGCGATCTGCTTCGTCATGTCGGCAAGGTCGGACTGAAGAGCTGCCGTCGACTTGGCTGCGTCCTTCCCCGCGAGCATGGCGGCAAGCTTCGTCTGTGAGGCTGTCAGCTTCGGGATCTCAATCGACGTTGCGCGGTCGATGTCAGCGACGATGTGCGCCTGCGGGATGGCCACCCCGAAAACGCGGTACGTCGTGTAGACGGTCTTGAGGTCTGCGGATGCCGCAACCACCGTCGTATCGGCGGCGATCTTCGCCTCGATGGCCTTCATTCCAGCCAAGTCGGCGTTGAGGCGGTCCACAAGAGTCGCTTTGTCGGATGCGCTGATGCCCTTCGCGACATCGAGCTTCGCGATCGCGGCGCTCAGCGCCGTTTCTCGCTTGTCCGTGGCCGTCTTGGCGGCAGTCTGGACAGATTCCAGAGTGCGCGTCGTCTTGGCTGAGGGGTTTGAATTTGAGGTGCTCGCGAACGCCGGCGCGCCGGCGCCGACGACAAGGGCTGCCGCCGCGATGGTGCCAACGACTGAGGTGATAACAATGCGGTTCATTGTGCTGCTTTCCGTGGTCGATTATGAGTGCCGGACTCGTACTCCGACTTGTTCAGAATGCGCGACGTGTGTTTGGCCCTCGTCAACGGATTGTTCGAGCTAAGTAAGCGATGGTGTCGCTCATTTACGCGACTGGCTCATTTGCGAAACAACCCTGTAATTCGCGCGCTCCACTGCCAGCGTGAGTTTGAACAAACACCAAGACTTCGTGTCCGCAGGGCGAACCGTAGAGGGACGCATCCCCATCGGAAGACCGGGGCGAACAGGTCGGTGGGCAAGAATAGGAAGATGAGCTTTACGTCCTTCGGTCGCATCACGACACCAGTGTTAGAAATCGCATACGAGTTTTCAGGCGATCCCGGCGGAACGCCGGTAATTCTTCTGCACGGGTTCCCGTACGACGTTCGAGCTTTCGACGAGGTCGCTCCGATCCTCGCCGACCAAGACGCATTCGTACTCGCGCCCTACCTTCGCGGATTCGGTCCCACTCGTTTCCTCGATGACACGACGATCCGCTCAGGACAACAGGGCGCCCTCGGCCAGGACCTTATCGACTTCATGGATGCCCTCAACATCGAGAAAGCGGTCGTTGGGGGTTACGACTGGGGCGGCCGGGCCGCGTGCATCGCAGCCGCGCTGGAACCTGGACGTGTTGCCGGGCTCGTCTCGGTGGGTGGCTACAACATGCAAAATATTGCGTCCGCAGGCGAGCCTGCCGACCCGGAATGGGAGCGCACCTATTGGTATCAGTATTATTTTCAGTTAGCGAGGGCGTCGCGGACTCGACCGAAACCGTGACGAGCTGTGCGAGCTGTTATGGCGCACTTGGTCGCCGACCTGGGGTGGTGCTTCCCAGGCGTTTCTCGCGAGCGCACCGAGCCTTCACAACCCCGACTTCGTTGACGTCGTCATCCATTCCTACCGCCACCGTTACGGTCTCGTCGAGGGAGACGCACAGTACCAGGGGCTCGAAGACCTGATCGCGCAAGAGCCCCGGATCACCGTTCCAACGGTCGTGCTCGAAAGCGGGGACGACGGTGTCGGCGGACCCAGCGCAGAAGAGGACCGAGAGTATTTCACCGGCCACTATGACCAATCGCTCCTCCCGGGAATTGGACACAACGTTCCTCAGGAGAATCCGAAAGCGTTCGCCGAAGCCGTGCTGAGCCTGTTCGCCTGACAACCGAGCGTGCCGACGCTGTGTCACAGACGGAACGTTCAGAGCTACGGCTGACCATCAGCGGCGTCTTACGCGATACCGGCGAGTGTTCGTTCGGGTTTTAGAGGTCGAGAAAGTCGCTCAGCCAGAGCCGTACTGCGTTGAGGCATCCCTGGGAGACGTGTCCGGCGATCCCGGTAATCCGATCGCGTGAGAGGGTGCGAGGCTGCTCGCTCATGATCCACGACGGCCGATCGAGGCCACTCGGCCCGACAATCGCAATATGGTTCGGCCACCCCCGGTCTACCGTCGAGATGGGAAGAACGATCACGAGCGTTGTGACGGCGTCGAGGTAGCCCGTCGAAGCGATCACCAGAACGGGCCGATGGCCGCCCTGCTCGCGGCCTCGCACAGGCTCGAGCGTCGCCCAGGCGACAACGCCCGGCGCAACGTCAATATCGCTCATGCGGTCGTGTCGGCGAGTTCGGCACGCTCCCACTCGGCGGCCTCCGCTGCGTACAGCGCCGCACTCGTACCCGACGTCTGGGCGATCGCAGTCTTCAGGTCGCTCAACCTATGCGCGCGGTCATCTGCCTCGGCGAGGCGAGCAAGATGGGCACCCAAAGTCAGCCCATCTCGCGCAGCCTGCGCCTTCAAGCGATCTCGCAGCTCGTCACTCACTTTGATCGTGGTAGTCATACTTTAAGTATACCGTCGTTGTCGGCATCACCGGAGTCGATCGCAGGTGCGGAACGGTCAACGCGACAGGTCTCGGGCTGACTACTCGCACTGCCGAGCTCGCTGATTTCGTGTTAAACGGGAATGATGGCCTGTCACCTATTCCCTCTCTCAACATCTAGACGAGGCTGCTGCAGCCGGATGGGAGCGACAGCTCCACGGATCACTGGGATAGCCCGGCGGTCCGGCTGGATATGGCCTGATTCCGTCGTGGAGGTGGACGCCGTCAGATGAGGATGTCGACGTACAGTTCGTGCGGTTGTTCACCACCGTCGGCCGTGTATCCGATATCGAGCTTGCGGTTCCCGAGAGTGAGTCCCTGCTCCGCAGCCCAGTCATAGATGGCCTGGAAACCACCTGCGATTGTTGCCACCGAACCGTCATGCCGGTGGTGGACGAAACTTCCACCGGGAATGAGAGCCATACCCATCCCCTCAGACACTGAAACATCGGCGACAACAGCTACTGCCCCAATAGTTTCGCGGTAACGGCCGTCGCCTAGATGGTTGCTGGCCTCGACGAAGACACCTGTGCCCGAGGCGGGCAGCTCGTCTTGACGGGAAAACAGCTCGCGCCAGGCTGCAGGCATCGCGGAGCGTAGCTGGCCGAAGTCAGCGACAACTTCGATTCCAATGACAACAGTCTCACCAAGTTCAACAATCTCCACTAGTGCCTTCCCTCCCTGGTGTGGCCGCGCACGACTTACTCATGAATCCGAAAATGATGCGGTCTTGCCACTCTATCCAGAGGACTGCTGTCGGGTTGATCGCCGGATTGATCCGGATCCAGATCAGGATCAGTCGGCAGATGGTCATTAGTGAGCAAGTTCACTCCGATAGGTGCTCACAACTCTCGACACACACCCGACGGCCAAACGCTCCCACGGATGTACAGGAAAAAAATCTCTTCAGGCTTTTCTCCTATGAAATCAGGCCTGTAGGCATTCAGCATGATCGAGAATTTTTTCCTCGAGCCTTTCTTGAGTCTTCCTCGTTCGGAGGAGCAAACCTCATCGCTGCCCGCTCCGGACCCCTATGCGGTCAGAAAAACCTCCGGACCGAGATTCGAAAAGGAGTTCATGTTCATGAACGAGTTAACGAAAAAATCTGCTTTTGGTATGGCCGGTATTGCTACTGTCGCTCTGGCCATGGGGGTCGCAGGGCCCGCGATGGCATCGACTTCGAATACGAGGATTGCCGCAACGAGCACCGTCTCCGATATCTCGCAGCATCAAACCTCATCCAACCAGTGGAAATCGACAGACTTCCGCACCGCGCAGGAGGCCCAGGCGTCGGCTGCTCTGGAAGCTCGGGTCGATGCAATTCTGAACAGTCAGTCACGACACAATTCCGCGACCAGCTAGGTTTCCCTTAGCAGCACCGCCGCACTGGGTTCCTCTAATTCGTCGACTCGAGACACCAATTCGGCCGGTACCATGCTGGGCGCGACAGCCGTCACATCATCAACCTCGTCATCTGCACCCGCGTCAGCTGCGCCCACATCGCAGTCGTCACCGACGACACCAGTCGACACGCAGACCCAAGGCGCGGTGGTGGCCGACTCGCCTACCTCCGGACAGAACAGTGCCAACTCTCGCCTCGCCGCGGGAACAGGCGTCAATGTTGGACTCGAGCTCGGGCTCGGGCTGCAAAGCGACTCGAACCGTGACGACAGCCGCTCCTCTAGTGGCGACCTGAGCCTCGGGCTCGGAATCGGTGCTCTGCTCGGCCGCTAAACATATGCGGTGAGCACGGAAGTACTTCCCCTAAAAAGTGTGGCCCATCGTAATGATGGGCCACACTGCTGCGCGGGGCAATATTTGATCTGCATCGTCATATCAATCACCGCATACGGGTAAAGCTACGTCTCACACGGGAACGCCATACGGTCCTGCAGTACTTGCGACCCGTTTTTTCCTCTTTCGCATTGGGAAACCGTACGGGCGATCAGTCCAGCCCCAAGGCGAATACGACATCCGTGTGGGTGCTTGTCACTTCGTCCAGGTCGGGTCGTCTGGTCAGGCCACCCTTGAGTGCAGTCCTTTGCGAGGGAATATTCTCGGCCGTCGTCTAGGCCACGAGTGGGAGGTGCTCGCCGAGCTCGTGCCACCGCTCGACAGCAGCCACAACTAACTCTCCGGCCAATCCTTTGCCCCATACTGTCGGCGCCAATCGGTAGGCCAGGTTGTAGACCTGCCGGCCGCGCCAATTTGCCGCCCGAATACCCCCAAAACCGATGACCACACCAGGCACATGCAATTCTTCGACAGCCCAATACCCATTTCCGGCCGCTGCCCAATTCGCAACCCACTCTCGCGCCTGCTGCTCAGCCTGTGACCGGTGGGTCATCGGGCCGGCTGGGTTGTATGTGTTCGTGCGCAAATCCGAATGTAAAAGCCACACCGAGTCGGCATCCTCTTCGATAACGGGCCGTAGACGAAGGTGTTCGGTTTCTATGACTCCGGTCATAATCATGAGTTGATACTAACGAGCAGGGTCTAGAAACCGACTGCCAGCCCGTGACGTCAGCATCGAACCGCCAGGGTTGCCCGGGCTGAAACGTATTCCCGTCCGAAAGCCAACGGCCAGCGCGACAAATTACAACCCCGGTTAGTGCGTTATCGCGATCGGTTACCGGGTGTTTGACCCGGATAGTCAATGCGAATGAGCGACCGTCCCATTCCGAGCAGAGACGCGCCGGGCATCGCTTAGTTTCGATTTACCGGTTCGGTTCGGTGAGTGGGCTCGCCGCGGCGTAGAACTGACTTACGAGCGGGCCCAGATATTCTGCTGGATTACCGTGTATACCGGTGAGATCATCGCCACCCCGAATCAGCGCTACGTCGGCAAACTCAGGTTCGCAACCGCATTCGCGCTCAGTGTCAACCAGTGAAGCGTGGCAGCGAATGCCGAGAAAGTCGGTGAGACGTTGATGGACGTCCACCCCGGGCTGCCCGACACAGAAAACTTTCAACACTGGCCTCCGTGGCGCCCTCTTGTGGTCGAGACGGCCCGCCGCATAATCGACTACACGGGCGGCACTCTCATCATGCCGATGACAATCCTGGTCGAGGCATACTGGCGCGAGATCAGCGACGGATTCGCCGCCTACGACATCCCAGTTCGACATTTCCTGCTCCACACTGACACGGACAAACTTCGTGAGCGCATCATGGGAGACGCGGTGATGGGTCCGTCCGGGTTCCGTCTGGACTATCTCGTCCCGTACGACGAGGCGTTCCGTGGATGGCTAGGCGTCGAAGCCGACGTGATCGATACCACCGGGCTCACACCCACAGAAGTGGGAATCACCATCGCTGATGCGATCGGAATTGCATAACCGCGCTCGCGCAGACACGCCCGCATGCCCCCACGCCGGACCCTCTACGGGAACGCCCCCACCATCATTGTTGCTCACACGTGGGAACCTCTTTGCGTGCCCGTTTAGGTAGCCCGGAGCTCAGTCTCAGTCAGCTGCCTGCTACGGGCGCCCTGGCGTAATTTCTCGCGCCCCTTGTGCGTTTTGAAAACTTTAGCTTCTCCAAACAGCGAAACCATAATGGCATTGGCCAGACTTGCCAAGAGACAGCCAGCTCAGGTTGGTCCTATGCCAGCACAATACGATCTAAAAGATCCCGAATCCCTTGAGAACTGCCAGTCCGGCGTGGCTAGCCCCGTGGCTACACCCACAGCCCGGTCGCGTAGCATGACGCCATGCACGCGCGCTCCGCTCTCCTTTATGTGACTGTCGCACTCCCACCGCTCGTGCTGGCCGCCATCGGTGTCACCCACCCGATACACCTGACCTCAGCGTCTGCCGAATACTGGCGCAACCTGCATATCGCAATCCTGCCGATCTTCCCCCTCCTGGCCTTCGCCCCCTGGATCCTTGTCCGCGGGGCGGGCGTGGTGCTCGGCTGGGTCGTGGGAGTTCTCGGATTTCTCTACGCGGCGTTCTACACCGCACTCGACGTGCTCGCGGGTATCGGCGCGGGTGGGCTCGCGTACGACGGAATGGGCATGGCCACCAGCACGGTCTTCGGTCTCGGTAACCATCTCGGCGAAGTGGGCAGTGTGGCCTTCATTGCGGCCGTAGTCGTCTCGGCCGGCAGCTGTATCGTTCGGTTTCGCACGGCCGCTATCCCTGGCTCCGTGCTCGTGAGCGTTGGCGCCATCCTCTTTCTCAACGCGCACATCTACTTTCCCTTCGGAGTGGTGGGCCAGCTCTGTCTCGCGCTCGGCTGGGTGTGGCTGTACTTCGTGGTCGAACGCGCAGCTCGCGTTCACTCTGCCCTCCGCCCTCATCCTGTCGAGAGTGCCGCTCAACCCCGCTGACCAACCGCTTCGGCCAGCTCGCTGGCATCGTCGAAAGGCATCCGGCAGACGAAGTTCCGGCACAGGTAGGCAGCCTCTCTCTGGCGGCCCTCGAACAGTTCGTATCCCGCGTCGGCGAAGGCCGCTGCCTGGGCGGGAGACAGTACGGTATTGATCGCGCCGCTGCGAAACAGCGACCTGGCCACCGCTGCCAGCGGCGAGTGGCGATCCTCACTCACGACCACCAGCTGCTCGATTGGCTGCGCGAGAGCGGATGCCACGGCGAGCGTCGCACCGAATGACACCGGTCTCGGCGCGGCGACGGGCATCAGTTGGTGGATCACCCGTTCTGCGGCCTGCCGATAGCTCACGTGCCCGGTGAGCAGGTGTAGCGAGGTGCACGCTCGAGCCAGGGAACTCAGCCCGGAGGGATAGGCGCCCTCGGATGGATCGTTCTCGAGCGCAATGCCAAGCGAAAGGAGCACGGGATCGCCACCGCCCGGCACGATAAAAGTTTCCCCTTCGAAAGCGCGGCTCTGATCAACAAGGACCAGATCAACGAGGCTCCGGGCGACCACCGCGTAGCGGACTTCCCCTGTTGCCGCCGCGAGGTCGAGAAGTCCGGAGGCCAGCATGCCGTAATCCTCGAGCGTGGCGTTGGCTGCAGAAATCCGACCAGCGAGGGACGCGCGCACCAGGGTTCCGTCGACGCGCAGGTGTCGTGCGATCAGGGCGTCGGCCGCCCGGCGGGCCGCAGTGATCCACGGGTCTCGGCTGAGCACGAACCCGGCGGTCGCAAGGGCGCCGATGGCTAGTCCGTTCCAGCCGGTAAGCACCTTGGCATCGAGAGCAGGTGGGTCCTGGGCTAGACGAGCCGCGGCATCCAGCGCGAAGTAGGCACCCTCCAGTCGCCGGCCACCGACGGTACTCTCACTGTCCTGTGCCGAGGCGAAGCCCCCCTCCGGCTGTTCCATCACCTCAATGAGGAACGCCGAGATACCCTCCGCCACGTCACTGGCGGCCTGGCGCGCAGCGGGATCGAGCTGGGCAAGCCGCGCAAACGCGACAAGCAGTTGAGCGTTGTCGTACAGCATTCGCTCGTAGTGCGGATCGCTCCAGTCGCGCTTGGTCGCGTAGCGGAAAAATCCCCCGTCGATACGGTCTCGCAGCGCCGCGATGACGCGTTCACGCGGCTGGTCCAGCCCGGAGATCGCGGAGAGAGCTCGGCCAGCAATCTCGAGCGCCAGACGGTCGCCCGTAGCGGCACGCTCGAGAAGAAAGAGCAGCACCGGCGCGACCGGGAATTTCGGTGCGCCACCGAAGCCACCGAACTCTCCATCCTCATAGGCGGCGAGTTCGTCCACCGCCGCGGCGAGCGATTCTGTGACCAGCCTTTCCGGGACCGCTGCGGAGTCCGCCGCGGACGTCGACAAGCGATCGGCCGACTGCCGGAGGGCGTCGACGACCGCACCCGCTGTCTGCTCGACCTCGGTGCGGCGAGAGGTCCAGGCATCCGCCACCGCATCGAGTACCTGGCCGAAGGAGGGCAACTGCCCGACGGCGGTCGGCGGCCAGTAGGTTCCCGCAAAGAACGTTTTGCCCTCCGGTGTGACGAAAACGTTGAGGGGCCAGCCCAGGTTGCCGGTGAAGGCTCCGGCAGCAGCGAGAAAGCTCGCATCGACGTCGGGATGCTCCTCCCTGTCGACCTTGATGGCAACGAATCCCGAATTCAGACGCTCGGCGATTACGGGGTCGCTGAAGCTTTCGCGGGACATCACATGGCACCAGTGGCAGGTCGAATAGCCGATCGACACCAGCACCGGGACATCCCGCCGCCGCGCCTCTGCAAATGCCTCGTCACTCCAGGGAAACCAGTCCACCGGATTCGCCGCATGCGAGCGAAGGTACGGGCTCAGAGCATCCGCAAGTCGATCGGCCATATCTCCAGCGTAGGCTCACTCTGTGCCCAAGACAGCTATCACTTTCATCGGCGGCCCCACCGCGTTACTCGAGTACGCCGGTCTGCGGATCGTCACCGATCCCACTTTCGACGCTCCCCAAATCTACGAGGATCCGGAGGAGACCACGCTGGTTAAAACGACCGGCCCGGCCATCGCCCGTAAAGATCTCGGTGCCGTCGACCTCGTGTTGCTCTCGCATCATGGCCACAAAGACAACCTCGACTGGGAGGGACTCGAGCTCATTGCCCAAGGTATCCCCACGCTGAGCACGCGTCAGGCGGCCGATGAGCTGTTCGGCGGCGGTGTGGTGGGACTCGACAACTGGGAAAGTTACGATTTTGGCCCTGTGACCATTACGGCGATGCCTGCGCTGCATGGTCCGCCCGGTTCGGAACCGATGGTCGGCCCCGTCATCGGCTTCATGCTCGAGTCCCCCGGCGAGCCCACGATTTATGTGAGCGGCGACAACGCGTCACTGCCCCTCGTGCAGCAGATCGCCGACCGGTTCGCGCCCGTGGACATCGCGCTCCTCTTCGCCGGGGCAGCACGGGTGGATGAGATCGATGCCGATCTCACTCTCAACTCGGCGGATGCCGCCACGGCCGCGAAAATTCTGGGGGCGCGACTGGTGGTCGGTCTCCACACCGAAGACTGGACCCACTTCAGTCATACGCGTTCGCAACTCGAAGTGGCCTTCGAGCACACCGGCATCCTCGCCAACACCCCGCGCGGAACCCGGGTCGAACTTTAGGGCTAGCGCGGCTCACTGTCGAGGCTGCGCGCCGTCTCGATGAGTTCGCGTGCATGTTGCAGGCCGCTCTCGGAGCCGCTGAGACCGGAGAGTAGCCGCGCCATCTCTTCGATTCGCTCCTCGCCCTGAAGCTGTTGCACGCTTGAGGCGGTCACTGCGCCGTCGCTGTCCTTCACCACGCGGAGGTGATTGGTGGAGAACGCCGCGACCTGGGCGAGATGCGTAACGACGATCACCTGCGCGGTGCGCGAGAGACGCGCGAGCCGACGACCGATCTCGATCGCCGACGCGCCGCCGACCCCGGCATCCACTTCGTCGAAGATGAATGTAGGCACGGGATCGCTGCCGGCGATCACCACCTCGATCGCCAGCATCACCCGGGAGAGTTCGCCTCCGGAGGCTCCGCGTCCGAGCGGACGGGGCTCCGCTCCGGGATGTGGCGCGAGTTGGATCGAAACGGCGTCCCGGCCGCTGAGGCCATAATCCTGTCGATCACTGACGTCGATCGTGAGCCGAGCGTTCGGCATCGCGAGAGCGACCAGCTCGTCACTCACCCTCTCGCCGAGTTGGAGTGCATAGTCACGGCGCACGCGGCCGAGCTCATCTGCCAACTCGATTACCCGCGCGCGATCGGCCTGCACCTCGGTGCGCACGCGGTCGATCCGGTCGGAATCCTGATCAAGCTCGAGAAGCCGCACACTGCCGGTGTCGAGGTAGGCGATCGCCTCCGCGAGCGTCGGTCCGTACTTGCGTGCGATCTCCCCTAGCTCCGCTCGCCGTTCCTGCACGACCTCGAGCTCGCGCGCACTGTCGGCATCAAGGCCGCCGAGGTAGGTCGAGAGCTGGGCCGAGACATCGGCCACGAGATAGCTTGCGCTCGCGAGCGCCTCGACGATCGGGCCGAGGGTCGCATCGTGACCGGCAACCCGTTCGAGTTGGCGACGCGCCGAATCCAGCAGCCCCAGCGCGTCACGCGGCTCAACCAGGTCTTCGGATGACACGAGCTCATGCGCCTCGGATGCCGCGAGCCGCAGGTCTTCGAGATTGGTCAACCGGTCCGCTCGCTCGGCGAGTTCCCCGTCTTCGCCGGCCTGCGGTGCCGCGGATTCAATCTCCGCCAGCGCCAGGCGCAGTTCCGCAGCCTCAGTCTCCCGAGCCTCCTGCTCCGCAACGATCACGTCGAGCTCACCCTGGTTCGCCTGCCAGCGTCGGTAGGTGGCTTGGTAGTCGTCGAGCACTGTCGCCAGCGCGATCCCAGCGAAGCGATCGAGCGCCTCGCGTTGCGCGGTCGCGGACCGAAGGCGCACCTGGTCGGACTGTCCGTGTACGACCACCAGTTGTTCGCCAAGTTCGGCGAGCACGCTCACCGGTGTCGTGCGGCCTCCGACGGTCGCGCGGCTGCGCCCCTCCGGCGACACCGACCGGGCAAGGATCAGCTCTCCGTCATCAAGGTCGCCGCCGGCGTCGCGCACCCGGGCGGCGACTGCACCCTTGGCATCGACGAGCCAACGCCCCTCGACCACGGCAGCGCCACTCCCCTTCCGCAGCACAGAGCTGTCGGAACGATCCCCGAGCAGCAGCCCGAGGGCTGTGACCACCATGGTCTTGCCGGCGCCGGTCTCTCCGGTGATCGCGGTGAAGCCGGGCCCAAGCGGAAGCCGTGCCTCGCCGATCACGCCGAGGTCGCGGATGAAGATCTCTTCGATCACGCGCTGGTGCCGTCACCGTCGACAGGACCGCGCCATCCGCTGGTCGGAAGGTGGAACTTGTTGACCAGCCGGTCGGTGAACGGCCCGCGATGCAGGCGCGCAAGGCGCACGGGAACCGGTGAACGGCGCACGATCACTCGGGCACCGGGCGGAAGGTCGTGCGTGCGACGCCCATCACACCAGAGCACACCGGTGCCCTGCGTGCGGGCGAGTACCTCCACGGCGAACACCGAGTCCCGCCCCACCACGAGCGGGCGGGCGAACAGGGCGTGAGCGCTCAGGGGCACGAGCAGCATCGCCTCGAGCTCCGGCCAGACGACCGGACCTCCGGCAGAGAACGAATACGCCGTGGACCCGGTCGGGGTCGACATCACCACTCCATCGCAGCCGAACGAGGACAGCGGGCGCCCATCGACCTCGATGACGACCTCGAGCATCCGCTCCCGGCTGGCCTTCTCGACGGTCGCCTCGTTGAGCGCCCAGGTCTCATAGATGACTTCCGCATCGACCTTGACCCGCACGCCCAGCGTCATTCGTTCTTCGACCTCGTAGTCGCGGGCGAGGGCACGCCGCACGGTGTCAGTGAGGTTGTCACGCTCGCTCTCGGCAAGGAAGCCCACGTGCCCCAGGTTCACTCCCAGCAGCGGCGCGGCACAGCCTCGGGTGAGTTCGGCCGCGCGCAGAATCGTGCCGTCGCCGCCCAACACGATCGCCAGCTCCACTTCAGCGACGGTGATGTTTGTGCCGAGCACCTCCATGGCGGAGAGCTCCGGGGCATTCGCCAGCACATCGCTATGCTCATCGGCCTTCATCACCGGTGTCACACCGGCGGCCAGAAGCTGTCGCGTCACGGTCACAGCGGCGTCGAGGGACTCCTGACGGCCGGTATGGGCGACTACGAGCATGAAGCGTTCGGACACTGGTTCTCCCTGCGCTTTTCGTGCGGTCACCGGCTGGGGATCGCTATTGGAGTCACTCGCTGTCGGTGGGGATGGGATGGCACGAGCCCGCGTCATCCGACCGCTCAGCTTGTCGAGGGTCGAGAGAGGGTGAGGACCCGTCCTCTCCATTCTGTCGGATTGCTGCCCGAGAGCGTGCTGAACCAGACCAAATACTCATGGTTTCCCGCGGCACCGAGGATCGGGGAGGAGATGAGACCAGCGGTGGGCAGGCCGAGATCCCACCCAGCCCAGAGCACGTCACTAATCGCGTCCGCCCGCAGACCCGCATCGTGCACGATGCCCTCTTTCACGCCGGTTCGGCCCACTTCGAACTGCGGCTTAATGAGGAGGATGTAGTCCGCCTCGACCCCAACGGTGGCCACAAGGGCGGGCAGGACGGTCGTCAACGAGATGAAGGAAAGGTCCGCAACGACGAGGTTTACCCGCACCGCGTGGCCAGCTGCGGCATCCAGGGTCAACGCCGTCAGTTCCCGCGCATTGAAGCCCTCGATCACCGTGATCGCAGGATTATTGCCGATGAATGGATCCAGCTGGCCGTGGCCTACATCCAGGGCGACGACCGAGGCCGCACCGCGCTCGAGGAGCACCTGGCTGAATCCTCCGGTCGACGCACCGACGTCGAGCGCACTGCGGCCGGTGACGGGAACAGCGAACGCGTCGAGCGCGGCAAGCAGCTTGTGGGCGGCGCGACTCACGTAGTGATCGATGGCCGTCAGGGCAAGCACCTGCTCGGCCGTGACCCGGGTGGATGGCTTAATCACAGTACGACCGTCGACGGTCACCGAGCCGTCGGTGATCAGTCGTGCCGCGTGGGTGCGGGAGCGCGCGATACCGCGTTCCGCGAGGGCGGCATCCAGGCGTGCCTCAGCCATGCAGGTTCGACGTGCCAGTTCCGCTATCCCGACCACCATCCCGAACCGAGGCCTCGAGAGTCGATTGCAATCGATCGTGGATCTGCACGAACGCGGCTGCGCGGGATTCAAGCGGCTGGTCCTCGATCACGCGCAAGCGCGACAGCAGGGCGCTCGCGTCGTCACCGGAGGTAGCCGGAGTCTCGGCATCGATATCAGGACTCATCTCAGGAGACATCTCACCGGCCATAGACCAACGCTACCCTCACGAGTACAGCTCGGGGGCGACGTCGAGCCCATAGATTGGCACGCCGGAGCCCCAGATGAGGGAGGTAGCGGCGCGCAGCAGATCGATCGGTCGGTCTCCCGCTCGCTCGACCGTCACGACCGTTTTCGCGAGGCGCACGGCCGATCGGCCGACCGTGACGACGGTGTCGCCGCTGCGCGCGTCAGTGGCCAGCACCGCTTCCGGATACGGCTCCGCCAATTCCCTCAGGTCGCCGAGAATGTACGTGGGACGGGACTTCGCGTTGGCCGCAAGGGCCTGCTTGCGCCTATCGATGCCGGTGAGCACAAGCACCGACTCCATGCCGGCACGATTCGCACCGAGGATGTCGGTGTCCAGCCGGTCACCGATGAAGAGAGGCTTCACCCCGCCGAACCGACGAACAGCCTCCTCGAAGATTGCGACCTCCGGCTTGCCCGCCACCACGGGCAGACGGCCGACCGCGTTGTGTACCGCGCCCACCAGCGTGCCGTTGCCGGGGGCGATCCCCCGTGCGACCGGGATCGTCCAGTCGGTGTTGGTCGCCACCCACGGCCGTTCGGGATCGTCGTTGAGAGCAAACGATGCCTCGGCAAGGTCCTTCCATCCGACATCGGGTGCAAATCCCTGAATCACCGCGACCGGCTGGTCGAGAGCGGAGCGGGTGATCACAAAACCCGCTGCCTCGACCACGGTGGTGAGGCCTTCTCCTCCCACGACAAGCACCGTCGAGCCGACTGGCACCAGCCCGGCCAGCAGGCGCACTGCCGCCTGCGGCGAGGTGACCACATCGTCTTCGACAGCGGCGAGACCGAGGCTCGCGAGGTGGCTGGCGACGGATGCCGCTGTGCGGGAGGCATTGTTGGTCAGATACCCGATGCGCCGAGTCTGTGCGGCGGCATTGAGGCTCTCTACAGCATGAGCGATGGCTGAATCACCCGTGTAGACCACGCCATCCAGATCCGCGAGCACCAGGTCCACACCGTCGAGCGGGGTGCGCTCAGTCAACGAGCGGGTCCTCTTCCGTGGGAATACCATCATCCTTCGGCCCTTCTTTGTTTTGCGTTTCGTCGGCACTCTGATCCTCTTCGACGATTTCAATCACGTCGTCTTCAGGTTCGCGATTGCCCGCATCGATCGCATCTGATGCGCGGTCGGAGCGTTCCCACCATTGCTCCGCTTCAGCGTTGCGCCCCAGATCCTCCAGGACGGCGGCATACGCATCGAACAGGGAAGGAGTCCACGAGAACGCAGTGGTCGGGTCGAGCTGGGGGATATGCAGCTCGTCAAGCGCGGCATCAGTCTGTCCGAGGTCAAGCCGAGCGCCCGACATGGCAATAGCCAACAGCACTTGCACCTCCACCGAAAGGGAGGCCCGTAACACCGAACGCCCCAGTTCGAGAGCACGATCTGGTCGGCCAAGCCCCCGCTCGCTGTCCACCATGAGAGGCAGTTGGTCGTCACGTCCAGAGATGCGACGGTACGTCCTGAGCTCACGAAGCGCGAGAGCGAAATCGCCGATCGAGTACGCCGTGATCGCCAGCGTCTCGCGAACGACCGCGATGCGACCCGCTCGACGAGCAGCAGACACCGCGTGCGCGTGGGCAAGCGGGGGATCAGAATCGATCAGTCGCGCGACCATTGCGAGATGCCGGGCTACGCCATCCGCATTCTCCTTGCTCAGCGTCTTCAGTTGAGAGCGGGCGACGCGGTCGAGGTCTTTGGGTTGCACATCATCGGGGACGAGCGGATCGTCGTGACGAGTCCGCACGGACTTGGTACCGAAGGGGTCACGATCCTCGATCTGCTGGGCG
>JANYIZ010000118.1 GCA_025408445.1 Frigoribacterium sp. | reverse complement strand
GGGTGCACACACCGCGCTGCTGCGGGTTGCCCTTGAGGGCGGGCGCCTTGGTCTTGACGACCTTGGGGCTGCGGCCCTTGCGGACCAACTGCTGAATGGTGGGCACTACATACTCCTTGTATTTACTGCACGGTGACAGATGTTGCGTAGCATCCGTTCCGACGTTCTGTAGGTCCGTCGGAACGTTTTGCACCACACGCGAATCGCACGAGTGCGTGATTCTGAGTGGTATGCCGTGGGGGCTGCTGGTCTTTCACAGACCGGCAAACCCAGCTTGTGTGGCTGAAGTCGAGCCTGGCCAGAAC
Source organism: Frigoribacterium sp. (assembly GCA_025408445.1). Taxonomy (GTDB): domain Bacteria; phylum Actinomycetota; class Actinomycetes; order Actinomycetales; family Microbacteriaceae; genus Lacisediminihabitans. Next base: position 3,955 of record JANYIZ010000118.1, on the reverse strand, counting down.
CCCTGGGGAAAGCGGGCACCGATCAAGCGCTCGACAAAGCGCACACCTCGTAGATACTAGCCTCCGGGAGGGGTACCGGTCAAATGATCGACGGGCTCGAAACTACGGCGCCGGAGTCGCGCTTGTGGCTGGTGAACCGCTATCGAGGGAAGCCGGCAGCGTGGGCACTTTGCCGGGCCAGGCGCCGAAGTGCTGCTTCATCTGTGCCGGGCTCACTGCGAAGGTGCGGGTTCCCACGTTCGTGAGCCCCAGGGCTGACCCGGCATCGCCGAGTTCGAGTATGCGGGCAGAACTCCCTGTTCCCAGCTGGATCGATACTGTTATCGTTGACGTCGGTTTCGTCGCGCTCTGTGACCACAGTTGCCCCAGGATGTAATCAAGGAGCGCCGCAACGTCATTGTGGTAGTCGGTTGCGAGCGCCAGGCCAGCCCCGTATTCGACCTGACCGGGGAGGCCGACCGGACCGCCCGTGATTTGCGCATCCTCGACTCCGGGGATCGCTTTGAGGGCGGCGAGGACATCAGCGCTGCTCCTCGAAGGGCTACTAGGCCGAGGGCCCGGTGCCTGACTGCAGCCGGACACTCCCACGAGAACCATTGCGAGCAACGCCAACCTACTAATGATGGTTCTCATGCCCTGCCCCTAACCTCTCTGAGCACCGTAGTCGGTAACTGTGCCATTGCCGGTAAAGAAATCTTTTGCGCTGTCCTGCCAAGCGTCGACGCTGGCATTGCCCACCACAGAGGCGGATGCTGCGGTCTTCGCATAGCGGTCGGCGTTGTGTGCCCCTGCGATTCCTGGAGCGACGCCGTTGTCCGATGCCAGTAATGGCGCGTCGGCGTGCACTGTGGTCCAGTTCGAACGATCGGGATTCGCCGTGCCGTCGAGTCGGGCAACAGGATCTTCGTTGTGCTCAAGGGACATGATCTGGACGCTGTGGGGAATGTCGAAGTTCGCTATCGGCGCCCCAGCAGTGACGACGTGCGTGATGTTGAAGTGGACATTTGGATCCGCCGCCATCGAACCCGCCGTGATTCCACCGAGGCTGAACCCCTCAAGCATCACGGGATCGGTCGAAGAGATCCCCTCTTTCTTCATGGCTGCCGCAACGGCGCTTGCGAGAGCAGTCTGCCTGCCCGCCATCGCGGCGGTATCCGATGTCAGATCGTTCGGAGTCGACCCTGCTTTCACGTCCCAACTCTGGGTACTGGGAATCTGAACGATGTAGTGCGGGGGATCCCCGTCGATCTTCACGATGCGGATACGGGCGAAATCGTTGTCTTTGCCGTCGAGTTGGTCATTTGCATCGATCTGAGCCGATCCGTTCATCAATCCAGAAATGCTCTGGGGGACGGTGACGGATTGGCCAAGGATTGGCGGTGGCGTGAAAAGATCGGCTTCGCCTATCGGCTTGCCGTCTTCGAGCGCGCCATTCTTGTTGGCGGCTCCGACCAGCGCCTGCACAGCTTGCTCGTAAGTCGTCGGCGGCCACGGCACTCCGGTGAGGGCAGTCATGATGGCATTGGTGCTCGGTCCGAGGATCACATACAGCGGCGCAACAAGGCCGGTCAGCAGACCGGGAGCTCCACGAGCGATGAAGTCGACGATTCCGGCGTTCTGCCCGAGCAGCACATTGAGTTGCTGCGCATGATCAGCCGCGAGGCTTTTGAGCGCAGCCAACTGCGCACCGAGGATCGCGCTCGCGTTGGCATTGGCATCCTTCGCGCTGAACGAGCTCGCGACCAGGCTGGCGAATCCTGGTGGCGAGAGCAGCAGAAGCGGATTCTTCGCGCCCTTCGCAACGGCATCGCGGAGTGAATCGCCCAGCTCCTCGCTGTATCCGGCGATGTAGCTCGCTGCCACATCGCTGAGGACGAGCGTGCCCCCTACGATTGCGGCGGGGATTATCAGTGACCCCGCGACGAAGGTGACGGCGTTGGTTCCCAGCGTTGCCAACTCGGCAAGCGCTTTGTCTACGGATTCGTAGGCGACCACCGCCCCCTCGAGGAAGACCGCGGACACCCCGGCTTCGGTCGCGAATAGCACGAGCTTGCCTGTGGCGGAGACGATCTTCTCTTCTGCCACAACGGCGGTGACCGGAGACAGTACGGCGGAGCTCAGAAGATCTGGATCGACAGCGAAAAGCGCGGTCGATCTCGCTCGATCCAGCAGCGCTACCGTCATGGTCTCGAGCACTTTCGCCTGGGCGCGCATATCGTCTAAATTCGCCCCGATTCCCCCGGTCCCGCCAGAGACCGTGATTCCGCTAGCCATGGAGCGCTCCCCCGAGTGTGCCGATCGCGGTGATGATGGAGGCGATGATCGCCTCACTCCCCCGAGTGGAAAGTCGCACCCGGCTGCGATCGACGAACTCGATGGACGAACTCACGGAGTCGAGGGGAGGGGTCGAGAGCGCGAGTTCGAACCATCCGGAGTCTGCTCGGAACCAGTGTGACGAGAAGTGGTCCCCCGTAGCCTGTGACCGGGCAAACAGCGTGAACCCGGCATCGATGCCGAAGGATGCCGCTCGCGCGATGGGAAGAGAAGCCGCACCGAGATCTACCTCCCGCAATGCACCCTCGACGACCCCGGGACGGTCGGACCGGATCGCGTTGATCAGCCCCTGCAACTCGGTGATTGGGAGCTCGATCGAGCCCTTCGTGACCGCTGCGGCCGGGCGAGCAGAGTCGATCTGGCGAAGGGAGCGCAGGACTTCATCGATGAGCTCGGAGAAGGTGAATGCGGAGAGCTCGACCGAATCTTCGTTGCGGGGATTCTGTCCGCGGTCGTCGAGCCGTTGAGTCCTGATCAACGACGTTGCGTACCCCGACAGCACAACAGCGGATTGCACATAGCTTCGCCCATCGCCCCACGATCGCACCGAGATCTCGAGAGCGGGATCGGCGAAGAGGCCCAGGTAGGCCCGAACGGCGGGATTTACTCGATCCGGAATGCTGCCCGCGCCCCTTCCCGTGCTTGGCGAAAGAAAGCCCATCACCTCGAGGCCGTTGAGAGCATTGGCCTCCCGAGCGTCGCGCTCCTCGGCGGATGCACTGTCACCCCACTCGGTATGGAACTCCGCTGGCACCGCGATACCCGCTTCGGCCTCGAGAACGTGAAGCTGGTCGAGAGACAGCAGGAAGCGAGCCGGCGCCACACCGGTGACGGCGGGACTCACCAGCCCCTCCGGTGGAAGGTGTCGAGCGCATCGAGCCAGTCCTTGGAGCCGGGAGTGGGAAGCGCCGGCAGCATATGCACGATGTCGTGCGCTTGATGTACCAGGTAGTCGGGCACGGCCGCCCCGAAGAAGTGGAAGACAGTGGCTACACCGGACTCGACGGATTCCACGACATTGCCGACCAGCCTGGTCGCGTCATGCCACCGGTCAGACACGAAGGCCTCTGCGGCAAGGATCGCCCGCTTGAGCTCTTCGACGGACCTGACATGGGCATCGAGGGCATCGGCTGCCTCGTCGAGAGCCTGGGCTGCCACGCTGAAATCGTGTGAGCGATCCACTAGCGATTGCGAGTACTTTGCTGCGGCGCTGGACACCCAGGTGGTTCCAACTGCAGCGGCGAGTTGCACGCCCCTCTCGCGAGTGTCGGTTGCCAGCACGCGCATCGCCTCAGAATCACGGCTGAGCGGTGTCATATCGCCGTACATCGTTCACCTCCCAGGAGACGTGCTGTGGCCCGGACGATGACCGGGCCACAGAGCAAATATCAGTGAGGAGAATTAGCCGCCGATGCCCTTGGCGAGCTCGGAGTCCACGTTCTCCAGCGCCGACGCCGCCTTCGTGAGGAACTGCGACATGCCATCGAGGCCATTCACAGCCTCGGTCGTGCCCTTCGTGAACTGCTCGTACGAGGTGTGGAAAGCACCGGATGCAGCATCCGTCACAAAGCCACCCTGAACCAGACCATTGACCAGGGACTGCAGCTCGTGAAGCTTCGAG
>JANYIZ010000117.1 GCA_025408445.1 Frigoribacterium sp. | reverse complement strand
CAGGACCGTGGCGCAAGCCGTGGCCCATTCGGCAGACTCGTCCTGTTCCTCCGGCAGGTAATCAATGAACTGAAGAAGGTCGTCACCCCGACCCGCAAGGAACTGTTCAGCTATACCGGTGTCGTGTTGGTCTTCGTGGTCATCATGATGGCGGTGGTCTACGGGCTGGATCTGCTCTTTGCACTCGGTGTGAATACCGTCTTCGGCAAGTAACGTTCTTCAGCATTATCGATTCGCGGGGAGCTTGAGGCTTCCGAACCGGCGGCGGCACGCGAAGTGCCGCATTCGCCCCAAGAAATGGAATGAGATTCACAGTGTCTGGAACTAAGCGCGACGACATCGACCTCGCGACCGCTGCCGAGCAGTCCTCCGAGGAGGATGAAGCGCAGGAGGGCAACGAACTGGCCGCGGATGAAGAATCCGCCGAGTCAGCCGAAAGCCGCGCGCTCCACGTTGTGAATGAGGACGACGAAGAGGACGACACCGACACCGATGTCGAGGCAAATCTCGATGCGGCGCTCGATGCGGTCGCGCTCGCCGCGGATCCCGAAGCGGATGCCGCAGTCGCGGACGCGCTCGAGGTCGACTCCGCCGACGAGGCCGAGGCCGCCGTCGAGGCGACCGATGACGAGGTCGGATCCGTGGAGGGTGAGACCGAAGAGGTCGTGCCGTTCGACGATGCATTCGAGGCAGAGATCGAGTCAGAGCTCGCCGAGCAGGCGAACGTGGACGAGGCCGAGGAAGAAATCGAGGTCGACCCTTACGACGAATTCCGCAGGGAGCTTAAGGCGGCCTATGGCAAGTGGTACGTCATCCACTCCTACGCCGGGTTCGAAAAGCGCGTGAAGCAGAACATCGAGAACCGCAAGGTCTCCATGGCTATGGAGGACTTCGTCTTCCAGGTCGAGGTGCCGATGGAGGATGTCGTCGAGATTAAGAACGGCCAGCGCAAACTGGTCACTCGCGTACGTATCCCCGGCTACGTTCTGGTGCGGATGGACCTCAACGAAGACAGCTGGTCGGTGGTGCGCCACACGCCCGGCGTCACCGGGTTCGTCGGTAACTCGCACAACCCTACGCCGCTGCGGTTCGAAGAAGCCTTCAACATGTTGAAGAGCCTCGTGCAGATCGTCGAAGCTCCGGCCAAGGCCGGCGCCAAGGGCGGGAAGGCCGTGGGCCGTTCCATCCCCCAGGAAGTCGACTTCGAGATCGGCGAGACGATCACCATCAAGGAGGGCTCGTTCGCGGGCCTTCCGGGCTCGATCAACGAGATCAAGGCGGAGAGCGGCAAGCTCATCGTGCTGGTCTCACTGTTCGAACGCGAGACACCGGTGGAGCTCAGCTTCGACCAGGTCACCAAGCTCTAAAAACACCCGCTGGTCGAGTGGGGCGCTCCTCGTCCGTATCGAGACCCGCGAGCTACGAACAAAGCCCGTCGCATTTGCGGCGGGCTTTTTCGTCGTTTTGCCGGCCTACCGGTGACGCGCTCCGCTCGCGGATGCCGGAGGCTGTGAAAGACACGAAGAAGAAGGCAGGCATGATCTGAGGCCAAAGCTGAAGAAAGAGCTGTCGGACGAAGAGAGGGAGTACACGGGTAAGCGAAAGCAGATTCAGGAGAGGCTGACCAAGTTCGCGACTCGCATCCCGGCGCACTCGGGCTTCGGCGCGACCGTATCTGTCGTCGCAATCGAGAGCGCGAGATAGGCAGAGTTCTCCCCTAGAACGGCGGGGGATCAGGCGCGGCGATATGCCCGGTGGGGCTCGTCCACTCGATGCGCCCGTCGTGATCCTGCGAGATCGTCCACCTCGTCAGGTGTTTGTCGCGGTGGTGGTTGCGGCACAGATGCGACAGATTCATCAGGGTCGTCCGGCCGCCGAATTGTCGATCTATCGTGTGGTCGAGGTCGCAGTTGACGGCGCGCCTTCCGCAGCCGGGGAACGTGCACGTCTGGTCGATCAGTTGGCGCATCCGTCGGAGACCCGTCGGGATGTGCCTTGTTGGTTGATCGATGTCGAGAATCGCGCCCGTCACGGGATCGGTGAGAATCCGGTAGATCAAGGTCGCGTCTCCGGCCAGCGTGCGGGCAGTTCCGGCATCGATCGGACCGTAGCCCTCGAGGGATGCGGGCATCTTGGAGTGACCGAGCAGGGTGAGCATCGGGATGAGTACACCGACCCGCACCGCGACGGAGCCGCAGCTGCCGGCGCCCGTGATCATGTCGCCGAGCACGTCGGCGCGGAGTTGGGACAGGGTGCGGGTCTCGTCGGGCATGGCCGACAGCCTGAGCGCTTCGGCGTCGAGGAGCGTCATCGCCTTGGTCGCAACCTCGGCAGGGAGGTAGGCCGAGATCCACGCCATCCCATCGATGTCGGGCTCGAAGATGACGCGGCGTTGTGACGCTTCAGACTCGTGCCTCTCGGCCGCAGTGTCGGCGACGATCTGCTCGCGCAGTTTGCGGGCATAGGCGCGAAACCGGGCTGGTGCGAGCCGCGTTGCGTGCTCGGCAACGGCGGTGTCGAACGCGGCGAATGCGAGGTCGTCGCCATCCGGAAGCGACGCCGCGAGTTCTGCAATGGTGCGTGCGTTGGCGGGCGACACCTCGCCCCACCGGAACTTCTGCCAGCTGAGCGGGGTGCGGCTGATCATCGTAACGGCCTGGTGTTCGTGCGCCCGGACGCTGTTCTCCGAGAGCGCGAGTCGAACGGCCAGGTCGGCGATCGCGGCACGCTCTGAGAACTCGACGTCCTCCTTCGAGAATCGTGACGCATGATCGCCGACGTACACTTCGGGGCTGAGTCGGGCCTCGTCCAACACGTCGTGGATGGCGACCAGGGTGGCCGCATGATGAGAGTTCACCGCACGCTGTTCATATTCGGCAGCCGCAATCGCGGTGTCGATACGCACGTCGGATCTTGCCTGATCCGAGTAGTAGCCCAGCGCTTCCATACCTGCAGTCAATAGGCAACCACTGACA
>JANYIZ010000116.1 GCA_025408445.1 Frigoribacterium sp. | reverse complement strand
TGTGGGCGTGTGGCGTTATCGGAAGGCTCGCGGTACGAAAGACGTTACTCAATCGGCAACAGCGGTCGATTCGGAGAATACCGAGCAGATCTAGCACCGAATCGGGGGAAGCAAACCCGATCAAGTCGATCGGTTCATCCAACGGCTCACCGGAAGCGCCACCGGCACGCTCACCATGGACGAGATGATCGAACTGTCGCGTGCGTATGCTGCAGAAGGCTGAATCACTGCGAGGTGTCAATGAACTCTTGATCGATTCGAATGTGCTCCTCGACATCGCGATGCGAGATCCGAAGTGGTACGGCTGGTCAGCGCTGGCCATGGCCAAGGCGGCTCGCAGTATTCCGTTGCAACTTAATCCTTTGATTTAGGCCGAACTGTCAGTGGGGTTCGACGACGCTGACGACCTCGACGCTCTTGTTCCGGCCGCCCTGCTCAAGCGGTCCACGCTGCCCTACGGCGCGGCGTTTCTTGCGGGAAAGCGTTCCTGGCCAACTCCAGACGCAGGGGGTAACGACGGTCACCCCTTCCTGATTTTTTCATTGGTGCGTAGTGGCAGAGCCACACTCTCCGCTCCCTTTAGTGACACGTGCGCGCGAACGTTTGGGCGCACGTGTCACTAACAGCCGCAGAGGTGCGGATGGGGATGCGGATCCGGATGCGGGCGGGGAAGCCTGCACTCCCCGAACGACGACAACCCTTCCGAGCCACTACCCTCGAAACATGAGCCAGACCGCGGCGCAGATCGTCACCTCCGCGACCCGACTGAGGCGGTTGAGCGAGGAAGCGGCCTGGCAGCTCATTCGGGCCCAAAATGCTCACGTCATCCTCGCCATTCTTCGCAGTAACTTTGTCGAATCCGGCGAGACTCGGGTGCCGGCGCCGATGCTCTTCGAGCGGATCGACGATGACGTCGTTGCGCTGAGGGGCGCCGGGTACGACCTGCCGCAGACCGCTCAGCAGTATTGCGCTGCCTGGCTGAACCGGGGATACCTGGAGCGTCGGCCGGGGGAGATCGGCGGCGACGAGACATAAGAGCTTTCCAGCGAAGCACTCGCGGCCATCGGTATCGTGTCGGACCTCGAGACGCCGCCGAAGGCCGCGACGGAGAGCCGACTCACCACGGTGATGTCGCAACTCGACCAGCTGGTGGTCGACACGGATGAGGATGTCGCCTCTCGGGTCGAGGCGCTCGAGCGCGACCGGGATCGGCTCGATGCGCGCATCGCCGCCATCCGGGACGGACGCTCCGGCACTATCGATGACCACGTCGCGCTCGAGCGGGTGCGGGACATCCTCTCGCTCGCCGACCAGCTGCCCGCCGATTTTGCCCGCGTGCGACGCGAGATCGAACGCTTGAACGTGCGCTTTCGCAAGGACATCATCGAGAACGACGGCGGTCGCGGCGATGTGCTCGAGGCCCTGTTTCGCGGCGTCGATGTGCTCGCCGAGCAGGAAGCCGGCCGCAGCTTTCAGGCCTTCTACGCACTGCTCACCGATCTCGAGCGCAGCGCCGGGCTGGATGCCGCGATCGAAACGGTGCTCAGTCGATCGTTCGTCAGCGAGCTGACAACCGCGCAACAAGATTTTCTGCGGGATCTCGTTCCGAGTCTCAGCCAGCGCGGTGGCGAGGTGCACGAGGTGTACGTCTCACTTTCTCGCTCGCTTCGCAATTTTGTGCAGCGACGCGAGTACGAGGAGGAGCGCACGGTTACTCGGCTGCTCACTGTTGCCCAGCGGCGTTTCGGGGTGATCAGTGAGACCGTGCCGGTGCACCGCTTCTCGGGGTTTGAGCTCGGACTCAGCCAGTCCGAACTCTCCTCGGTGGGCCAGTGGACGCCATTCAGCGACGACGGTGAACGGCCGCCGAGCCTCGACGAGAACGTGGCGCACGACATCGATCTCGCCCAAATCCTCGCGATCATCCGGGAGAGCGAGATCGATATGCGCGAGCTGCAGCAAAACGTGGCATCCGCTCTCGAATTCGCGACCGTGGTGAGCGTTGCGGATGTGCTTGCACGCTTTCCCGCGACCCAGGGATTCGGCAGCGTCGTCGGCCTCGTCTACATTGCGCTTCAGCGGCAAGACTCGGGTACAGCAATCAGGAGAGACGGGCAGACAGAGACAGTGCAATGGAATTCTGATCCGGCCAGATTCGCCAAAGTACCCCGGCTGCTCTTCACTGCGTTGAACGGAACCACCGATGAGCGCTGACCTGAGTGAGACGAATTTAACGGTGCATCCCGAAGAGAACGCCGACTCCGCCGCGCTCTTCGTCGGCGACACCGGCCAATTCGACGTCGACACCAGACGGGCCCTGGTCAGGCTCATTCGCGGACCCTTCCTGGACGGATCGGCGGATGAGCTGGTGTGGGCCGCTCTCCTGCGTAATCAGGCCGTGGTGCGGCAGTACCTCTCGGAGATTTTCCTGACCCTGATGGTGGATGACGCGGAACGCGTTGCCTTCTGCCAGCAGGCATCGGAGGCCGACGTTGCCTTCCCGAAGCTGCTCCGCCGAGTGCCGCTCACCCTCATTGACAGCGCCCTCCTGCTCTTCCTGCGCCAGCAACTGTCGACGGTCACTGGCACCGGCAACCGGGCGATCGTGGGACTGGACGACATCACGGCCCAGCTCCAGCCCTACCAGCGGGACGCAACATCCGATCATTCGATCCACCTCAAGCGGATCAACGGGGCGGTCAAAAAAATGCGCGACAACGGCATCTTGCGTTCGACAACGACCGAAGCGCGCTTCGAGATCTCACCCGTTTTGCGCATCCTGTTTCCACCGGAGCAGATCGCCGCGCTCACCGACTCGTACGAGCGATTCACCGACTCTAATGAGCAATTCACCGCGGCGTCAGATGACGTATCTGAGTCAGAAGACGTGCCAGCGGAAGAGAGCGACCCCCTCGATGAGTGACGAACTGCAGATTTTGGATGACTCCGACCTGAGCGGATTCTGGGAGCATGAGAGCACCGGCCGGCCGCATCCCGGACAGCATCGACTGGTCGGATTGCAACTCGTCAACTGGGGCACCTTTGCTGGCCATCACGCGGTACCGATCTCGGATCGCGGCTTTCTGCTGACCGGTGCATCCGGATCCGGCAAGTCCTCACTGCTCGACGCGATCTCCGTGGTGCTCGTGCCGGCGAAATGGCTCGACCTCAATGCGGCCGCCCGCGA
>JANYIZ010000115.1 GCA_025408445.1 Frigoribacterium sp. | reverse complement strand
CCGGCAGGCTCGGGGTCTGCATTGCGACATCCGGTCCCGGTGCCACCAACCTTGTGACCGCAATCGCGGATGCCTACATGGACTCCGTTCCACTGCTCGCGATTACCGGCCAGGTGTTCTCCACGCTCATGGGAACCGACGCCTTCCAGGAGGTGGACATCGTGGGAATCACGATGCCGATCACCAAGCACTCGTTCCTGGTGACCAGGCCAGAGGACATCCCGGCCACGATCGCGGCGGCGTACCTCATCGCGACGACCGGTCGTCCCGGGCCGGTTCTGGTGGATGTCACCAAAGACTGCCAGCAAAACAGCGCGCCCTTTATCTGGCCGCCCAAGGTCGAGCTGCCCGGGTATCGTCCGGTGGTGAAGGCCCACGGCAAACAGGTCCAGGCTGCAGCGCAGCTGCTCGCCGAGGCGAAGCGACCGGTGTTCTACGTGGGCGGCGGTGTGATCCGCTCCAAGGCATCCGCTGAGCTGCTCGAGCTGGCCGAACTGGTCGGAGCGCCGATCGTCACCACGCTGATGGCCCGTGGCGCCTTCCCGGACTCCAACCCGCTAAACCTCGGCATGCCCGGGATGCACGGCACGGTGCCCGCGGTGCTCGCCATCCAGGAATCCGACCTGCTCATCTCCCTCGGTGCCCGTTTCGACGACCGGGTCACCGGTAAGCCGAGCGAATTTGCGCCGAATGCGAAGGTCGTGCATGTCGACATCGACCCGGCGGAGATCTCGAAGATCCGCTTCGCCGATGTTCCCATCGTCGGCGATGCCAAGGACGTCATCGCCGACCTTACCGTCGCCTTTCGTGAGGCGATAATGACCACGCCCTCCGACCTCACCCTCTGGTGGGAGCGCCTGGACCAGCTTCGCGCCCGCTATCCGCTCGGCTATGACGAGCCGGAGGACGGCCTGCTGTCGCCGCAGTACGTGATTCAGCGCATCGGAGAGCTCACCGGACCTGAGGCGATCTACGCGTCGGGTGTCGGTCAGCACCAGATGTGGGCGGCGCAGTACATCAAGTACGAGCGTCCCAACTCGTGGCTCAACTCGGGAGGCGCTGGCACCATGGGCTACGGGGTTCCCGCCGCCATGGGGGCCAAGGTCGCCGAACCCGAGCGCACTGTCTGGGCGATCGACGGTGACGGCTGTTTCCAGATGACCAACCAGGAGCTCGCCACCTGCACGATCAACAAGATCCCGATCAAGGTCGCGATCATCAACAACTCTTCGCTCGGCATGGTGCGCCAGTGGCAGACGCTGTTCTACGATGGCCGCCACTCGTTCACCGACCTCAACACCGGCCATGACACGGTGATGATCCCGGACTTCGTGAAGATGGCGGACGCGTATGGGGCCCTCGGCATCCGGGTGCGAAACAAGGAAGACGTGGATGCCGCCATCAAGCTCGCCAACGAGACAAACGACCGCCCGGTGGTGATCGACTTCATCGTGAGCCCGCACTCGATGGTCTGGCCGATGGTGCCACAGGGCGTGGGTAACTCCAACGTGCAGTACGCGAAAGACCACGCCCCATCCTGGGACGAGGAGTAAGCCAATGACGCACGTTCTCTCCCTGCTAGTCGAGGATAAACCCGGACTCCTCACCCGCGTCGCTGGCTTGTTTGCCCGCCGCGGGTTCAACATCGAGAGCCTTGCCGTCGGCGCGAGCGAGATCCCCGGACTCTCCCGCATCACCGTGGTGGTGGACGTGGAGGAGTTGCCTCTCGAGCAGGTGACCAAGCAGCTCAACAAGCTCGTGAACGTGATCAAGATTGTGGAGCTCGACCCCGTGCAAACCGTCGAACGAGAGCACATGCTGCTCAAGGTACGGGTCGACAACACCACGCGAAGCCAGATCCTCGAAGCGGCAACACTGTTTCGGGCACGCATCGTTGATGTCGCCACCGATGCCCTTGTTATCGAGGTCACCGGCGATACCGCAAAGGTGCAGGCCCTGCTGAGGGTCCTGGAGCCCTACGGGATCAAGGAGATCGCCCAGTCGGGCCTGTTGGCGATCGGGCGCGGATCCAAGAGCATCACCGAGCGCGTGTTCAAGAACTAGTTTTCACCTCACAACAACCAAGGAGACACACACCGTGACTGAGATTTTCTACGACAAGGATGCCGACCTCGGCCTCATCCAGGGCAAGAAGGTCGCTGTCATCGGCTACGGCTCGCAGGGCCATGCGCACGCGTTGAACCTGCGCGACTCCGGAGTCGAGGTCGTTGTCGGCCTCAAGCCTGATTCCCGGTCCGTCGTGAAGGCGCAGGAGGCCGGGTTCACCGTGCTGTCGTCCGCCGAGGCGGCCGAGTGGGCCGACGTGATCGTGATTCTCGCGCCCGACCAGCACCAGCGTGGACTCTATGCCGCCGATATCCAGCCGCACCTTGTCGCCGGCAATGCGATTCTGTTCGGCCATGGCTTCAACATCCGCTTCGGCTACATCACCGCGCCGGAGGGTGTCGATGTGATCATGGTAGCGCCAAAGGGACCGGGCCACACCGTGCGTCGCGAGTTCGAAGCCGGTCGCGGAGTTCCCGTTATCGTCGCGGTGGAGCAGGATGCTTCTGGCCAGGCCTGGCAGCTCGCCTGGTCGTACGCGAAGGCGATCGGCGGACTGCGTGCCGGCGGCATCAAGACCACCTTCACCGAGGAGACCGAGACCGACCTGTTCGGGGAGCAGGCCGTGCTCTGCGGCGGTGTCTCGCAGCTCGTGCAATACGGTTTCGAGACCCTCACCGAGGCCGGCTACCAGCCCCAGATTGCCTACTTCGAGGTGCTGCACGAGCTCAAGCTCATCGTGGACCTCATGTGGGAGGGTGGCATCGCCAAGCAGCGTTGGAGCGTCTCCGACACCGCCGAGTATGGCGACTACGTCTCCGGCCCGCGCGTGATCGACCCGCACGTGAAGGAGAATATGCAGGCCGTGCTCGCCGACATCCGATCCGGTGCCTTTGCCGAGCGTTTCATCGCGGACCAGGATGCCGGAGCGCCCGAGTTCCTCGAGCTGCGCGCGAAGGGAGCGGCTCACCCGATCGAGGCCACCGGCAAGGAGTTGCGCGCCCTCTTCGCCTGGAAGCAGGTCGACGAGGACTACACCGACGGGTCCGCTGCCCGCTAGTTTTACTCGAAGAGGCCCCGGTTTCGTGAAACCGGGGCCTCTTCGCTGCCTCCCGCCTGAATAGCTCCTGCAATTTACCGGGTGCTCTTGGACTCTCACGGGTTTTCGATGGAGCTGGGGCCGGTGCGAAGAAATCTGCAGGAGTTATGCGCGAGGCTGGGACAATGACACCGCCGACGTCCGCCCGGGTATGCCGGGCGTTCGCCACAGCGGCACTGGCTCTTGTGCTGCTCTACGTGCTTATTGACGTGGTGCTGCAGTTTCTGCCGCCGCATTACTCGGTGCTGAGCGACGCCGAGAGCGACCTCGCAGTTGGGACGTTCGGTGGGGCGATGAACCTCAACTTTTTGGCCAGGGCGGTGATGAGCGGATGCGTGGTGGTGGCGGTGGCGCTCACGGCTCCCGCTTCACGACTGCGGTTAGCTGGCTCGGTACTTCTCACGCTGGCGGGGCTCTGCTCGGCGGCCCTGGTCTTTTTTCCTACGGACGTTAACCGTCCGGACGAGTTCGGCATGACCCCGCGCACGACCGTCGGGCTCGTGCATGTGGTGTTCGCGACATTCGGATTTCTCGCCGTACTGCTGGCCATGGCACTGCTTACCCGGTGGATCGGCCGGACTCGAGCGGTAAGGGGCTTCTTCGTGGTCGCGCTGGTCGGGCTGGGGCTGCTCGCCGCGAGCCTGGCCGTGTGCGCGCAGGTGGTCGGCCTCACCGAACGGCTGTGCCTGGTAGGCATCCTCGGGTGGACTTTCGCGCTCTGCTGGCGGTTGCGGAGTTCGCCGCCTTCGTGAGTCGGTATCGGATGTCGCGGATGTCGCGGATGTCGCGGCGGGGAGCACTGCGGCGCTGATACGCCCTCGTGGAGGGAATCGTAACCCCCGCCGGGGTGCGCGCAGGCCGCCGGGAGTCGGCACAACTCCCGCCGAAAGGTGCACTGCGGTGGGGAACACTTCCGCGGGGAACATGGCGGTGGGGAACTCTGCGGCGGGGAAAGACTGCCGTGGGGAACTCTGCGGCGCTGATACGCCCTCGTGGAGGGAGTCATAACCCCCGCCGCGGTGCGCCCACGCCGCCGCGAGCTGGCACAACTCCCGCGGCGGGGAACACTGCGGCGGGGAACTCGGCCACGGGGAACTCGGCCACGGGGGGAACATTGCGGCGGGGAACACTGCGGCGGGGATACGCCCTCGTGGAGGGAGTCATAACCCCCGCCGGGGTGCGCGCACGCCTCCGCGAGTCGGCACAACCCCCGCCACGGGGAACACTGCCGCGGGAACACCGCCACGGGGAACACCTCCGCGGGAGAACTTCGCTAGCGGGGCACCTTTAGCCACGACATTCCGCGCAGCTCGAGACAGATGCTGTTGGGCTCCTCGACGATCACCATGAGCACGTCGTCGCACTGGCCGCACCGCACGACATAGCCAGTGGGATCGGGGTATACCGTGGCGCGAGCGAGTTCCGACACGTCGCCGCAACCGAGACAGCGCGCGGTCGCCGTCCTGAGATCCGCCGAAAACAGCTCAGAGAGGGGTCCGGCGAGAGAGTTGCCGTCGACGGGTTCCGGCATCAGGCCCCTCCGAATCGTTCGGTCTTGACACGCTGAGGGTCGTGACCGAGCGCCACGAGATCTGTCGCAACGGCTTCGACGAACCCCGTGGGTCCGCAGACGAATACGGCAGGGGAGAGGGATGACGCGAAGGTGGATGCCGCGAGGTCGGCGAGCGAGATGCGCGCAGCCGACCGTGGCCAGCCGTCCGGCACGCGGCGGGTGTAGAGCCAGGTGACGTCAAGGTGGGGCGTGGGTCGCTCCAGCTCTGAGCGGAAGAATGCGTCATCCGGAGTCCGCACCGAATAGAGCAGTCGGAAGGGCGCGGTGCTGGCGGAATCGGTGTGGGAGCGGATCATCGCCATCAGCGGCACGATTCCGGACCCTCCTCCGATCAACTGCACCGGCTCGGTCTGCGTCGGCTTCCAGATAAACCAGCCGCCGAGCGGACCGCGAAGCTCGAGCTCGTCCCCGGGGAGCAGGTCGTCGACGAGGTAGGGGGAGACCTCGCCAGTGGGGAAGCGGTCAACGGCGAGTTCGACCCGGTCGCTGTCCCCTGCCGATGCGATGGAGTACGAGCGCACCGCCTGGTAGCCGTCCGGCGCGGTCAGGCGCACATCCGCATGCTGGCCGGCGAGGTTGCCCCCCCAGCCCGGAACGTCAAGCACAATGCTGCGGCCGGTGGGCGTTTCGGTGTGAGTCGAGACCACAACGCCGACGTGCCAGAGGCCAATCCGGTGCGGTGGCGCATCCCGGGTCTCACGTTCTGATATCACCAGCCCGTCACCAATAGCGCTGCTCGAGCCACGGGTCGCCGTACATGTTGTAGCCGTTCTGCTCCCAGAAACCCGGTTCGTCCGAGGGCATCATCGTGAGCGAGCGGATCCACTTCGCGCTCTTCCAGAAGTACAGGTGGGGGATGAGCAGTCGCGCCGGCCCGCCGTGCTCGGGATCGAGCGGCTCGCCGTCGAACTCGAAGGCGACCCAAGCCTTGCCGCCCAGCAGGTCCTCCAGTGGCAGATTTGTTGTGTAACCACCGTAGGAGTGGGCCATCACATATTCGTCACTCGTCTCTATGCCAGCGAACAGGGTGTCGAGTGAGACCCCACGCCAGCTGGTACCGAATTTCGACCAGCGGGTGACGCAGTGGATGTCCGTATCGATGTTTTCTATCGGCAGGGCGTGTATCTCATCCCAGCTCCAGGTATGGAGCGTGGCGTCATCAGTACGGATGCTGAACGACCAGTCCGTGGTGCGGATGTCGGGGGTGGGGCCAGCCGACAGCACCGGGAAGTCTGTGGTGAGGTACTGCCCGGGAGGAAGCTCGGGTGTGTGTTCGCGACTGCGGCCGGTGAAACCGCGAGAGATGACAGCCATGAGATGTTCCTTCGGTTGGAACCAGCGTACCGATCGTTACTGCTCGCGGTCGAGGCCGCCCATGCGCTCAAGTACCGCGTGCACCAGCTCGATCTCGGCATCCGGGGTGATGTGGTGGTTTAGATAGATGCCCTCCAGCCACGGGAGCACCTCCTCGCGTTCAAGGCCGACGGCCGACCAGTCGACGCCGGTTTCGGCGGACGTGACGGGTTCGCCGGAGATCGGGTCGAGCCAGGCACGGGCGATGGTGCGATCGGGAATTGCACCATCCACCGGATTCCAGAGCAGTGCGATCGGATGATTCTCGCCGTCGACATGGTCCTGGTTCACGGTTCCCGAACCGAGCCAGGGCAGGGTGAGGATCTCGCCTTCGATCTCCACCTCGATGAGGTCGAGTTGCGCGGGCTCGGTTTCGCAGACGTAGAGGGGAAAGCCCTCCTCATGCCACGCGGCGGCTTCCTCGATGTCTTCCATGAGCTCGGGCATCCGCTCGAAGAAATTGGCGGCGAGAGCGGTGGACCACCTCAGCAGCACGACCGTGTCGGCATCATTCCACGGGCTGTTCTCGCTCGCATCACCATCCGGTCCGTGAAAGTGGTGCTCTGCTCCGGACGCACCGAGATCGAGATGCAGCTGCCCGTCGTCGAATCCGACGTAAAACGAGACCAGTTTCTCATCGTCCTGCCATTCGGCGAAAATCTCGGGCTCGCGCAGCGCCGTCGGAAGCTCGATCTTTGCCGCACGCTTGTCGCCGAGGTCGAATACCGCCTGGAAAATGGAGTTCGGCAGTCGCAGCGTTTCGTCGGGCATGGGTCAACTCTTCCACGTCGGACGCTGGCCCGCGCGCCCAAGGTCTCGGATCCCCCGCCGAGGCAAAAGTCGCGACCTGCTACCTCGGCGGCCGGTGTGATCGTCAAGGCGGCCGCGTCGCCGAAACGCGGATGCCGGAGCCTGCTCGACTTCGGCGCGGCGGCGCTCGATGGCGGTACTCGCTGGCGGTGCTGCTGGCGCTGCTGCGATCTTGCGGGCGATGCGCAGAATTCGCCCCGACGCTGTCACGTAGGCTGAATCCATGACTTCCTTCGCGCTAGGCATCCCCGGGATTCGGCGCGACCCCGCTCGCCTTCCGCCAACCGCCGGGCGTCCCGACGATGCGGGACTGCTTGACCAGTTCGGCCGCACGGCACGCGACCTGCGAATCTCGATCACCGAGAAATGCTCGCTGCGCTGTACCTACTGCATGCCGGAACAGGGGCTTCCGGCGATCGCCCGGGACGACCTGCTCACGGCTACGGAAATCGCGCGTCTCGTCGGCATCGCCGTGCGCGATCTCGGGGTTCACGACATCCGTTTCACCGGCGGAGAGCCGCTGATGCGGGCGGATCTGGCGGAGATCATCCGTAAATCGTCAGCCGTCGCGGGGCTGCCGGGAGGCGGCACCGCGTCGATCTCGATGACGACGAATGCTATCGGGCTCGATCACCGCATCCACGAGCTGGTGGAGGCGGGACTCACCCGCATCAACATCTCCCTCGACACCGTGGACCGCGACCATTTCGCCCGCCTGACCCGCCGTGACCGGCTGCCCTCGGTCTTCGCCGGTATCCGGGCGGCCAAAGATGCCGGACTCACGCCGCTCAAGATCAACGCGGTTCTCATGCGTGACACCCTCGCGGGCGCGGCGGACCTTCTGGAATGGTCCCTCGCCAACGGCGTGCGATTGCGCTTCATCGAGCAGATGCCGCTGGATGCCGATGAGGCCTGGGCTCGCGACAATATGGTGGATGCCGCGGAGCTGCTCGATGTGCTCGGCGCGCGCTTCACCCTCAGCCAGCCGCACCGTGAAGATCCCTCCGCCCCCGCCGAAGAGTGGATTGTTGACGGATATCGCCTGCAGGGCGGCCCGGCCACTGTCGGTATTATCGCCTCGGTGACGCGCTCGTTCTGTGAAGCCTGCGACCGCACCCGCGTCACGGCCGAAGGGACTGTTCGCTCCTGTCTGTTCGGCGACGACGAGACCGACCTGCGGGCACTGTTGCGGAACGGTTCCGAGGATGCGACGATCGCGCAGTGGTGGCGCGCCGCCCAGTGGGGCAAACAGGCCGGGCACGGAATGGACCGGGCAGACTTCGTGCGTCCGCAGCGCAGCATGGGCGCCATCGGTGGCTGAGGTGGCTGAGGTGGCTCAGTGGGACGACGAGGGGCGCAAGGTCCTCGTCCGCTACTTCGCGTCGGCAGCAGAGGCAGCGGGACGGGACGAGGAACTTCTCCCCACCGTTGGAACCGTTGGGCAGTTGCGGGCGCTTTTGGTGCACGAGTACGGCGACGCGATGGCCCGGGTACTGGCATCCGGTTCATTCCTGGTCGACGGGGTGGTCAGTCGTGATGATTCCTTCGCTGTCGGTAATCGCGTGGATGTGCTGCCGCCTTTCGCCGGCGGCTGAGCAGCACCGCCAGTCGGCTGTTCGTTCACCAGCACGGGAACCCCGAGTGATACCGGGACGGCCCGGCCGGCGAACCCGGCAGGCGCCTTGCGACGGCAAACGCGGAGCCTGAGCCGGCGTCGATAGCGATCGAGCGGGTCGCATCCGTGGAGCTGTGAGGGCGGGTTGGCGTAGATTTGTCCGCGGCATCCGAGCAGACCGGGCCCGGAAAACGCATGTGAGCACGACACTGAACGGGGGTTTAATTCCCCCTCCATCTCCACGGTCGGTCACCGTCGTGTGTCGTTCGAGCTCTCCTGCGGTGCCTCGCGTTGTCGTTCGCCCCTAGTGCTGTCTCGGGCGCGCAGGGGGAATCGACGCACCCACAACAGCGAGTAGCGCGCGACCGGTGAGCGCCGCTATTCGTGCTTCGGGTTGGAGCGCAGGCGCAGCAGGAGCTGGATCACGAAGAACGCAATCACGAGCCCCTGGTCGATGAGGGCGATGGATCCCGCAAGCGTTGCGCTCTGGTAGCCACCGCAGGTGGACGGGGTCGCTTGCGACGAGCAGAGATAGCGTGGCGGTGTCGCACCCTCCGTCGGGAAACGTCCCGTGGTCAGGAGCTTGTGATATCCGAACTTGAGACCCTCGTTGAGGGTGACACCGATGTGATCCGAGTTCGGCACGATGATGGTGGAGACATGCCAGCCGGCCTCGTCAGCGAGGCTTGCCACCTCGATCACACCCGGTCCGTATTTCGTGTCGAGCGCGCCAGTGGCGAAGGTGGCGACCGTGTCTTTGTAGTGCCCATGTGCCCTCAACGCCGTCGCGGTGAGTGACGCGTCAAAGGCTGCCTGGCTGCCGCCGAAGTAGTGCGCGATGGCGTAGGCGACGTGCGGGGTTCCGGGCCGGTCTGGTCCCGAGACGCTGATCATGTTGGACCAGATCGATGGGAAGGTCGCCTCGAGAAACTCGGCACAGTCGCCGCCGTGAGAATAGCCCGCGACGGTCCAGTAGGTGCGCGTGTCGGGTACCGGGAGGTTAGCGCGGATCCACCGAGGCACGTCAACGGAGAGGTAAGTGGTCACTCTGCCGGCAACGGTGTCACGGCACGGGGGGTTGAGGTTGCGACCACCGAGCTGATCGACGACGAGCACGAAAGGCGCATTCTGCAGCGCGTTCGACCCGAGGGCATGAAGGGCGTTCAGGGTTGCGCCCAGACTCGCATCACCGGGCTGGCCCATCATGGTCTCGACGACAGGGCGGCGAACATCCGGATGGAGGATATAGCCCGGCGGCACCCACAGGTTCGCATCCCGTGCTGAGAACCCCGATGTCGTTGGCGGAATATGAACGGCAATCGAGTATCCGTTCTGAAGCGTTTCTGCGGTGATGGGAACCTGCTTGCCAGCCACCGTGGTGCGAATCAGGCTGGGCACGATCGCCACCGCGACCGCGCCGACGGATCCCGTGAGGGTGAGCGTGAGGAGCGCAATCGTCATGATCTTCAGGCCAGGGCGTGGGGGTACGGACCACTTCCCGTCGAGTAGGGCGCCGAACGCGAGCGGCACAGCGAAGGCGACGAAGCCGAGCGCGATCCAGCCGGGAAGCTCAACGAGGTCGGGACGCGCGGTGTTCGAGCTCCACACGAGCAATGCCACGACGGACACGAGCTGCCAGACCACGACGGCGATGAGGGTGCGGTTCGACGAGTACACGAGCGCGCGACGCACGAATACGATCGACGAAAGCACGAGCAGTGCGCCGACCCCCAGGCACAACCCGACCAGAAGCATCCCCCATTCATATCAGTGCGCAGTGCAATAAGGGCGCCCATCGGCGAGTGAGCCGCAGCCAGCCCGTCAACTATCCGCAAGCCGTGCGACTGCGTGTTCTACTTTGCGCGAGAAATCTGCGTGCCAGGGCAATTGCTCACAGTCAGGGGTGTGAAGGAGCGGAGAGGTGCCCTCCGCTCACGCGGGAATCGTTCAGTCTTGGGTGTGGTGGTGCGAAATGGGCCAAGTCGATCAGCGCCTGGTTCGGAACTGCTGAATCAGTATTGGACGAGGAATGTGATCTGGTCCTGGTCGAGTTGGGTGAGGGCAGCGTTCGTATCGTGAGCAATGCAGAACGCTGAAAACCTGCGTGGGAAGAACACCTAATCCAGTTCGATAGTGAAGTCCCACAGGGCGAGCGGATTTCCGGCCGGCTGCCATGTCACCTGGGCTGCTCCGCTCGTGAAAGTACCCGAAACCACCAGCTGTGCGGTGTCTCCGGCAGTGGCGGTCGCGCTCGACGGACCGACCGCCGTGAGGGGGATGACGGCGCCAGTCTGATTGCGACAGACCAAGTCTGAGACGGCGAGGGAGATCGAGCCGCTTGCAGATTTCACTGCCAGAGTGATCGTCGCGGAGGTAGTGGCGCCCGGCAATGATGCGGTACCGGATGCCGCGGGCTGGGTGATCCTCTGATCGGGACCGGTGGCGGTGGCGGTGCCGCGTGTCGCAGGGTCGAGGATCACCAGGGTCGACGCCCCCATAGCGAGCAGTTGAGGCTTCCCGATGGTGGCGGTCGGCATCGGATCCACGGCCGGAGCGGTGGGGATGGGCACCGCGCCGAGCGAGGCCGTCACGGACTCGGCGGTGGGGGCAGCGGTGCAGCCGCATAGCATCCCGAGCAGAAGCACCGACAACAGTGCTGTCGCGCTGAAGTCACGGCGGGACAGCATTACTTATCGTCGACCGGCACGGATTTCGTGACGATCTTCGGCTGGGGGAGTTCGTTGATACTTGCCGTTGCCGGATAGAGGGTACTGCCCGATGGAGAGGGCTTCAGGGCGCGCCCCGCAGCGTTGTTGTAAACATCCGGTCCGAACGGTCGAAGGCCGTCGGTCCCCGCGTAGGCGAGGTGGCCATCCCCATCGATTCCACCCCGGTGAATGCCGAAGGTGTCCTCGATAGTGCGCAACCAGCTGTAGTGGTTGTAGGGCTGGGCGCTCACCGAACCGGGAGTGATGAATCGGCTGATCAGCACCGCACCGGTGACGCCACCGCCCGGGGTGGTGTCCTGGTTGAAAGCCTGGAATCCGGGCTGGGTGGTGTTCGGTCCGGGCAGTTCACCACAGCAGGCCACCACCGATTGAGCAGTGTCGGCTTCGGCCTGGGCTGATCCCCCGGTGCCGCTGTCCGTTCCGAATTTGCTGTCCGTCGCGTACTGCTGGTCGGCGATCGAGTTGCCATACATCTTGTAGGGCGGGAAGGCCTCGTCGAAGAGGATCTGGATCTCGCCATCCTTCTGGAAGGCGGCCGAGCCCATGATGGCGGGGATCCACTTCTTCAGGAACAGGTCGGCGGCGTACAGTCCACCCTGGTGATTGTTCGGGTCGCCCGAAAGATTGTCGCCCTTGCAGGTGGCGTCGTGCGCATCCGAG
>JANYIZ010000114.1 GCA_025408445.1 Frigoribacterium sp. | reverse complement strand
CATTTTGGTCCGGGCACGGATCGCCCGCTTCGTCAGCGAGCGGATCGAGCCGGCGATCTACCGCGATCGCCGCCCGCTCACGATCGAGGCCTGGGAGGTGCCCGACGAGCCGGTACCGTTCTCGGAGGCGCGCGCCGCGACCTACCGGCCATTCACCGTCGGCCAGCCGTGGGGCAAACCGTGGGGCACGACCTGGTTCCACGTAACCGGCCAGGCCCCCGTCGATTGGCCGAGCGAAGGCACACGAATCGAACTCGTCGTCGACCTCGGATTCACCTCGAGGCAGTCCGGCTTCCAGGCGGAGGCCCTGGTCTTCCGCGCCGACGGCTCGGTGATCAAAGCGATCGAGCCGTTCAACGCGTACGTGCCCATCGACCCCGGCGGAGCGGTTGACCTCTACATCGAGGCCGCGTCGAATCCGGATGTCGCGGCCGGCGGGTTCACCCGGCCGACCCGGATGGGCGACACGCTGACCTCCGGCATCGAGCCGATCTACTCGCTGCGACACATCGACATCGCGCTGCTCGACCGGGAGGTGTGGCAACTCGATCGTGAGTTCGTAGCGCTCGGTGGCCTGATGGCGCAGCTCCCGCACAGCACGATGCGACCGGCAGAAATTCAACGTGCCCTCGAACGGGCGATGGACGTCATGGATCCGCATGACATCGCGCAGACCGCGAAGGCCGGTCGCGCGGAACTTGCCGGTGTACTCGCGAAGCCGGCATCCGCGAGTGCCCATCGCATCACCGCTGTTGGACATGCGCATATCGACTCGGCCTGGCTATGGCCGGTGCGAGAGACGATCCGCAAGTGCGCGCGAACCTTCTCCAATGTGCTTCAACTGATGGACGAGGATCCCGAGTTCGTCTTCGCCTGCTCCTCGGCGCAGCAGTACGCCTGGATCAAGGAGTTTTACCCCGAGCTGTTCGAGCGGATCCGAGCGCGCGTGGCGGAGGGGCGGTTCGTCCCGGTGGGCGGGATGTGGGTGGAATCCGATACAAACCTGATCTCCGGGGAGTCGATGGCTCGCCAGCTGATCGCAGGAAAGTCCTTCTTCCAGCGCGAGTTCGGCGTCGAGCCCCAGGAGGTCTGGCTGCCCGACTCCTTCGGATACTCCGGCGCGCTCCCCCAGATCGTCGCGGCGGCCGGCTCGAAGTATTTCCTCACCCAGAAGATCTCGTGGAACGAGACGAATGTCTTCCCCCACAGCACCTTCGACTGGGAGGGGATCGACGGCACCCGCATCCTCACCCATTTCCCTCCCGTGAACACCTACAACTCAGACCTCTCCGCCGCAGAGCTCGCGCTCTCCGAGCACAACTACGCCGAGAAGGGCGATGCGAACTCGTCGCTCGTGCCCTTCGGATACGGCGACGGTGGGGGTGGGCCGACCCGCGAGATGCTCGCCGCGGCGAAGCTCACCCGGTCGCTCGAGGGCTCCCCCACGGTTGAGCTCAGCTCCCCCCAGAGCTTCTTCGAGCGGGCCGAAGCCGAATATGCGACTCCTCCGGTGTGGACGGGCGAGCTCTACCTCGAGTTTCACCGTGGCACCTACACCTCCCAGGCGCGCACGAAACGTGGCAATCGACGCAGCGAGCGGCTGCTGCGTGAGGCCGAGCTCTGGGCCGCGACCGCAGCCATCCGTTCGGGGTTCGTCTATCCGTACGGGGAGCTGGAGGGCCTCTGGCACACGGTTCTGCTGCAGCAGTTCCACGACATCCTGCCCGGCACCTCGATCGCCTGGGTCTATCGGGTGGCCGAGCAGGAATACGCCAGGGTCGCAACAGAGCTCGAGGCCATCATCTCTGGCGCCCTCGGGTCACTCTCGGCGGCAGACGGTGACAGCGGACCGGTCACGTCGTTCAACGCGTCACCGTTCGAGGTCGACGGAATCGCCCCGCTCTCTTCCGGAGTGGCGGCGACGGCGGGATCCGTGCGGCTCGAGCGGATCGGAGACGGATTCGCGCTGGAGAGCGACCGCGCGCGCTTCGAGCTGGACGACTCGGGGCGCATCCGCTCAGCTATCGACCTGCGCACCGGGCGCGAGACGATCCCGCCCGGCGCCCTGGCGGCTGAATTGCAGCTCTTCCGTGACACACCCACCCAGTGGGAGGCCTGGGACATCGACGTGCACTACCAGAGGCATGGTGAAGTGATCGACGCCGTCGACGGGGTGGCCGTGACCGAGGAACCCGGCCGGGTCACCGTGACCTTCACGCGTTCGTTCGGGGCTTCGCGCCTCAGCCAGCAGTTCTCGCTCGAGGCAGGAAGCGCGAGTATCGAGATCGCCACCCACGTGGACTGGCACGAACGCCAGAAACTGCTCAAGCTCGCGTTCCCGCTCGATCTGCGTGCCGAACGCGCCGCATCCGAAGTGCAGTTCGGGCACATCTACCGCCCGACCCACGACAACACCTCCTGGGATTCCGCGCGGTTCGAGACAAGCGCCCACCGCTGGATGCAGGTGGGCGAACCGGGCTTCGGGGTCGCCATCGCCAACGATTCGACCTACGGGCACGACGTGACCCGGCAGCCGAGGCCGGGCGGTGGCACGATGACGGTACTCCGCCAGTCGCTGCTGCGGGCACCGCTGTTCCCCGATCCGGATGCCGACCAGGGCGAGCA
Source organism: Frigoribacterium sp. (assembly GCA_025408445.1). Classification (GTDB taxonomy): domain Bacteria; phylum Actinomycetota; class Actinomycetes; order Actinomycetales; family Microbacteriaceae; genus Lacisediminihabitans. Next base: position 7,314 of record JANYIZ010000114.1, on the reverse strand, counting down.
TGACTTTCGGGCCTCGTTCACCATCGGAGCGGAGATCGCCGACGCCGTGCGCGAGGGGTACCGGCTGGGTATCCGGCTCCGGAGCGGCCCTCTCGGCCAGGGCAGCGCGGTCGTGCCACTGCTCTCCATCGACAACCCGGCGGTCGTGATCGAGACCGTCAAACTCGCGGAGGACCGCACCGGTGACCTGGTCGTGCGGTTCTACGAGTCACTCGGTGCCCGGGCGACGGCCCATGTCACCTTCGACGTGCCCGCCACCGGGATCACGGAGACCGACCTGCTCGAACGGCAACTGGCGAAGCAGACCGCCCTGGTTTCGACGACCGAGAGCTCGGCACAGCTCTCTCTGCGCCCGTTCCAGCTCGTGACGCTACGTATCGCCCGAGCCTAGGCAAGGTCTGCCGCCCTCCTCCCCCTCGAGATGCCACTATCTGTCCCAAGATCCGCGGGGAGGGACAGAAAGTGGCATCTCGATGCGGAGGGCGGTGGGCGGCTCAGCGACCATGACGTGCGGGAACCACGGCGATCAGCGCGCTCAGGGCACTCGCCTGCGTGTGCCAGTCCCGCGCGTTCGGGAAGGCGGCGTTGTCCTCCTCGAACGTGTTGTCGACCTGCGAAAGGTAGCTCCGGTCACCGGTGTGCAGCATGTAGTGCTCGATGGTCTGCAAAGCCACAGCCGAATTCCACCAGCTGGATGGCCACCACGCCTTTTCGGAATTATACGAGGCCATCAGCACCCCGCCGCCGACGTCGCGTTCGCCGTCGCGACACTCGAGGGTGGCGCCGCGGGAGTGGAGTGAGAGGGGTCGGCGAGGCGGATGCTGCCGCAGGGGTGATGAGCGCTACAACGGCGATCACCGCGATGGTCGTTGCGATGATGCGCGCACCGTGTTGTCTCAGCGTCATGATTTCTTCTCCGTGGCTCGAATCTCGAGCGCTTCTCGCACGGTGACAGTGCTCAATGCAGTGAACGCTGCCGCGGTGGGGCCCATACCAGAACGGCGTAGATCTGCACAATCGCGGACTGGTCGATGACCGGGGTGTGATCGCCGCCGAAGTGGAACAGCCCGGTCGCGGCATCCCGGTTCACAGCCCAGACGCTGTCGGCGTAGGACTGCATCGCCGGGCGATAGGTCGAGCCACCGGTGGTCGATTCGAGCAGCATTAGGTTCTTGGAATAGATCGAGTTGAAGGAGACCGGCTGGGTTGAGATTCCCTCTTTGATGTCGTAGTAGGCCGCGGCGGAAGAGGCGATGCGCTGGGCCTCCGCCAGGTATTTCCGATCGCGCGTTGCCTGGCAGAGCAGAAACGTTCACATCGATGGGCACCCCCTGGTTGTAGGACCAGACCGCCGGCTCGATCGTGCCGGCGCGGTCGAGATGGTCGGAGTACAGGCGATCCGGGCGCCGCAGGTTGTGGTTGGTCCAGTGGTACATCCCAACGCCCAGTCGAGGTAGCTCGTGGTTCCGGTGATCTGGTACAGCCGCACCCCGAGCTCCGCCGCTGGCATGTTCGACACGGTGTTCCGATCGGTGCTCCACGAGGCCTGGATCCAGAAGATTCCTCCCGGCGAGGCGTGTTTTGGATCGCTGTCCCAGCCGGAGTCGACGAGGTCGAAGATCTGCTTCGCCGTTCCGAGGGCCACGGGATCCCGATCGGTCAGATAGCACTGCACGTCGAGCAGCCTCACCCATTCGTTGTCGTCGTAGAAGAAGTCTGCGCCGCCGCCGTATGGGCTGAGCGCTTAGGAGGCATAGCCCGGCAGTCCGGTCGTGCCCCCGGATGCGTTCCAATAGTGCTCCTGCGCCCGAGTAGCCGAGGCAAGATCCTTGTCGGACCGATGGCCGGTGACTCCGGGTTGGTTAGCGAGGTCGGCGATCGCGATGTGCACCTGGGAAAACGGCCACTCGTAGGAGTACGCGTTGTCCCCGGCCTCGACCGGATACCGCTCACGATAGAGCCCTGAGCCATCGGCCGTGCCCAGGTTGGCCTGCAGTGCGTGGAAGGATGCCGCGGCCCTTGCGTGTCGAAAGTGACGACCACGGGTGGAGTGCATCCCCGAAACAATTACTACAATGCATTTAGTAAAACTGATGTGTGAGCTCAAGACCCGTCACGATCGGGTGTCGATACTCCGGGCTCAAGCGGCTCGAATCCTCTGGCAAAACGGGCAGAAGTGCGAGCCGCGGTTCATGAACGACTCGCGGATGATCGGCCTCCCACATCTCGGGCAGCTCTTGCCGTGCTGTCCGTACGCGTTGAGCGATCGCGAGAAGTAGCCGGATGCCCCGTTCACGTTCACATACTGGGCATCGAAGCTCGTGCCGCCTTCCGCAAGCGCCCGGCCGAGCACGAGCCGCACCTCGGCGAGCAGCGTGCGGGCCCGCGTCCGGGTGAGTGTGGCCGTCGGCTGGTCGTAGTGGATACGGGCGGCCCACAGCGCCTCGTCTGCGTAGATGTTGCCGATGCCGCTGATCAGGCCCTGGTCGAGGAGCGCGCGCTTGATGCCGGTTCGGCGCCTGGCCAGCGCGTCGAAAAAGCGCCGATCACTGAACGCAGGGTCGAGGGGATCGCGCGCGATATGCGACACCTGGCTGGGAATGAGGGCGGCATCCGAGCCGAATCCCGCAGCATGCCCATCGGGGGTCGGCACGAGCAGGTCAATGGCCATCGACCCGAAGATTCGCTGGTCGACGAAATCCACACGCAGGGGGCCATGAGCCGGAGAGGCGATGTCCAGCCGGATGCGCAGGAGCGCGTCATCCGCCTGCGCTACGTCGCGCAGTAACACCTGCCCGCTCATGCCCAGGTGCACGACGAGCGCCTCCCCCGGTTCTGAAAACGCAGGAGATTCGCCATCGAGGGTGTCTTGTGTCGTTAATCCGTCGATTTCGTGGCGAATCTCCTGCGTTTTGGGGGCACGCGACGAAGACAGCGGCAGCCAGAGGAACTTGCCCCGGCGCACGGCGGCGAGGATGGTGCGTCCCGCCAGTCGCTCGACGAAATCCTCGCTCGGGCCGCCGTGGCGGCGCAACGATCGCTCTTCGAACACGGTGACGGCATCGATAGTCGCACCGGTGACCGCCGGCTCAAGGCCGGCGCGCACCACCTCGACCTCGGGGAGCTCCGGCACCGTTACCGTTGGGGCGAGGAAGTGGTCGAAAGTATGGTCCAGGCCTGGAGCGCGGCAGCCATCTCGGCCTGCTTCTTACTCGTGCCGTCGCCCTCGGCGATATCGGTACCCTCGAGGGAGACCGTCGCGTGGAATCGCTTGGAATGGTCGGGGCCACTGTCGGTCACGGCATAGCGGGGCAGCCCCCGACCGGCTCTGGCCGAAAGTTCCTGCAGGCTGGTTTTTGGATCCATCGCCGCGCCGAAGCGATCCGGATCGAGCATCAGCGGCGCTATCAGCCGCAGCACAAGCGCAGTGGCCGCTTCGCCGCCAGCATCGAGGTAAGTCGCTCCGATCACCGCTTCGACAGTGTCGGCGAGAATGGACGACTTGTCGCGCCCCCCGGTGAGTTCCTCACCGCGACCGAGGCGGATGTGGCGGCCTAGCCCGATCATCCGGGCGACCTCTGCCAACGCCACCGAACTGACGAGGCTCGCGCGCCGCTTCGCAAGCTCACCCTCGTCGAGCTTCGGGTTGTCGCGATAGAGCATCACCGTTACGGCCTGGCCTAAAATCGAGTCGCCGAGAAACTCGAGGCGCTCGTTATGAGCGAGGCCTCCATGTTCGTAGGCATAGGACCGATGGGTCAGCGCGAGCTCAAGCAGCTCTTGGCTCACGTCCACCGCGAGAAATTGCTCGAGTTCGACTCGAGCAGCCTCGGTCCCCGGCATCGTCGATGCCAGGTCCGTCGGTGCCAGGTCCGTCGATGCCAAGTCCGTCGGTGACGACAAGGCGACTAGACGTCCGCGACCTTACGGCCCTTGTACTCCATGTAGAGGGGAGCTCCGGTGGAGTCCTCCACGACCTTCGCGCGGTGCGGAAGGCTGTAGGTAACCTTTCCGCCTTCAACGGTCTTTACCAGGGTGGGAGGGGTCGCCTTCCACTGGGCGCGACGCGCGCGGGTGCTGGCGCGGGACATCTTGCGCTTCGGTACGGCCATGAGTTTCTCTTTTCTCTACTCCGCGCTGCTGGCAGCGTCGGTCACGTTCGTGGTGGTGATGGTCTCTGTCGTACTGTCGAAAGCGGCCAGGCTCCCGAGAGCCGCCCACCGTGGATCGACGGGATTCTCGTGCTCGTGGCCCGGGTTGTCGAGGAGCCGCACCCCACACTGCGGGCACAGGCCGAGGCAATCTTCTTGACAGACCGGCTGGAACGGGAGTGACAACACCACCGCATCCCTGATTACGGGTTCGAGGTCGATGGTGTCCTCGTGAACCTCGTATTCAAAAGCTTCGTCTGAAGAATACGCGAAAAGCTCTTGAATTTCGACCTGAACGGCCTGTTCGATGTCAATCAGGCACCGACCACACTCTCCGGCGGCTGTTCCGTCGATGTCTGCGCTCACCAGAATGCCGTCGTGCAGCGACTCCATCCGCAGCTCGACCCGCAGCTCACTTCCCGCTTTCATCCCGATCATCGCGTTGCCGAACTCCTCCGGAACGACGATGTCGATCGATCGATCTCGCATCTCGCCTGGGCGGTGCATGAGGTCGTAGACATCGACGGTATACGGGGTCTTGATCACGTGAGGCACCAGAAGAGTTTACGCTCGTGCTCGCGATGCTCTATGAACGCCTGCTGTGCCCTGCGCGAACCGTCGATTCCTGCACGGCGCCGCGAACATCAGGCCAGGCTATCGGCACGCCTCAAGGCGGACTGTCGTCGCCCGCGCAGCTCGCCAATGGCGATCACCATCATGTGCGGCACGGTGAGGGCGGCGAGCCCGATGAAGACCAGCCGGATGATCCAGCCGCCGGCCAGTGATCCCCCCGGAGCGAAATCGCCCACGAACACCACCGTGAGGATGCCGACCACCGCGATCGGTACCACTGTGTAAACCACGGTGATGAGCACCGCAAGCCGGCCGCTTCCACGCTCCTCGGCGAATCCGTGGCGCAGGTGGCGCGCGCTGTGCAGGGCGCAGAAGTAGAGGGCGAAGAAGATGAGCGGGGGCGCGACGAGCGCCAGGGTTGTGGCAAGCAGGATCTCGAGCGTGTCGGTGGGACGGCGCCGCAGCGCAAGAGCGGCTCCGATCAGCATGGCGATAATCGCGACCGGCCCCAGCCAGGCCTGCACGTCGGCCACGACCCCTCCGCCGGTGCCCGCGAGGGTGCGATAGATCCCCGCGACCTCGTCGTGATGAGCGAACGCTGGCAGCGTGAGTAGGCCGACTCCGGTGAGGGAGCGAAGCACGACACTGCGTCCGCTGTTCCAGTCGGCACCGAAATGGATGCCCGAGACCACCAGGAACCCGATAAGGCTCGCGGTCGGAGCGAGCAGCCAGACGCCGACTACCAGCACCACGATTACGAGGTAGCCGAGGTTGAAACCGGCGAACCCGAGCGGAGTCCGCCAGAGCCCGGCCCGACGAGCGATGAGCGGATCGAGCGCACCGTGCGGCAGCCCGAGCGTTGCCACGAGCACGCCGAGCACCGCGGCCTGCACCGGCAGCGGCGGGGCAGGCAGTCGCAGGGCTATGCCGAGTACTGCCACGATCGCGGCCACCGAGAACAACACGGTTTCGAACGAGGGGCGCGTCCACAGCACCCGCGCCCCCGACATCCCGCTCACGTGCGCACCATGTCCCGCGCCGCCGACGACCGACTCGGTGCGAGCTGTCGCAGGAACGGCACGGTGGGCAGGCTGGCGATGAGACGGGCGTAGTCGGTGAGGCGCGCAGCATCGCTCAAAAACCGCACGAGTCCCGCTGCCGGCACCCCGCGGGCAAGCGCGAGGAAGTACTCAGGGCCCCGCTCGAGATCGGCGCGCACCGCTTGAAGGAAGATGCGGTCCATCGATCGCCTCAGCCACGGTTCGGCCGGATGCCCGACGGGCGGTTCTCCCCGCTGCAGTGATTCGGCGCAGGCGCGTGCCCAGCGTTGGATGCGCAGGAATCCGTAGCCGGACGCCGCCCGCAGTGCACCACCGGAGTTACCGGCGAAAACCACGCCGCGCGCAACCTCGGGCAGAGCGCCGAGTGTTCCCATCGGCAGGATGCCCCCTTCGCGCCGGACCACCCGTGCGCCGGCCAACCCGAGCAGCCCGAGTTCGGTATCGAGTTCGGCGGACAGGGTTGCGAGCGGCACCGGTGACACGCTGAAGCGGGTCCATTCCACGAGGGCGCGCGTGCGGCCAAGGGGAAGCGTGTAGCGAAAGTGCATGCCGCCGTCATCCGTCGCCATCGAATCCATCAGCCCGACCTCTCGCTGGTCGAATGGCAGCGGATGCTCGCTCTCGATCTCGACGCCGCTGAAGCTCTGGTACAGCACCGCCGGCATTACCCTCGGACGCGTGTCGATCACGTGTCGGGCGATGATGCTGCCGCGATCGGTCTCCACCCGAACGAGCGCGTCTGGCCCGTCTCCGAGAGGTACGAGCCCCGTCGCGTGCACGCCGGCATGGGTTCGGATACGGGCGGATGAGTCGATCCGCTCTCTCGCCCGCGCGTAGAAGTCACTCCCCCGCACGTACTGGTAGCGCAGCCCTGCCACGCGGTGGTGCAGTGCTTGGCCGGTTGCTCCAGAGAAACGCCAGCCAGCCCAGCTGTGCGCGACCAGCTCGGACAGGTCGTGGCGCTCCGGACGCCAGAAACACCAGCTGCGGTCGTCTTCGTAGTCCGTGCGCGGCTCGACGACATCCACTCGCAGACCGCTCGGTGAGCGCGCGAGTCGGGCCGCAAGGGACAGCCCCGCGCATCCGGCACCGAGAATCACAAGGTCGGCGTCAGCGACCGCAGGCAGACTCGTCATGATTAAAAGTTAAGCTATCCGCACCGCTCCCGTCGCCACTTTAGGGCTACCCACAGGTGGCGGACCGGTCAGCCCAACTCCACCGCCGTGAATGCCTCGTCGTAGATCGCCAGGGCGCGCGCCACCTCGTCCGGGGTGACGACGCACGGGGGAACCACGTGGATGCGATTGTCGGCCGAGAACGGGAACAACCCGCGCGACATCAACTCGGCCTTCAGTTGCGCGATCACGGCGCCGGAGACCGGGTCACGTGTCTCGGGATCGTCCACAAGGTCGAGCGCCCAGAACACGCCGAGACCGCGCACCTCCCCGATCATCGGATGCTTCGCCGCGAGTTGCGCGAGCCCGGGAGCGAGGTGGTCGGTGCCGATGACACGGGCATTGTCGATGATG
>JANYIZ010000113.1 GCA_025408445.1 Frigoribacterium sp. | reverse complement strand
TCGCGCCCGGGTCATCGCCACGTACAACTCCCGCCGATCGAGCTCGCGTCGCTCGGTCTCGGTTGCGTCCTCGGAGACGGGCGCCGGCTCGAACAGCCGCGGGGGAGTGCGCACCACCAGCACCTGCTTGAACTCGAGGCCTTTTGCTCGCTTGATCGTACCCACCTTGATCGCCTCGACCGGCGTGCCGTCGTAGGCGAGCAGCTCGATCGACTTGAGACCGGCCGCAGCAAGCGCCTTGCTGACATCGCCAGCGGCGAAATTGGTGGGGGTGAGAATTCCAATGTCCCCCAGGTGCACTCCGGCGCAAAGGAGGCTTCGCACGTGTTCGATTAGCGAACGGTCATGACCATCACGCGAGGTGAAGCGCGTCACCTCCGGTCGCGCGCCGTGCCGCACAACCTGTGAGGTGACATCCGCAGTGGAGGGCGCGCCCTCGATATCGACGAACTCGTCACCGGCGACCAACGAAAGGGCGAAGTCCGCGATCTCGATCGTGTTGCGGTAGTTCTTGGTCATGATCACGCCTCGACCGGCGATCGAGATATTCGCCTCTGCGAGTGTGTAACCGCCAGGGTAGATCGTCTGTTGGCCGTCGCCGATGAGGTTGAGACCGTCGGGTCGGTCGCCAGCGATGCTGTGAAGCATGCGGATCATGGCGCAGGAAAGATCCTGAGCTTCATCCACGACAACCGCACTGTATCCCTCAAGCGGCGTCTTCCTCAACGACTGCTCGGCAAGCAGAATGATGTCGGCGAAGTCGTGAACCTGCGCCTCGCGTAGCGCGTGGTGGTACGCGCCGTGCAGTTGCCAGACCGCATACCGCTGGGTGCCGTTCAACCCACGCTTTCGACCGATTCGCGAGAGGGCGGCATAGTGCTCGAACTTCGTGAGGCCACGTCCCTTGATCACGCTGAGGATCTCGTCGCGCCAATAGTTCTGATCACTGTCAATGCGCGCGAGCTCGGTGTTTAGCCCGGTAGTTCGCCAGGCGCGATCGAAGGCGATGTTCGCTTTGGCGGGGTCGAGATGAGTGCCGACCCCGCGTTCGCGCAGAAGTTTGAGTGCGAACGCATGGATGCCGGAGAATTCGACGCGATCGACTACTTCGGGAGCCATCCGCTGCATCAGTGACGACAGCACTGCCGGAAGCGTGCGCACGAACGTGGTGACGAGAACGGTGCCGGGTCGGGTGCGGGCGATGTAGGCGGCACGATGCAGCCCGACGACGGTCTTGCCCGTGCCAGCGGCACCACGAATACGGCATGGGCCGTTGAACGATCGGCGGGCGAGTCGAGCCTGATCGGGGTGAAGAAAGGCCATCCATTCTTCGATCGGTTTCACCATGATGCTGCAGAGCAGAGCATCTTCGATCTCTTGGAGTGTGATCAGAGCATCGTTGTAGGTCGTTTCGATCACCGGCTCCACGAGCGTCAACTCGACCGCACGAGCGCGAGCGACAATCGGGGGGAAAAGCACCTCAAGTGCGGCACGGGCGGCATGAATCTGCACTGGTCGAAGTCGCGTTCCGCGATCGAGCAGATAGCGGATGGCCAGATCCTCACTCATCAGGTCGACACCGGATGCTTCGCCCCTCAGCCCTTCGCTCCCTAACCCTCCCTCCCCCATGCCTCTTTGCCCCATGAAGATCGCCGCAACCCTGATCTCACCGGGTGCGATGCCCATATCGGCGAGGGTGGCCTCGGTGATCTTGCGCAACGAGGCGAAGTTTTCGAATCTTTCTGTGACGTCATCCTGTCCCTGGAAGACGCGCCCATTGTGGATGCTCACCTGCCCCCACGCTTTGGCGTCGATGAGGAAGACGCCAGACGGCCCGACCACGATGAAGTCGACATTCGCTGTGCGTGACCCCGGCCAGGCGCGGTCGGCAAGAACGTAGTAATCCTGCTCGACGAGGGGCTCCATCAGGTCGGCGAGGGTGCGTTCTCCGGCAGCTCCGGCGGAGTAGTTTCGATACATCTGGCGCGCCTTCACGGAGGCATATTCCGCGGCTTCGGCCTCGGCCAAATATCGGGCGGCCTCGCTGGCAGCCGAGTGACCTGCGGACATCGTCATTCCCCCAAACATGGTCGCCCCGGCTGGTGACCATTGCTTCTTTCTTCGACCTATCCTCGCGGAATGAGGGGAACTGGTCTATCGCCCGTTCGGGGGTGGTGCCTCGTGTGGTGATCCCGCTTTATGGTGACCGCCCCGCTCGCCCCGCACTAAGAATCGTGTTGCAAAACGTCACCTGAATCGGCGGATCTGGACGCCTTCCGCATATCGAGTTGCGATCCCATCGGTCCTCTCCTCCACAGGGTATCCCGGCCGAACCTATCCACAGGTGAAAACAGATAAATACCTGGTCAGACCCAATATTTTAGTGGACTTTTGAGGTGCAGAGTGAGAGAATAGGAACATGACATTGACCCTCGAGCACCCCACGGAAGTCGCGCTGGCCGCGGCTGACGTGTGGACTGTTCCTGGGGTACAGAATCGGCTCAATCATGGGTTCGGCAGCGGAGATGCGGGCGAATCACTCATGCTCGAAGACCTCGAGAGCGCCTTCGCGGAACGACGGATCATCGACGCGAAGATCACCCGACTTTCGGTGGATGCCGGCGAGATGATGAAGGCAATGCGAGCCATCGCGGCTCCGCACATGGCGCAGTCCAGTCGTAGTGTGGCCGAACTGCTTGTCGACGTTGGCCGCATTTCTCGAGCAGAGGCTCATCGCTACTACCGCGTCGGGGTCGCGACCGAGCAGCGCTCGACTCTTCTCGGGCAGCCCCTTCCCATCGAATTCGGTGTGGTGCGAGGCGCGCTCGACGATGGCAGCATTCCGTTGGACTCCGCGAACTACATCATCTCCGCGCTCGCACAGGCCTCCCCTCGGGCCGACGCCTCCGACCTTCTCGCCGCCGAGGATGCACTCGTCGCGTTCGCCCGGGAGTGCCCGGCCGATCTGGTACGCAGGGTGGCGAACTCGTGGCGCGAAGCGCTCGACGTTGACGGCATTGAGCCCCGGGAGGAAGCCCTCGCGGCTCTGATCTCCTTGCGCCGCACCATTCGTCCCAACGGCATGAAGCGGTACATCATCGACGCCGACCCGATCGGTGCGGCTTATCTGGATGCCGCGATCGATTCGCATGTCGGGGCCAACATCCGGCGTCCCAGTTTCGATTCGCCTCAGGGCGGGCTCGGCGAAGCGGCCAATCACGATGCAGCCAACGGCGATGCAGCTAACGGCGATGCAGCGGCCGATGACGCGCTCATCACTCAGCGCAGCATCGCCCAGCTCGGGGCCGAGGCGATCTTCGAGCTCGCCCGGCACGGCATCGACTGCACGAACACGGAGATTCCGATCCGCGCGACCACGATTGTGGTGCGGATGTCGCTCGAGTCCCTGCTCAGCGGGCTTGGCGAGGCGAATATCGATGGTATCGAGCAGCCGATCTCGGCGGGAACAGCGAGGCGGTTGGCTGCAGAAGCCCAAATCATCCCGATGGTTCTCGGTGGGGACAGCGAAATTCTCGACCTCGGAGTAGCGCAGCGATTGTTCAGCAGGGCACAAAAGATCGCGATGGCTGAGAGATTCGGCGGATGCGCCTGGCGCAACTGTCAACTACCACCGAGTCATACGGAAGCCCACCACGTGGTGTGGTGGGGCCGCTCGGGTCCGTCCAATCTTCAGAACGGTGTACTGCTCTGTTCGAAACACCACCATGAGGTTCATCGCAACAACTGGATGATTGAAGTTAGCGGCGACGTTCCCTGGTTCATTCCGCCCTCGACAATCGATCCCCGACGCACTGCTCGCCGCGGCGGCAAACCACCGCGACCACCGCGACCACCGGTCTGACGCGCTGCCCTCGGAAACCGTCGACATTTTCACGCCCCGCCCCGCCCCGCCCCGCCCCGCCCACAGATCCTCCAGGACGTTAAATTCGGCGAAGTAGCGGCGAAGTTTGCGATTTCCGGGCTTTCCGTCTCTCTTCACCTGTGGATGGGGGCGTTCCACCGTGTACCTGGAGCGGATCGTGCAGCGAAGCATACGTAGCAATAAGGCTGACAGCAATAAGGCTGACAGCCCGCATGCCGACAGCCCGCACTCCAGCAGCCAAGAGGCCAACACGGCCAGCACTGCGGCGACGGCGTGACATTCCGCATCCCGGCCCTGTCTGCCACCGTGGAGTGGTGCCTTCTCAGCACCTATCGGCTTGACCCGGCGGTTGCGCGCACCCTGTTGCGCGCACACTACTGCCGAGCTCCCTACTGCCGAGCGCCCTTCGGCCGCAGTTGGCGGATGTCGCGGCCACGGGCATCTTCGCAAGCGACCAGTTGCCCACCCTCGCGCCCACCTCGAAGTTCTTCCAGGCAGGCTCTATCGACTGGTCGCCCACGCGCAATGGACTCGGCCTGCAAGGCTTGCAACTCACAATCGACAGGACCTTAGCCCCTCGTTCGCAGCGCGGTCAGATCGAGACTGACTCCTAACAGTTAAGGCCGAACAGTTAAGGCCGAACACTTAAGAAGAGGGCGGAAATGACGGATGGGGTCGGGAGCCGGCAAAGGAGCGCTCTCGTTGTCTACGAATCGATGTACGGCAACACCGACAGCATCGCTCGCGCCATTGCTCAAGGCATCGAAAACGTTATGCCGGTCACCGTCGTCAACGTGAACCACGCTTCGACCTCAGCTCTTCTCACTATCGATCTGCTCGTCGTCGGGGCACCAACCCATGTTCATGGCTTGTCACGGCCGAACTCGCGGAGCGCCGCTATCTCTTCCGCATCCGCTGCACTCCCGCTCGACGTCGATGCCGTCGGCACGGGAGTGCGCGAATGGCTGGCTGGCATCGAGACGTCAGCGCGATACTTCGCGGCATTTGATACCCGCGTCAACATGCCGAGATGGATGACCGGCGCTGCAGCGCCGCTGATTTCCCGGCTGTTGCGCGCACGGGGTCTCGAAGCCGTCACCACCCCGGAGGACTTTCTCGTCACGGATGAGACGCGGCTCGTATCGGCCGAGCTCACCCGCGCGAAACAGTGGGGTCTCGATCTAGCGCTGGCGGCATCCGCTCGCTCGTCACCGCCGGCGGCTTCCGAATAGTCGGCGACCCGTTCTGCGATAAACTCGAAGCCGTCGAGCGCTACTGGGCCACATACCCGCCATCGACGAGGTGGTAGCTACCGGAGATGAACGAGGCAGCGTCCGAGGCGAGGAAGCACACCAGGGCCGAGACCTCTTCCGGAGTGCCGAGGCGACCCAACGCGTGCTTGGCGGCCAGAAAGTCCAGCGTCGCAGCATCCATCGCACTGTCGACGAGCGGGGTGTGGATGAACCCCGGCCCGACCGCATTGGTGCGTACTTTCTTCGCGCCGTACTCGAGGGCGGCGTTTTTGGTGAGTCCCACGACGCCGTGCTTGGCAGTGACATAGGCGCTGGATGTCGGGAAGCCGACGCTTCCGAGAATGGATGCCATATTGATGATGGATCCGCCGCCGTTCTCGGCCATCGACGGCAGCTGAGCCTTGAGACCGTAAAAGACGGCGTTGAGGTTCACCTCGATCACCTGGCGCCAGCCGTCGAGCGAGTAGTCACCAATGAGGTTTTGCTCACCCCCGATACCCGCGTTATTGACCGCAATGCGCAGTGGTGCGAGGGCATTGGCGTCCGCCACGCAGGCGACCGCGAAATCGGGGTCGGATACGTCCCCGACAATCTTCCCAGCGGTCCCACCGGCGGCACGGATCTCGTCGAGAAGAGTCGTCAATGGCGCATCTGCGAGGTCGGCGACGATCACCGAAGCGCCGTTCGCGGCGAGCTCGAGGGCGATCGCACGCCCGATACCCGATCCGGCACCGGTCACGATGGCCGAGCGGTGAGCGACGTCATAGGTTGCCATGGGAATCTCCAGTCTTTGAGGGATGACACTGTCGTTGAGGGATGACACTGTCATCCTGATACCGCAGCCGGCGGCGCGCACGGGGCTTTCGTCCCAAAAATCCTGCAGTGCTCGGAAATGACGCAGTGCCTACAGCTTCGCGAGCCGAGCACGGGCGAAGCAATACAGCCCGTACGCGATCACACCGATGCCCACCGCAACGAGTATCGTCCCGCCAAACGGCAATCGGAGCATGGAACGCAACGCGCCATCCAGTCCGGTCGCCTGGGACGGATCGGCAGTCGCCGCCGCCACGATGAAGAGGATGCCCACCACTCCGACCGCAATGCCCTTGGCCACGTAGCCAACGACACCGAGTGCGACAACGGCCTTGCCGACGGTGCCGGCTGGCACCCGGATGTGCTTGGTGAAGGACTGCCGCACACCGCGCACGACGAACACCACGCCGATCGCCAGCACTCCGAGCCCGATAGTGACGAGTAAAAACACCCCGCCGGGACTCGCGAGGAGAGTGGCGCTGAAGCTCTTGGTGCTGCTGGCGGAATTGCTGCTCCCCCCGAGCGCGAAGGTGAGTGCGGTGACGGCGATCGCCAGATAAGCGACTCCCTTCCCCAACTCGCCGGCGATGTGGGCGGCACGTTTGGTGGCATCCGGATCGCGCACGAGCGCCGCCGAGAGAAGCTGCCAGATACCGAGTGCAGCAAGCCCAACGACGATGACCCAGAGCACGAACACCCCTCCGGGAGCAGAGGCGAGTGCGCCGAGAGCGCCAGACTGGTCCGCTCCGGATCCGGTCCCGGCCCCCGACGCGACCCCGATGGCGATGCCCCCGATGAGGATGTGCAGGATGCCGTTGACGGCATAGCCCGTGCGGGCCAACAGGGAGAGAACGGGGCTGTTCTTCGCTTGAGCGGCCACTCCCGATGCGGAGCGACCCGCTGCGGACGCGCGAGAGGAGTGGGAGGGTGACATGGCGCCGAGTGTACGCCGATGGGAATGCAGCGCACCGTGCTGCGCTTGCACTTCTCGTGTCTTCGCCTTCTAATTCACTCGACGTAGGATTCCGGTCCGAGCGTGGCCCCATTCTCATCACCCTCATGGTGACGACCGGACTGGTGGCGATCGACTCCACAATCCTCGCGACAGCGGTCCCGTCGATCGTGGGGGACATCGGCGGGTTCTCGGCATTCCCCTGGTTGTTCTCGATCTACCTGCTCGCCCAGGCCGTGTCGGTGCCGGTCTACGCGAAACTGTCGGACACCCTTGGACGCAAACCGATCATCCTCATCGGAGTCGGACTCTTCCTTCTCGGATCGATCCTCTGCGGATTCGCGTGGAGCATGCCAGCACTGATCGCGTTCCGCGCCATCCAGGGTCTGGGCGCCGGAGCGGTGCAGCCCATGGCCATCACCATCGCGGGAGACATCTACACGGTTGCCGAGCGGGCCAAGACCCAGGGCTATCTGGCGAGTGTCTGGGCCGTGTCATCCGTCGTCGGACCGACCCTCGGTGGAGTGTTCTCGCAGTTCCTGTCCTGGCGCTGGATCTTCTTCGTGAACGTGCCGCTCTGCATACTCGCGCTGGTATTACTCGTGCGGGTATTCCACGAAAAGATCGAGCGCACGAGGCACACGGTCGACTACCTCGGAGCCGGCCTGCTCACGGCATCCCTCAGCCTGATCATTCTCGCGGTGCTCGAGGGCGGCCAGGCCTGGGCGTGGAATTCGATGCAGAGTATCGGCGCCTTCACGATCGGAGCACTGTTGCTCGCGGGATTCGTCGTGGCCGAAAAGTACGCGGCCGAACCGGTGCTACCCCTCTGGGTCTTCTCCCGCCGGCTGCTGCTCAGCACCGCGTTCATTTCGCTGGGAGTCGGCGCCGTGCTCATCGGACTCACCTCCTACGTGCCAACCTATCTCGAGCGTTCGGTCGGGGCCCCGCCGCTCGTGGCGGGTCTCGCTCTCGCCGCCCTGACAATCGGATGGCCCATCGCGGCCTCGCAGTCGGGCAAGCTGTACCTGCGAATCGGCTTTCGCAACACCGTGCTGATCGGCATGGCCGTCACCGTAGCTGGCTCCCTGGTACTCGCCCTCACCAGCAAATCCCCGAGCATTGCGCTCGTGGCCACTGCCTGTTTCGTGGTCGGACTGGGGATGGGACTGGTGGCGACCCCCAGCCTGATTGCGGCGCAGGCCAGTGTGCAGTGGAATGAGCGCGGAGTCGTCACCGGCACCAATCTCTTTTCACGGTCCATTGGCAGCGCCCTCGGTGTAGCCATTTTCGGGGCGATCGCCAACGGGATCTTTCACGCGACCGGGGGGAGCGAGAGGGTACCGGCGACGGTCGAAGCGGCATCCGGTGCCGTGTTCATCGCCGTGGCGATCGCCGCGATCGCGACCGTCGCTGCCGCATTCGCGATGCCGCGCACTCCTGTGGTGCCGGTCGAGGCCGCCTCCTCCTAGGCGACGCGGCTGCCGCGGGACAGCCGGCCCGCCGGAGTTCTCGTGCGTACCATTGCACCGGCAAGAGCTGCGGCCGCAAGAGCCAGCTGCATCAGCAGCCCGACAGCCCAGCCGGGTACGGTCGATTCGATCAGCTTGCGAGCCGACGGAGAGTTGACGCCATTGCTGAAGCCAGAATTCGGATCGCGGCTGCATTCGTCGAAACGGAGAGTGGACTTCGGCGGCACCTGCACCGTGCGTACCGCCACCTTGATACTGCCGAACAGGTCGGTCACATTGCCGCGCGAGTCGAAATGGGTGGGAACCGCGTCCGCGAGCACAACATAGGGGTTGGTTGCCAGTACGCCCCAGAAGTAGTCGAATCGCGGCACTTTCGAAACCTGGGTTGATCCCGCCCCGCACCCGGTTGCTTTGCCGTTCTCGTCGTAGGTGGCCCCGGAGTATGTCGTAGTGGTCTGCGGCGTCTGCACGACCAGCCCGCCGAGGGCGAACGCGATGAGCGTTCCGATGCTGAGGGCGGCGACCGTGAGGTAGGTTGCCACGATCGAGAAGAGCGGGCGATTCAGCAATCCAGAGAGACCGACTCCGATAGCGGAGACCACACCGAGTTCCACCGCGAGCACGAGAATCGACACCACGATCGCCGCACCACTCAGGCCACCGAGCAGTGCGGAGTAGAGCAGGAACGGCACCGATACGGCAAGGAAACCGAGGGCGGTAATCCACGCGGCCAGGAACTTGCCGATCACGATCTGTCCCGTGGTGATGAGCGTTACCTGGGTAGTGGCGAGGGTCCCGGCATCCCGATCGCCATTGATCGCGTTGCCACCGAGGGCGGGCGCGACCAGGGTGCCGAGCAATAACACGAAGTAAATGATCGTGGAGAAGATTGCTCCCCCGCTGGAACTATTTTCGCGGGTCGCTGCGAGGGCAATCGTCAGAAGCGCGGTCACGAGGGCGATGAGGCCCACAAAGATTCCGAGCAGCACATACCAGGCCCGACCCCGCACGCGCTGGCGCAATTCGAGCGACACGATCACGCCGACTCCGGAGAAGAAGTAGTTCATTCGAGGCCGCCTCGGTTCAGGTCGAGATAGGTATGTTCGAGGTCACCGACTGCGGGCGCGAAGGTGCTGATTGCGACCCCCGCGGCGATGAGGGTGGTGAGCAGAGCGGATGCCGCGGTTTCGCCCTGCAGGGGAACGAGCAACTCATCCCGGTCTACGACGATCGCGGAAGCATCCACTCCGGCGGTGAGGAGGGCAGATTCG
>JANYIZ010000112.1 GCA_025408445.1 Frigoribacterium sp. | reverse complement strand
TCCGAAGTCGCAACAACTACCAAGTCGATTTGCGGATGCCCGAGCACGAGCTGGAGCATGAGTACGAGCATGAGCACGAGCACGAGCACGAGCACGAGCACTACTGCTGTGCGCGCTCCAGCACCAGTTCGCGCACGCGCGCGGCATCCGCTGTGCCCTTCATGGCCTTCATGACCGCACCGATCACCGCACCGGCCGCCTGCACCTTGCCCTCGCGTATCTTCTCGAGCACGTCAGGCTGCGCCGCGAGAGCCTCGTCGATCGCGGCGATCAAGGCACCGTCATCCGACACCACGACGAGCCCACGGGACTTCATGACCGCGGACGGAGTTCCCTCCCCGGCGATCACCCCCTCGAGCACCTGGCGTGCGAGGCGGTCGGTGAGTTCTCCGTTCTCGATCAGCACAATCAGCTCCGAGACATCGAGCGCAGAAATCAGCGTCGACGGGTCGACCGACGAGACATTGGCGAGGCGGGCGATCTCTCCGGTCCACCACTTTCGGGCCTGGGCCGGAGAAGCTCCGGCCGCGGTCGTCTCCTCGATCTCCACCAGCAGGCCCGAGTTCACGACATCCTGAAACTCGAGGTCGGTGAATCCCCATGCATCCTTGAGGCGTCGTCGCCGGATGGCGGGCGCCTCTGGCAGCGCGGCCTGCAGCTCCTCGATCAGTTCGAGCGACGGCTCCACCGGCAGAAGGTCGGGCTCCGGAAAGTAGCGATAGTCATCCGCGTCGCTCTTGGGGCGACCCGCGGAGGTCTCGCCGGTGTCCTCATGCCAGTGTCGCGTTTCCTGAGTGATCGTGCCGCCGTCGGCGAGGATGGCCGCCTGGCGCTGGATCTCATATCGGATGGCGCGCTCGACACTGCGCAGGCTGTTGACATTTTTCGTCTCGGTGCGGGTACCGAGCTTTCCGGACCCCCGCGGGGAGAGCGAGATGTTGGCATCACAGCGGAGGTTGCCGCGTTCCATCTTCGCGTCGCTGATTCCCAGCGAGCGCACAATATCGCGGATGGTCGAGACGTAGGCTTTCGCCAGCTCCGGGGCATCGCGTTCCGCACCGTAAATGATGTTCGTGACGATCTCCACGAGGGGAACCCCGGCACGGTTGTAATCCACGAGCGAATATTCGGCGCCCTGGATGCGACCGGTCGCGCCTCCGACATGCGTGAGCTTGCCGGCATCCTCTTCCATGTGAGCGCGCTCGATCGGAATCTGGAACAGTCGGCCGTCTTCGAGCTCGACCTCGACGCTGCCGTCGAAGGCGATCGGTTCGTCGAACTGGCTGATCTGGTAGTTCTTGGCAAGGTCGGGATAGAAGTAGTTCTTGCGCGCGAACCGGCTGGACGGGCGGATGCTGCAGCCGAGCGCCAGCCCCAGGCTGATCGAGTACTTCACGGCCTGCTCGTTCACCACCGGGAGGCTGCCCGGAAGACCGAGATCTACCGGCGTCACGTTGGTGTTCGGCTCCCCGCCGAAGAAGTTCGGCGCGTCAGAGAACATCTTGGTCTTAGTGTTCAGTTCGACGTGCACCTCGAAACCGAGCACCGGCTCGAAGAGTTCTATCGCTCGGTCGTAGTCCATCAATTCAGCTTTAGCCACCTGACGATTCTACGGGCGCGTGACGGGGGGTTCGGCGGGGAGCGGGGCGGTGTCCACCGGAGCGGACTCGGGGATCGCCCCCGGCTCCAGCATGGTCGCAGCACCCCTCTTCTCGGCGCGCACGAACCCGATGCCGACGAGGATGAGAACTCCTCCGATCAGCTGGAGTGCGCTGAGGCTCTCCCCCAGGAGGATCCAGGCGTAGAGAGCGGCCGCCACCACCTCGAGGAGACCGGCGAAGGAGGCGAGGCGAGAGCCGAGCATCTCCGTCGCGGTGATACTCGTCGCGTAGGCGACCGCGGTGGCGAGCACTCCAACCACCAGCAGCGGAAACCACCAGGCCACCGTCGTGCCCAGCAGGTGCACGGCGCCGAAGGTTGCGGTAAACGGAACGATTCCGCTGAGGCCGGCGATTCCGAGCACGAGCCCGCCAAGTACCAGGCCGCACGCCGCGAGGGCGACCGGCGGTAGCCCGTCGCTCGGGCGCGCAGCGACGACGTAATAGATCGCGCATCCCACCGTCGCGAGGGCCGCGAAGCCGAGGCCGAGGAGGTCGAAACTGCCGCTTCGACCGGGCGAAACCACGAGAGTGAGGCCAACCACGGCCACGACGGAGCCTATAAGCACGACGACGGAGGGCATCCGCCGACTGGTGGCCCAGACAAAGCCGACCAGCAGAAGGGGGGCCATGTATTCGATGAGTATGGCCGTGTTCACGGGGATGCCCTCCAGCGCGGCGAAGTACACGAGTTGGGTGGCGGCGACGCCGATGAGTCCCATCGCCACAATGCGCCAGCGGGCACGCCAGAGCGCGCTCCACTTTTTACGAAGGGAGACCAGGGCGATTGGCAGAAGCACGACACCGCCAAGGAGCGCCCGGGCAGTGACTGCGGCGGCTGGGCTCCAGCCCGCCTCGAGAAGGGGCTTGATGAAAGCCCCAGACATGCCGAAAGTCGCCGCCGCGATCACGGCGATGACCAGGCCGAGGGAGGGGGACGATCGCTTCATTCTGCTGACGGTAGTCTGGTCGAAAGTAAGGAGTCAAATTGTATTTTGCCCCTGACACAGAAGAGACGCTGGAATTCACCGTTGCGCTCGCCAACACTGATCCCCGCGCCTCGCGCAGCGGGGCCGACGAACTCACGACCGTCGATGATCTCGATGCGATCCTCACCCGCTTCCGCTACTCCGGTCGCATCGATCACGACGAGCCGGAACGAGCCGAGGTTGCCCTCACCCGGCAGAAACTCCGGTCGATCTGGACTCTCGGCCGAGACGATGCGGTCACCGAGGTGAATGCAATGCTGAACGAGGCCGATGCCCTGCCCCAGCTCACTCGGCATAACGGATCCGGCTGGCACTGGCACGCGACCGCCGCCGATGCGCCGCTCGCCGAGCGTATTCGGGTGGAGGTGGCGCTCGCGTTGGCCGACGTCATCCGCATGAACGCCACTGGCCGCCTTCGCACCTGCGAAGCACCGGACTGTGCTGGCGTGCTCATCGACTTCTCGCGCAATGGCTCGAAGCGCTACTGCAGCGTGCGCTGCGGCAACCGCATGAACATGGTCGCGTTCCGTGAGCGCGCGGCCGTTGTCTGATCCGGCTGAGTTGGTCTGCACCCATCCCGACTAGCGCGTCGCGAGCTCCGGCGCCCTGCTGATCAGGGTGTGCCCCCAGCTGTCTTCAAGCAGGGCTTCGATGACGGCCCCGTGCTCGTAGAGCCGGGCATCCGCTCGAGCCGGCGCCATGAGCTGAAGGCCTGTGGGTAGACCGTCTTCGGGGGCGAGTCCCATCGGCAGGCCCATGCCGGGGATTCCCGCAAGGTTGGCCGGGATCGTCGTCACATCGTTGAGATACATCGCGAGCGGGTCGTCGATCTTCTCACCGATCTTGAAGGCGGTGGTGGGCGCAGCCGGACTCACGAGGATATCGACCCGGTCGAAGGCGGCTGCGAAGTCACGCTGAATGAGCGTGCGCACCTTCTGCGCGCTGCCATAGTAGGCGTCGTAGTACCCCGCGCTGAGCGCATAGGTACCGAGGATGATACGGCGCTTGACCTCCGCACCGAAGCCCGCCTCTCGGGTGGCCGACATTACGTCTTCGACGGTACCGCCACCGATCGGATTGACACGCAGCCCGAATCGCACGGAGTCGAACTTCGCAAGGTTGCTCGACGCCTCGGCGGGCAGGATCAGGTAGTACGCAGCGATCGCATACTCGAAGTTGGGCGCGGACACCTCGATGATCTCGGCGCCATTGTCGGCGAGCAGCTCGAGCGTCTCGTGAAAGCGCTGATGCACCCCTGGCTGAAAGCCGGGGGCGTCGAGCTCTTTCACGACCCCGATCTTCACGCCGGTGAGGTTGCGCTTCAGCTGGCCCGCGCGGGCGGCAGCCGCGAAACTCGGCCATTCGTCGCGAAGAGAGGTCGAGTCGCGGGGGTCGTGGCCGCCGATCACATCGTGCAGCAGTGCCGCGTCGAGAACGGTGCGGGCGACGGGACCGACCTGGTCGAGCGAGGAGGCGAGGGCGATCGCGCCGTAGCGGGACACCCCGCCGTAGGTCGGCTTTACACCCACCGAACCGGTGACGGCAGCGGGCTGGCGGATGGATCCACCGGTGTCGGAGCCCAGTGCGAGAGGCGCTTCAAAGGCGGCGACCGCGGCAGCCGAACCACCGCCGGAGCCACCGGGGATGCGGTCGAGGTCCCACGGGTTATGGGTTGGCCCGAAGGCGGAGTGCTCGGTGGACGAGCCCATAGCGAATTCATCCATGTTGGTCTTGCCGAGCGGCACCAGGTTGGCGAGGCGCAGTCGGCTCACGACCGTCGCGTCGTAGGGCGGTATCCAGCCCTCGAGAATGCGCGATCCCGCGGTCGAGGGCATATCGAGCGTGCAGAGCACATCCTTGATGGCAATGGGCACGCCGGCGAGCGGACCGAGCTGATCGCCGCTTCGCCGGAGCACATCGATGCCCTCCGCAGTGTCGATCGCGTCCTTCGAGATATGCAGGAAGGCGTGCACGTCACCGTCGACCGCGGCGATGCGGTCGAGGTGTGCGCGAGTGACCTCGACGCTCGAGATCTCGCGGGCCGTGAGTAGTTCACCAAGAGACGCGGCAGAAAGTCGGGTGAGGTCGGCAGTGCCGTCGACCCGGGCCATTACTGCTCCTCCCCCAGGATCGCAGAGACCTTGAAGCGGCTTCCGTCGTGCTCGGGAGCGCCGCTGAGGGCCTCCTCCTGCGAGAGGGTCGCCCCAATCACGTCGGGCCGGAATACGTTGGTGAGCGGGATCGGGTGACTCGTGGCCGGAACATCCGCTGTCGCGACCTCGGACACCTTGGCGATGGAGTCGATAATCACGCCGAGTTCCCCGGTGAGCTTCTCGATCTCCTCCGGGGTGAGCGCGATGCGCGCGAGGTTCGCGAGGTGCGCGACCTGGTCGGTAGTGATGCGGCTGTCAGGCTCTGCAGGATTTTCAGACATAGAACTCCGTGCGTTGGATCGCTGGGGGGACACTCGATTCTATTCGACCCGGTGCGAGCACCGACCCGACGGCGATCCGCGCACGGAAGTGGACCGACCAGCGAGAAACCCGTTCGGGTGGCTCAGCGCGCGTCGGCGAGTGTGCGAGTCGCGTCCGCCGGGGATCCGGTCGAGACGAGAGCGCTCTGGTCGAGCCCGATGAGGGCCAGGTTGCGCATCGCGGTAGTACCGGAATCGAAGTACCCGAGGTGGCCGACAGCGGCGGCGAGCGGTTTGTTCGTAATCGGATCGGTCGCCGCTGCGACATCCATCCGGTGGGCGCCGAAGGTTGTGGACCCGGGGTCACTTCCATAGAAGGCCGTGTTGACGATCGGGTCCCAGGCGGCCTCGCCGACGAAGACGTTGCCGTCCTTCACCCCGAGGGCCGAGGCCGACTGAGCTGCGGAACCCGGGGAGCCGATAATCGCGAGGGCATCGACCGTCATGCCACCTTTCGCGAGTTCCATCATCGCGGCCGTCGATCCATAGGAATGGGTCACGAGACTGACGAACGGCTGTGCACCGACCCGAGCGGCCCTGATGCCCTGGATCGCGTGCCCAAGAAAATTAGCGCCGATCTGGGCCCGGTCGAGCGAAGCGACATCGAGCACGCCTGGCGTCTGGTAACCGATCCAGGCCACGGTCGCTGCCGTCTTGCCGGAGAGCCCGGAATCCGTGGAAGACAGCGTCTTCAGCCACCCGGCCTGCTCCGTCTGCAAGTCTTGCGCGATGACCGTCCAGTCGTACATCTGGCCCTGAACGGTAAAGAACATGCCGGGAACGAGATAGCTCACGTAGTCCGCGGTCGCGAGGTCGCCGACCACCACTGCGGCCCGTACCTCGCCCGACGGGTCGAGAGTGAGCAGCTGTCGCTGTGGCTTGCCCGACTCCCGTTCCAGGGTCTTCGTCACCTGGGTCAGGATGTCGAGGTGATGGCGCTTCTCGACGAGTTTCGCCCGACCGATCCCCGACTCGATCGATATCTCGAGTTGCGACACCGAGCGTGAGAGCGTGAGGCGATTGGCTTTGTCGCGCACTGCGAATGGCACCCCATCGAGGTTACCGACCACTTCAGATGCCGACGACGCGAGGGTCTTCTGCCCGGAGCGTGGGAGGGAACCCCACCAGGTCGCAACGGAACTGGCCCGCGGGGGGCTGAGAAGCAGTCGGTGGATCTCAGCCCGTTTACCGGCGACAAATGGGGCTACTTCGGAACCGGACAAGACCGTGAGTCGATCCAGCGTCTCATTGCCGCTGAGGTGCGGAATGAGGAAGGGATCGAGCCGTGCGGAGGAGGCCGTGCCGACATCCGAGGGGTGCGGGCTGGCGTTGGACAGGATGCCAGCACCGGAGCCAACGGGCGAGAACAGACCACCGAGCAGGCCACCGAACACTGACGGATACTGGGTCGACGGGTCGACAGTTTCGACGATCGCGGAGATTTGGCGGCTGATTTCATGAACGCCGAAGGCCTCTGCTACCCCACCGAACACGCCGGAGGGCGAGAGGACTGCTGCAACGTCGAACAGCAAAAGACTTGTATCCAATCGTTGGTTCCGGAGTTCGGGGGAACGCCATGTGCAACGGGAGTTGAGAGCTTCCCTAATAATAGCTGTGGAATGGCCCGCTGACCTAAGTTTTGTCGTCCGGCGCCAGAACGTCCCGCAGTGTTTGACGTCGAGACTAGCTCAGGGATCGGTCGCCGAGTCTCTCCGGACCAAATTCGAGGAGGACGGCGAACTGTGCCGCATCGATGATGCGCACACCCAGTTCTTCAGCTTTTGTCAGCTTGGAACCCGCCCCCGGACCCGCTGCCACGAAGTCGGTCTTCTTTGAAACGCTCGACGCCGCCTTGCCTCCGGCGGCGATGATCGCTTCGAGTGCGCCTTCCCGCGTGAATCCCTCGAGGCTCCCCGTGGCAACAACGGTCACGCCGGAGAGCGGTCCGCCCGCCGCGACTGCGGCACCGGGACCGGCGTGTCCGGGGGTACTCAGCCGCACCCCGGCCTTCGTCCAACGGTCGATGATCTCGACATGCCAGTCCACGGCAAACCAGTCGATCAGGGCATCGGCGATGATGCCGCCCACGCCGTCCACTGTTGCAAGTTGCTCGCGTGTCGCCGCCCGAATGGCCTCGACCGATCCGAAGTAGGAGGCAAGCGCACGTGCGGCGACCGGACCAACGTGACGGATGCTGAGGGCCACGAGAACGCGCCAGAGGTCTTTGACTTTTGCGAGTTCGAGTTCGGACAACAGCTTGACTGCGGCAGAGGACGGTACCGACTCCGCGTCGCCCGCGAACACCGGGGCGGTGGGATCGAAGGCAGGATCGGCACCCTTTCCCGTTTTCTTGCGCTTTCTACGGAACGGGGTTTCGGTGCGCTCTGAGCCGTCGGGATTGAGCTTGATGAGCCCGGTCTCGTAGTCACGCACGCGAACGGTAATCGGGAAGATGTCGCGCAGGGTCAGCGAGAAGAGCCCTGCTTCGGTCGTCAGCGGCGGGTCAGCGGGAATATCGGGTTGGGTCAGCGCTGACGCACCCACCTCGCCGAGACCTTCGATGTCGAGCGCGCCGCGACTTCCGACATGCTCGACCCGCCCGCGCACCTGGGCAGGGCAGCTGCGCGCGTTTGGGCAGCGCAGATCCACGTCGCCCTCTTTCGCCGGGGAGAGCGGGGTGCCGCACTCTGGGCAGTTCGACGGCATCACGAACTCGCGCTCGGTGCCGTCGCGCAACTCGACGACCGGACCGAGCACCTCTGGGATCACGTCGCCGGCCTTGCGCAGCACGACCGTGTCACCGATCAACACGCCTTTGGCTTTCACGACATCCTGGTTGTGAAGGGTGGCCTGGCGCACCACAGAGCCGGCCACTCGCACCGGTTTCATCACCGCAAATGGGGTGACCCGGCCAGTGCGACCGACGCTCACGACGATGTCGAGCAGTCCCGTATTCACCTGCTCTGACGGGTACTTGTAGGCGATTGCCCAGCGCGGGGCCCGGCTGGTGGCACCGAGCTCATCATGGAGTTCCAGCTCGTCGACCTTGATCACGATGCCGTCGATTTCGTGCTCGACGGGTTCTTCCACGGAACCACCGCGGTGCGACCCGTAATACGCGATGAATTCCGCCGCATCCGGTGCCGTCTTCTTCACCCGAAAATGAGTGCTCGTCGGCAGACCCCAGCTCTTCAGCAGCCCGTAAATTTCGGACTGCGAGGTGACCGGTGGATTCCGCCACGCACCGATGCCATGCACGAGCATGCTCAGTCGCCCGAGCCGCTTGTGCATGCGCTCAAGCTGGTTCGGCGACTTGCCCTCTGCCACCTGGCGCAGGCTCCCGGATGCCGCGTTGCGAGCATTCGCGAACACCCGGTCGCCCGCTGCCACCTGGTCGGCATTGAGTTGCTCGAAGATCTCCGACTCGAAAAAGACCTCCCCGCGCACCTCGACGATTGGCGGATGCCCGGTGCCCTCCAGTCGGTTCGGGATGCTCGGCACGAAGGCGATGTTTTCGGTGACATCTTCGCCGACCACCCCGTCACCCCGCGTCGCCGCCGTGCTGAGAATCCCGTTTTCATACCGCAGGTTGATCGCGAGGCCGTCGATCTTGAGCTCACAGAGATAATCGACGCGGCGGGCAGAGTTGCGCTCGACCTTCGCGGCCCATTCGGCGAATTCCGTCAGCGAGAAGACGTTATCGAGGCTCAGCATCCGCTCTGCGTGGCGCACCGGCGCGAACAGGGTGGTCTCGGCGCGTCCCCCGACGGTCTGCGTCGGAGAGTCCTGGCTGAGCAACTCGGGGAACAGCCGCTCGAGCTCCTCGAGCCGACCCAGCATCCGATCGTATTCTTCGTCGGCCACGAGCACCTCGTTGCGCTCGTAATACGCATCACGCAGCTCCAGAATGCGGGTCGTGAGTTGCCCGGATGCCTCGCCAGCCTGCTCGAGGGTGAGGTCTTCTGCGCTGTCTCTGTTCTGGGTTGCCACAGCCTCAGCTTAGGTTCGTCTTCCGACAACCGGCCCCGGTTCGCAGCATCGGACCGATCAGCGGGTGGGAGCCGGGACGGCCGACACGGTGCGGTCGATCGTGCATTGGCCGAGCACCCGGGTTCCGAGGTAGACCACGGCCGTCTGGCCGGGGGCGACGCCGTTGAGCGCAACGTTCGGACGGATGACAAGTTCGCCATTGCGAACGACAGCGACAGCGGGAACGGGATCGGCATGCGCCCGAATCTGCACGTGGCACTCGAATTCGCTGTACGGATCGGCTGGCGCACGGCCGGCCCAGCTGAACTGTGAGCCGGCAACCTCGGCGAGATCAAGCGCCTCTTTTGGCCCGACCACGACCGTGTTGCTCGACGGTCGCACCTCGAGCACGAACCGGGGGCGGCCATCCGGAGACGGCACGCCGAGGTGAAGACCCTTGCGCTGGCCGACGGTGAACGCCGCCGCTCCGTCGTGGCTGCCGACGACGGATCCGTCTCGCTCGAGGATGACTCCGGCTTCGGCTCCGACGCGGTCGGCGAGCCAGCCGCGGGTGTCGCCGTCGGGAATGAAGCAGATGTCGTGGCTGTCGGGCTTCGTCGCGACGCTGAATCCTCGCGCGGCGGCCTCTGCCCGCACTTCTGCCTTCGACGGCGTGGCCCCCAGCGGGAACATGCTGTGCGCGAGCTGCTCTGCGGTGAGCACCCCGAGCACATAGGACTGGTCTTTGGCCCAGGCCGCAGCCCGGTGCAGTTCGCGATTGCCGTCGTCGTCGGTGAGGATCGACGCGTAGTGTCCGGTGGCGACGGCGTCGAACCCGAGGTCGAGCGCCTTCTCGAGCAGGGCAGCAAACTTGATGCGCTCATTGCAGCGCATACACGGGTTGGGGGTGCGTCCGGCGGAGTACTCCGCGACGAAATCATCCACGACGTCGAGCGTGAAGCGCTCCGAGAAGTCCCAGACGTAGTACGGGATGCCGATGATGTTGGCCGCTCGCTGCGCATCCATCGAGTCTTCGATAGTGCAGCATCCCCTGGCTCCGGTGCGCAGTGTTCCCGGCATCCGACTGAGCGCCAAATGCACGCCGACGACTTCGTGCCCGGCCTCTACGGCCCGCGCAGCAGCTACCGCGGAATCCACCCCACCACTCATCGCCGCCAGCACCTTCATGAATTCCAGTCTAGGCGCGGTGACATGCGGGACGATTTACTCCCTCAACGTCCGGGCACAGAATGGACATCAGCCGGGTAGATCCGGGCTCACGAGCTGGAGCTGGATCACCGACTGGCCGGATACCCGCGGGTCCCCGCTCAACTGCAGAAGCCAGGAGATGTTCGGTTTGCGATTGCTCGAGAGCGTGACCAGATGAACGCCGGTCCCACTGTCGGAGGACTGCCGAATTCTCCATCCAGAGGCCTCGAGTTTCTGCACCATCGTCTTGGAGATCGCGACCGGATCGTTGTTCGGGTCAAGTGAGATGATCCGCAGCACGCCGTAGTACGAACCCGAGGAGGTTGTTGCGGCCACGAGCTTATCCGTATTGTCCACGTGCACCACGATCGTCGCGGGCAACAGCGCCACAATCGCATTCGCAATCCGCACTGTCTCGGCCCCGGCCGCCTCACCGGTGAAATCGGTGGGAAAAACCGTCGTGAGGGCGGGATCGGCTGGCACGCTCTGTGTGGCCGACGGCCGAGGAGTCTCGGAGGCTGTGCAGCCACTCACCGAGAGAAGAGCAGCGAGCGAAGCGGCGGCGAGCGCCGACACTGTGACTCCTCGCCTCCGCGTTCCGACCCGCCTAGGCATCGACACTGCCGGGCCGGGCGGCGACATCCCGGTCATTGAGCCCGGCCCGGCTCGCTCGAGCTACCGCCTCGGGCAGCGCGCGGAGAAATGCATCGATGTCGGTCTCGGTCGTGGTGTGGCCGACAGTGATGCGAAGAGCCCCGCGCGCATCCGCCTCGCTGAGCCCCATTCCGAGGAGCACATGCGAGGCCTCCGGGATTCCGGCCCGACAGGCAGAGCCGGTGCTCACCGAGACTTTTGCGGCATCCAACAGGAAAAGCAGAGAGTCGCCCTCGCACCCGGGGAAAGTGAAGTGCGCATTGTTGTCGAGGCGGCCGCTTGCCTCGGGCTCTCCGCGCAGTACAGCCGACGGCACGGACTCCCGCACACCGGCGATCAGGCGGTCTCGAAGAGCCGCGAAAGACGAGACCGGATGCTGCGCAGCGACGCCGAACGAGATCGCGGCTGGCACATCCTGGGTACCTGACCGCACATCGCGCTGTTGCCCTCCCCCGTGGATCAGCGGCACGACGACGGCGGACCGGTCGAGAATGAGGGCACCGATGCCGAGTGGTCCGCCGATCTTGTGCGCGGAAACGGAGAGGGCAGCCAGGCCGGAGGCAGCGAAGTCGATTGGCAGGTGGCGATAAGCGGAGATCGCATCGCAGTGCACCGGCACGCCATAGCGGGACGCGAGCGCCACGGCTTCCGCGACCGGCTGCACGGTACCGACCTCATTATTGGCCCACAGCAGGGTCAGGAGCGCGACGTCGTCGTGCTCTTCCAGGGAGGCAGCGAGCGCATCCAGCCTCACACGACCGAGTGAATCGATCGGCAGCCAGTCGATGATCGCGCCTTCGTATCGCTCGAGCCACTCGACAGTGTCGATTGTTGCGTGGTGTTCACCGCGGGGCACAAGGATTCGGCGGCGGGACGGCTCGATGCGCCCGCCCGCGCTCGCGACTCGATCACCGGTCGGAAAGTTGCGTGCCCAGAACAGGCCCTTCACTGCGAGGTTGACCGCCTCTGTGCCGCCCGAGGTGAAGACGACTTCGATCGGTTCGCACCCGAGGGACTCGGCGACACGCTCGCGTGCCTCCTCGAGCATCCGCTTGGCGTTCTGGCCCTGGGAGTGAATTGATGAGGGATTGCCGACGATGTCGAGTGCAGCGATGTAGGCCGCAACCGCTTCGGGGAGCATCGGCGTCGTCGCGGCATGGTCGAGGTACACGGGCACGAACGTCACCTCCAGCTGCGCGCACGCCGTAACCCGCGCGACTCACGGAGTCCTACTCTAGAACTTATGCCTGTGACCGATCCGACCATCGATCCGCTTCGGAACCTGGGCGTTCGCGCGACGCCAACAGGAGGCGCGCTACGCGTGTGGTCGGCCAGTGCCACCGCGATAGAACTTTGCATCTACGGCAGTAAAGACCCCAACTGGGTCGCCGAAAGCATCCCCCTTCAGAAGGACGACCACGACGTCTGGTCGGGTACCTCGCCCAATCTGGTGGCTGGCACCCGATATTCGTTACGAGCGAGCGGACCCACCGGCCCTACCCACGCCTTCGACCCAAACCTGCACCTGATCGACCCGTACGCCCGCGGACTCGCGCGCACGTCATCGGGAGACTGGCGCTGCTATGTGCAGGATGACGCTTTCGACTGGGCCGGCGCCACGAAGCCCAACGTGCCTCTCGATCACACCGTGCTCTACGAGGCCCATGCCAAGGGCATCTCCAAGCTGAACCCGGCGGTGCCGGAGGAGCTCCGCGGCACCTACGCCGGGCTCGCCCACGACACAGCAATCGACTACCTCAAGGATCTCGGCGTCACCACGATCGAGCTGCTGCCGGTGCACCAGTTCGTGAGCGAGCAGCGTCTCATCTTGCAGGGCCTCAGCAATTACTGGGGCTACAACACACTCAACTTCTTCACTCCGCACGCGGCCTACGCCAGCCGGGAAGCCCAGTTCGGCGGCACCGGCGCGGTGCTCCGGGAGTTCAAGGGCATGGTCAAGCTGCTTCACGAGGCTGGGCTCGAAGTCGTACTCGATGTTGTGTACAACCACACCGCCGAAGAGAGCAAGACCGGCCCAACCACGTCGCTGCGCGGGCTCGACAATGCCTCGTACTATCGCCAAGACGCCGACGGTAACTACACCGACGTGACCGGATGCGGCAACACCGTGAACTTCGCACATCCCGCCGCCCAGCGGCTCGTGCTCGATTCGCTGCGCTACTGGGCTAACGAAGTGCAGATCGACGGATTCCGCTTCGATCTCGCCGCCACCCTCGGACGTGACGAGCACGGGGAATTCGACGCCAAGCACCCACTGCTCGAGGCAATCACCTCCGATCCGGAGCTGCAGGGCGTGAAGATGATCGCTGAACCCTGGGACATAGGAACAGGCGGCTGGCAGGTCGGCAACTTTCAGGGGCCATGGTCGGAGTGGAACGATGACTATCGTGACCGCTCACGCAACTTCTGGCTCACCGACATCGGAGCGGCACGCACGAACGGTGTCGCACCGATCGGCATCGGGCAACTCGCCTCCAAACTCTCCGGATCGGCGGGGGTCTTCTCCCAGGAGCGGGGACCGCTTGCCTCGGTGAACTTCGTGACTGCCCACGACGGTTTCACGCTCGCCGATCTCACTGCCTACAACCAGAAGCACAATCTCGGTAACGGCGAGAATAACCGCGATGGCACCGACAACAATCACTCTTTCAACTACGGCATCGAAGGCCCGACACACGACGCGACGATCCTGTCGGCACGCAAAAAAGCCATCCGCAATTTGCTGGGCACGCTGCTGCTCTCCGCCGGACTGCCGATGATCACGGCCGGCGACGAATTC
Organism: Frigoribacterium sp.; assembly: GCA_025408445.1. Classification (GTDB taxonomy): domain Bacteria; phylum Actinomycetota; class Actinomycetes; order Actinomycetales; family Microbacteriaceae; genus Lacisediminihabitans. The sequence goes on along the minus strand of JANYIZ010000112.1, from coordinate 868 downwards.
GGTCGCAGCCAGAGGGGCAACAACAACGCGTACTGCCATGACAGTGACTTGACATGGCTGCCCTGGGAGCGTGAGGACTGGCAGGACGAGCTTCTTCTCATCTCGCAGAAGCTGCTGCGACTCCGACGGACCAACCCCGCACTTCGACCCATCCGCTTCGGCATCTTCGGCGAGACGGTGCCGTCGGCAACCCAGATGGACTGGTTCAACAAGGACGGTCTTTCCATGTCGATCGAGGACTGGGATTCGCCCAACGAACGCACGCTCCAGTACCTCGCGGCATCCACGCCAGAGTTCGAAGAGTTCAACCGCATCCTGCTCATCGTGCACGGGCTCGAGGCGGTTGAGACCGTGCGTCTGCCCGAGCATGAGGGAGTGGCATCCTACGAACTGCTGTGGAACAGCGCGGATGACCACGCCGCGGTGAACACTCACACCCCCGGTTCGAAGTTGATCCTCGCGCCCGCCTCGATGCAGCTGTTCCTCGCGCACCCGTCATGACCACCGTGCCGGTCTCTGTCACCCTGAATCCGTAGGGTTCTCACCGACGTGCTCGGCGCCAAGAATGCCGTGGTGGCCAATCCCCTGCTCGCGGAACGACGAACGTGCCAGCGTCTCTGCGGCGACCACTCGACAGTCACGGTGCGCTTCCCGGATCAGTCGCGCTAGCGCCGTCGCTCGTCGCTCGTCGCCGGAGCCTATTCAGCCCGCTCGCCCACCGTGCGCCTCTTCTTCCGCGAACTCGCCACGGAGCTCGCGATCATATAGCCAGCGTAGATAAACAGCACGACGGCGATGCCAGGCACGAGGAAACTGCGACCCTGCCCGCCAACCAGATTATTGAGGTATCCCAGCCACGGAATGCTGT
>JANYIZ010000111.1 GCA_025408445.1 Frigoribacterium sp. | reverse complement strand
CGTGATCCTGCCGGCGAACCCCTCTCTCGACTGGGATCTCGGCGAGACCGGGGGCACCGTCGCCCTGCGGATGCCGAACAACAGGATCGCCCTCGAGCTGCTCTCTGAGACGGGCCCGCTCGCCGTCTCGTCGGCCAACCTGACCGGAGAGACCGCGGCTCGCACCGCGCAGGAAGCCGAGCGGATGCTGGGCGCCAGCGTCGAGGTCTACCTCGACGGTGGAGAGGTCGGCCTCGACTACGAAGCAACCGGCCTCGGCTCGACGATCATCGATGCGACGGGCCTGCTGATCGAGGGCGGGACGCTGCGAATCGTGCGCCACGGAGTGATCACCGAGGCCCAGATAGACGAGGTGCTTGCGCGTATGCCCTCGCTACCGGAGCCCGCAGCGCCACCGGAGCCCGCAGCGTGAGGCTGATCATCTATGTCGGTGCCGGCGGCCTCTCTGCGGTAATCACCTTCGTGTTGGCAACCGTAATCGCCCGGCTCGGTATGAAATATCGGCTCTACCCAGCCATTCGCGAGCGCGACGTGCACAAGCGACCAACACCGCGGCTCGGTGGCATTGCGATGTTCCTCGGTATCATCACCGCGTTTGGAGTCGCGTCGCAGCTGCCGCAGTTCCATCTCATCTTCGCCAAGCCGGGACCGATCTTCGCGATCCTCGGGTCGGCCCTCATGATCGTGCTCCTCGGGGTCGCCGACGACATCTGGGATCTGGATTGGGTCACGAAACTTGCCGGACAGATCATCGCTGCCGGGCTCCTCGCCTGGCAGGGAGTGCAGCTGACGAGTCTCCCCATCGTCGGCGGAGTCGTCGTGCTCTCGTCCTACACCGGACTGATTATCACGGTGTTTGCCATTGTGCTGGTGATGAATGCGATTAACTTCATCGACGGTCTTGACGGTCTAGTAGCAGGGGTGGCGATCATTGCCAACGGCGCGTTCTTCATCTACACCTACATCCTCGTCACGCGCATTGCCGCGGCGGAGTACTTCAATCTCGCCCTTCTCATTTCGGCGGTGCTCATCGGAGCCTGTATCGGCTTCCTGCCGCTCAATTGGCACCCGGCAAAGCTGTTCATGGGGGATGCCGGGGCGCTCCTGGTCGGCCTGTTGATGGCCACTTCGGCAATCTCGGTGACCGGTCAGGTGGATCTTGCCGCGCTGCAGTTCTCCAAGCAACTCATCCCCGCGTTCATTCCGATCCTGCTGCCGCTCGCTATCCTGCTCATTCCGCTGCTCGATTTTGGTCTCGCGATCTTCCGTCGCCTGCGAGCCGGTAAATCGCCGTTCAGTGCCGATCGTAAGCATTTGCACCACAGGTTGCTCGATATGGGGCACTCCGACGTGCACGCCGTGTTGATCTTCTACTCGTGGACCGCGGTCGTTTCGATCGGTTGTCTCCTATTCATGTACTTCGATGCGATCTGGGGAGTGCTGTTCGTCATCGTCGGACTCATCGTCTGCACGGCGTTCACCCTTGCACCGCTCAGCAGGCGGAAGGCGGTGGAGGCTACTGTGCAGCTCTCACGTCCCGACGACGAGGATGCTCTAGCACAACTCGACCCTCTCGACGAAGCTGCCTACGGCGCCACCCCGACCGAAACACCCACTAAGGAAACTTCATGAGCGCCGTTCCCATCTTCAAGCGGATCCTGGCCTACGGAGGTATCCTCGCCATCGCCATCGCGGTTGTCGGGTCGGTGATCGGCCTCGTCGTCGCCGGGGGGGTCGGGCTCGTAAGCGCACTTATCGGCACCATCATGGCAGTCGTCTTCCTCGGCATCACCGCCGCCAGCATCGTGGTCGCAACGAAGGTGGCCAAGGGGGATCTCCTGAGCGTCGCCTTCTTCGGAATCGTGATGGGGGCCTGGCTCCTCAAGCTCGTGGTCTTCATCGTGTTGATCGTGCTCCTCAAGGACCAGCCCTGGATCCAGACGCAGGTGCTGTTCCTCACCGTGGTGATCGCCGTGGTCGGAACGCTCGTAGTGGATGTGGTGGTGATCGCACGGTCGCGGCTGCCCTATGTGAGCGACATCAGCCTGCCATCGGGGGCCCCGGTGACCCCCGACCGACCCGACTAAAGGTTTGGCTGACCTCATTCTCTTGATAGAGTCTTAACGAAAGCCCCCCTTCTTCTCGCCGCGTCACCACACGCCCCGATTCTGGAGTTAGCGCTGCTACCCCACGTACTCAATCTCATCCTCCCCCTCGCCAGTGAAGGCGACAGCGGCGGTGGCTTCGTCGGGCCCAACATCGGTGAGTTTTTCCCTCCCGTGGTGTTTTTCGGCGGAACACCTTTCGAATTGAATCGGATCATGTTGATCCGAATCCTGGTCGCTGTGGTGATCATCCTCATCTTCACGCTCGGCACGCGGCGAATGAAGGTCGTGCCGGGTCGAGGGCAGTCGCTTATCGAAGTGGGCCTCGACTTCGTTCGCGTCGGCATTGCCGAGGACCTGCTCGGCAAGAAGGACGGCAAGCGCTTCCTACCGATCCTCACCACCTTCTTCTTCATGATCATCGCGATGAACTTCACCGGTGTCGTGCCGGGACTCAACCTGGCAGGTACCGCCGTCATCGGGGTGCCCCTGCTGCTCGCCGCGATCGCCTACGTCACCTGGATCTACGCCGGGCTCCGCAAGCACCCGGGCAAGTTCCTGCGTAATGCGCTCTTCCCGCCCGGAGTGCCGTGGCCGCTGTACATCATCGTGACGCCGATCGAGTTCATCTCGACCTTCCTCGTCCGACCGGTCACACATACCCTCCGACTCCTCATGAACATGATCGTCGGCCACCTACTGCTCGTGCTCTTCTTCCTCGCCACCTCGTTCTTCTTCTTCGAGGCGCCGGGGCTGTACAAGCTGTTCGGCATCGGCACGCTCGCCTTCGCCTTCGCCTTCACGCTGCTCGAGCTGCTGGTCATCGTCTTGCAGGCCTACGTCTTCACCATCCTGACCGCTGTCTACCTCCAGCTCGCGCTCGCAGACGAGCACTAGCGAACCAGCACGATTTGAACTAGCACGACGCGAGTCGGGCATCCGCCCCTCGCACCATCACGGAAGGAAGCACAACGTGGACACCACAACTGTCGCCGCGCTCAGCGGAAATATTGCGACGATCGGCTACGGCCTCGCGGCGATCGGCCCGGCCATCGGCGTCGGCATCGTCGTCGGTAAGACGATCGAGTCGGTTGCCCGCCAGCCCGAACTCCAGGGCCGACTCACGGTCCTAATGTATATCGGTATCGCATTCACCGAGGCACTCGCCTTCATCGGTATCGCCACGTACTTCATCTTCACTACCGGCCAGTAATGCTGCCGACCATTCTTTCGGCGGCGGCCGCCGAGCCTGCGCATAACCCGCTGATCCCTTCGGTGCCAGACCTCATCTGGTCGTTCGTGATTTTCGTTGTGCTGTTCATCTTCTTCTGGAAGAAGATCCTGCCGAACGTACAGAAGAACCTGGACAAGCGTTCGGAACTCATCGAGGGCGGCATCAAGAAAGCCGAGAACGCCCAGGCCGAGGCTGCTGCAGCACTCGAGAAATATAATGAGCAGCTCGCTGAGGCACGCGCCGAAGCAGCGAAGATCCGCGACCAGGCTCGCCAGGATGGCACGAAGATCCTGAACGAGCTCAAGGAGCAGGCATCCGCGGAGGCCGCCCGCATCACGATCAATGCGCAAGCCACGATCGAAGCGGAGCGCCAGTCGGCACTCGTCTCACTCCGCTCCGAGGTTGGGTCGCTCGCGATCGATCTCGCATCGGGAGTCATCGGCCAGAGCCTGTCCGACGACAAGAACGCGGCGAACCTCGTCGACCAATTCCTTGCCGATCTCGAGCACTCCGAAAAGACGGCTAAGCCGGAGTCGGTGAACTGAGTATGGGATCAGCGACCAGGGAAGCTCTCGCCGCCTCACGGGCGGAGCTGTCGTCTAGGGGTTCGTCCGACCTGGCCACTGCCGACGAGCTGTTCTCGGCCGGCCGGATCATCGGTGGCTCTGCGCAGCTCATTTCGATGCTGTCGGACACCGCGACGGATGCCACGCAGAAACAGGCGATTCTTTCGGCCGTCTTCGGCACCAATTTGAGCCCAGCTACTCTCGGCCTGCTCGGCACAGTGGTCTCACACCGCTGGTCGAACACCGACGACCTGCTCGCCGGCATAGAAGAACTCGGGCTGCGCGCCGCGGCGGATTCCGCACCAGACACTGTCAACATCGATTCCGAATTATTCGCCTTCGGCACGGCGGTTTGGTCGGATCCCGAACTCGAATTGGCCGTGAGCAGCAAGCTGGGCAGCGCGGAGTCGAAGGTGGCTCTGGTAGACACCCTGCTGGCGAAAAAAGTTTCATCGCAGACGCTCTCGATCGTCCGTCACCTGATGCAGCAGCCGCGCGGCCGCCGCATCGGCGAGTTGCTTCGCACTGCGGCATCGATCGTCGCTGACCAGTCAGGGCTCGCGGTCGCGACGATCACGAGCGCCTCGCCGATCCGCGCTGTTCAGCTCGAGCGCCTGCAGAAAGGTCTCGCCGCCAAGTTCGGGCGCGCGCTCAAATTCAACCTGGTCGTCGATCCTGCCCTCATCGGCGGGCTTCGCGTTCAGGTCGGCGACACGGTCATCGACGACAGCGTCGCATCAAAGCTCAAGGATCTCCGGCTCCAGCTCGCCGGATAATCCCTCACCGCCCCTCGGCGACCAGCGCCACCTACACAGACCCCCCGAAGCCGGACAGCTTCGCGAAGACAAGGAAGAAACCGAAATGGCAGACCTCACGATCAGCCCGGACGAGATCCGCGACGCGCTCAAGGACTTCGTCAAGTCGTACGACCCCGCGTCCGCATCGACGACCGAAGTCGGCTACGTCATCGACGCAGCCGACGGAATCGCGCACGTGCAGGGTCTCCCCGGCGTGATGGCCAACGAGCTCATCAAGTTCGCGGACGGCACCCTCGGTCTTGCCCAAAACCTGGACGAGAACGAGATCGGCGTGATCGTGCTCGGCGAGTTTGCCGGGATCGTGGAAGGCCTCGAGGTCACCCGCACCGGCGAGGTTCTCTCGGTGCCGGTGGGCGACGCCTACCTCGGTCGTGTCGTCGACCCGCTTGGCGCGCCGATCGATGGCCTCGGCGAGATCAAGAGCGAGGGCCGTCGTGCCCTCGAACTGCAGGCGCCGGGCGTGATGCAGCGCAAGAGTGTGCACGAGCCGATGCAGACCGGTATCAAGGCGATCGACGCGATGATCCCGATTGGTCGCGGACAGCGCCAGCTCATCATCGGCGACCGCCAGACCGGCAAGACAGCCATTGCGATCGACACGATCATCAACCAGAAGGCCAACTGGGATTCCGGCGACACCACCAAGCAGGTGCGCTGCATCTACGTGGCGATCGGCCAGAAGGGCTCGACTATCGCTTCGGTGAAGGGCGCGCTCGAGGATGCCGGAGCTATGGAGTACACGACGATCGTGGCGTCTCCGGCCTCCGACCCCGCCGGTTTCAAGTACCTCGCCCCCTACACCGGCTCGGCCATCGGCCAGCACTGGATGTACGGCGGCAAGCACGTACTGATCATCTTCGACGACCTCTCCAAGCAGGCCGAGGCCTACCGTGCCGTATCGCTTCTGCTGCGCCGTCCGCCGGGGCGCGAGGCCTACCCTGGCGATGTCTTCTACCTGCACTCCCGACTCCTCGAGCGTTGTGCCAAGCTCTCCGACGAGCTTGGCGCGGGATCGATGACCGGATTGCCGATCATCGAGACCAAAGCCAATGACGTCTCGGCATATATCCCGACCAACGTGATTTCGATCACCGACGGCCAGATCTTCCTGCAGTCCGACCTCTTCAACGCCAACCAGCGTCCGGCGGTGGACGTGGGAATCTCGGTCTCCCGAGTCGGCGGTGATGCCCAGGTCAAGTCGATCAAGAAGGTCTCCGGCACGCTCAAGCTCGAGCTCGCCCAGTACCGTTCGCTCGAAGCCTTCGCGATGTTCGCGTCTGACCTCGACCCCACCAGCCGTCGCCAGCTCGCCCGCGGCGCTCGCCTCACCGAGCTTCTGCGCCAGCCGCAGTACTCGCCGTATCCCGTCGAAGAACAAGTCGTTTCGATCTGGGCTGGGACGAACGGCAAGCTCGACGAGGTCGCCGTCGAAGACGTGCTGCGCTTCGAGCGCGAGTTGCTCGACTACCTGGGCCGCAACACCGAGGTGCTGTCGAAGCTCAAGGCCACGAACGTGCTGGACGACGACACGGTGAAAGCGCTCGACGAGGGCGTGGACAAGTTCAAGCTCGAGTTCCAGACTGGCGAAGGCAAGCCGCTCGCTTCG
>JANYIZ010000110.1 GCA_025408445.1 Frigoribacterium sp. | reverse complement strand
TCGCCCGTCCGCAGAGCGGGCACGCCTTCGCCTGCGTCGGCGGCAGAGGCTCCTCGTCGTAGGGCCCGAGCGGCGGTGGACCGAGGTAGGGCAACAGCCGCCGGTTGAGGCGGTCCCACCACGGGGCTTTGGCAACCATATAAAACTCCTTAGTGCACTAACCAATAGTGTACTTGCTAAACTGGATAAATGGACCCGCTCGCCCTCGACCGCCAGGTCTGCTTTGCTCTCGCCGCCGCCTCACGCAGTGTGATCGCCCTCTATCGACCGGTGCTGCAGCCGCTCGGGCTAACGCATCCGCAGTACCTGGTGATGCTCGCCCTGTGGGAGCGCAGCCCGCGCACCGTCAGCGATATCGGCACCACGCTCCTGCTCGATCCGGCGACTCTCTCGCCCCTGCTCAAGCGACTCGAGGCGGCCGGCCTGGTCTCGCGCGCCCGCAGCGTCGCTGACGAGCGCGCCCTTGACGTGCAGCTGACGGCGGATGGTGCAGCCCTCCGCTCCCGAGCCGAAGGGGTTCCCCCGCAAATCATCGACCGCCTCGGGCTTCCCGTCGCCGAGCTCGAGCGCATCCGTGACGACTTGACGAAGCTCATCGAAGCGGCAACGGTAGAGACATGACACCTCTCTCGATCCTCTTCATCGGCGGCACCGGCACGATCAGTTCCGCGGCGAGCGCCCGCGCTCTCGAGGAGGGGCATGCGGTGACACTGCTCAACCGCGGCCAGTCCACACTGCGTCCGGTCGCGGTGGGCGCAGAGGTGCTCGTCGCCGACGTGCGGGATCCCGCCTCGGTGACGGATGCGCTGTCAGGCCGCGAGTTCGACGTCGTCGTCGACATGGTGGCGTTCACCCCCGAGCACGTCGCGCAAGACATCGATCTCTTCACCGGACGGGTCGGGCAGTACGTGTTCATCTCCTCGGCATCCGCGTACCAGAAGCCGCCGGTGCGCCTTCCAGTCACGGAGTCATCCCCGCTGCGCAATCCGTACTGGCAGTATTCGCGCGACAAGATTGCCTGCGAAGACCTTCTCGTCGCGGAGTATCGCGCCAACGGCTTTCCGGCGACAATCGTGCGCCCCTCCCACACCTACGACCGCACGAGTGTGCCACTCAACGGCGGCTGGACCGCGATCGACCGGATGCGCCGCGGGGCCCCGGTCGTGTTGCATGACCACGGCGCCTCCCTCTGGGCGCTCACGCATGCCAAGGACTTTGCGGTCGGCTTCGTGGGACTGCTCGGCAATCCGCACACGATCGGCGGTGCCATCCACATCACCTCTGACGAACTGCTGAGTTGGACCCAGATCACGCACCTGCTCGCAGATGCCGCGGGCGTCGAGCCGAACATCGTGCACGTGACCTCTGAGGCGATCGCCGCTGCCGATCCCGACATGGGTGCTGGCCATCTCGGCGACCGCAGCCACTCCATGATCTTTGACAACAGCCTGGTGAAGTCCCTCGTGCCCGCCTTCGATCCGAAAATCGGTTTTGCCGAGGGTGCGCGCGAGATCATCGGCTGGTACGACGCTCATCCCGAGCAGAAGGTCGTCGATCCTGCGCTGGACGCGCTGTTCGACCGCTTGGCGGCGGGCGCGTAACCCGTAGCCCCGCACCTGTCCACAGCCCCCATGTTCACCCCTGTGGCGGGGGATACGGCCGCTCCCGGCGGGGGATACTGCCGCTCCCGGCGAGGTCACAGCGTCCCGGCGGGAGTTAGGACTCCCGCCGGGAGGTCATAGCCGCACCGCGAGGGTTGCGGTTCGACGCACAATCGCGACGGTGCGACGCACAGCCCCCGTGTTCACCCCCGTGGCGGGGGATACTGCCGCTCCCGGCGGGGTCACAGCGTCCCGGCGGGAGTTAGGACTCCCGCCGCGAGGTCATAGCCCCGCCGCGACGGTTCGGCCGACGGCCGCACCGCGAGGGTTCGGCCGAGGGTTCGGCCGACGGTTCGAGGCGAGGGTTCGGCCGAGGGTTCGAGGCGAGGGACCGGCGGGACCGTGCGACGCCGTGTCAGCCCGTTGTCACCACGACCTGCGCCGCGATCAACACCGCGTCCTCGGCCGCAAAAACTCCCGCACCGGGCACGAGGGCGTTCGCGGTCGCGGCACCGGCGGCGAGTCGGAGTGCCCCATCGAACGTCTCTCCCTGGTCGAGGCCGGCAAGCAGTCCGCCGAGATAGCTGTCTCCACTGCCGACCGGATACCGTCCGAAGGCACCGGTCCCTCGTGCTCGCCAGCGCTGGGTGTCGTCAACCGCGATGGACCCGTCCACGCCATCCGTGATCACCACTTGGCCGCCGGTGACATTGCGGATGCGCAGAGCCAGGTCGAAGACATCCGTCTCGAGGGAAGCACCCACCAGCTCGGCCGCCTCCCGACGGTTCACCTTCACCAGGTCCGGCCTGTCGATAAGAGCCGCGGCGAGCGCCGCACCGTGACTGTCGATCGCCACCCGCTGGCCGAGAGAATGTCCGAGACGAACCAGGCCGGCGAGTTCACCGACCGGCACCGAGGAGGGCATGCCCCCCGAGATCGCCCACCAGCCATCATCCGCGGATCGGCCCAGCACCCGCCTCAGCGAAGCGAGTTCCTCGGCACTGACGGCGGACGGATGCTCGTACAGCTCGGTCAGCAGCCCGCTGGCCGCCGACGCGATCGATACGCAGGTGCGGGTCTCAGCCTCGGCAACCACCGCCTCGAGCGGCACCCCGGCGGCCGCGAGATCCCGACCTATGAATGCCCCCGTCGATCCTCCCAGAATCGCCACAGCCCGCACGGATACCCCGAGCACTCGAGCCGCCCGCGCCGCATTGAGCGCCTTGCCGCCCGCCGCGCGGAAGACGGACGTCGGCCGAAAGTTGCCGCCCTCCACGAATTCGTCCACGAGGTAGGTGACGTCTACCGAGGGGCTGAGTGCGACGAAAGTGATCATGCGAGATGGTCGGTGAGTTCGGTCAGGGTTGCCTGTGCGGGCGTCCCCCCCGCGGCACGCGTAGAGAGCGATCCGGCCACGGTCGCCCAGCGCAGCCGCTCGGACTCCGAGTCGATACCGGATGCCACGGCCGCGAGATACCCCGCGTCGAAGCTGTCACCGGCGCCGGTGGTGTCGTGCGCCTCAAGCACCAGCGCCGGGGCGCGCACCACCGGAGAATCTGCGGCCACGGACCATCCGCCCTCCCGCCCTGCCTTGACCACCACTCGCGGGCCGAGGCCTGCGAGCCGCCGCGCGAGGTCTTCGTCGGAGCCACCGAGCACGCCGAGGGACCCCGCGATTGCGCGGAGTTCCTCGAGGTTGGGCAGCAACACATCAACCAGCGGAAGCACCGCTGCCAGTCCTGCCCACTTTTCGGACGGGTCCCAATTGGTGTCGAGGCTGGTGGTGATCCCCCGCGATCGGAGAGACGCCAACAGCGATGGCAGCTGGCCAGCGAGACCGGGAAGCAGGAAGTAGGAAGCGAAGTGCACGTGAGAGGCACCTTTCACCGCCGCGAGCACCGCATCGCCGGTGAGAGTCGGAATGGATCCGAGCAGGGTGAGAATCGAGCGGTCGGTTGGGGCGGAGAGGATCACCGAGAGCCCGGTTGGCAGCGTCGGATGCACACCGAGAGACGAGACATCCACCCCTGCTTCGGAGAGCCAGCCGCGGGTGAGTCGACCGAATTCGTCGTCCCCGACGGTGGCTGCGAGGGCGGTGGGGATGCAGAGACGGGCGAGTCCGTGCGCCACGATCCCGGCGGAGCTTCCCAGAGTGAGGTCGGCGGAGTCGAGCAGCTGTTCGGCCTGCCGGAAGCGCGGTACGACGTCACCGCGCAACACCAGATCGACATTGGCATCCCCCACCACGAGAACCCGCACAGCAGCCTCCTCGACAATCGCAGCGCTCATCCTTTCAGCCCGGAGAAGGTCATCGTGGCGATGAACTGCTTCTGCGCGAAGAGGAAGAACAGGATGAGCGGCAGCGTGGCAACGACGTTACCCGCCATGAGCAGCGACCACTGGGTGCGACGCGTGCCCTGGAAGTTGGCGAGACCGAGTTGCAGGGTGATCATGGCGTGCTCAGTTCAGGATGACGGACCGGCTGAGGTGTCGGGGAGTGTCGGGATTGAGTCCCCGGCTTGCGGCGAGCGCGACGGCGAGCCGCTGGGCCTGCACGAGCTGCACAAGAGGGTCAAGCGCGTCGGAGTAGACGGTGGCACCGGTGGCTTCGATGTCGGCGATGAGATCGGACTGCACCTCGCCGAAGATCCAAACCAGCGATCCCGGATGCGCGACGGCGATCGGTCCGTGGCGGTAGTCGAGCAGCGGATACGACTCCGACCAGGCCTGCGCCGCCTCGCGCACCTTGAGGGCGGCCTCCTGTGCGAGTCCGTAGGTCCAGCCCGATCCGAGGTAGACGAAATGGTCGAACTGGGCCACGTCGACGGGGAGCGGGGCGGCGATCGCGGCAGTCGCAGCATCCGGGAGCCCGGCGATGTCGTACCCGTAGGCCTGGCGAGCGAGGATGAGCAGCGAGGTGGGGAACCGCGTCTGCACGACAGACTGTTCGTCAGCAAAATCGAGAACAAGGGAGTTGTCGACGAAGCTATGGACGGCTTCATCTCCTACTCCGGTGATGGCCGATCGCCGGGTGCCGGGGTCGACCGACGCGAGGGCCGTGAGTATTTCGCTCGTGCTGCCCGAGCGGGTGATCGCCACGACGCGGTCGTAGTGACGGCCCGGCTTCCACTCCGAGGCGTAGGCGGCATCCGTCTCGCCGAGGCCGGCGCGCTCACGCAGCGAGGCGAGGGACTCGGCGACGAATGCCGAGGTGCCGCAGCCGAGGAACAGCACACGTTCGCCGGGAAGGCCGAATGCCGAGCGGTCCTGCTCGAGCAAGGCCCTGGCCCATACCGCCGGCTGGCTCTCGATCTCTGCGGTGGTGATGCTCATGCGCTACCTTCGTTTGGTGGTTCCAGGGCCCTGTGCCCAGCGATTTCTCCCATGGTGGATCCAGAAGTGTTCATATGACAAGAAAATCGCCTGAATCGCTCAGTTTGACTGAGCGCTTGACGGCTCCGCACCCTCGTCTGCCGCTTGGTTTGGCACAATGTCGCCATGGAATCTCCCGACTGGGCCGCGCTCGCCGGCCTCCCCCTCACCGCCTGGACGCCGCGATCCCAGCTCTCGGCGCGCGTGACGGCGGTGCCCCGGGCGCGAGTGCCGGCCATCGATATCCACAATCACCTGGGCCGCTGGCTCAGCGACGGCGAGTGGATGATCGACGATGTCGACGCGTTGCTCAGCGTCATGGACAACCACAACGTCGAGATGATCGTGAACCTCGACGGAATGTGGGGCGACGAGCTCGAGGCCAACCTCGACCGCTACGACCGGGCGTATCCCGGCCGCTTCCTCACCTTCTGCCAGCTTGACTGGGCGCTTCTCGCCAACACGGACGGCGAGCGGATGCTGCGCGAGTCCCTCGACGACAGCGCGGAACGCGGCGCCCGCGGCCTCAAGGTCTGGAAGAACCTCGGCCTCACGGTGCGCGACGCCACCGGCGCTCTCGTGCTGCCGGATGACGAGCGCGTGGTGCGCCTGCTGGCTCACGCGGGCGCGCTCGGCCTTCCGGTGCTCATCCACGTGGCCGATCCCCAGGCATTCTTCGAGCCGCTCGACGAACACAACGAGCGTCTCGACGAGCTTCTGCACGAGAGGGACTGGTGGTTCGGCGACACGACCCGGCACCCCACCTTCGGCCGCCTGCTCGACGCCCTCGCCACCCTCGTGATCGCGACTCCCGGCACCCGCTACATCGGTGCGCACGGCGGATGCGCGGCGGAAGACCTCGATCGGGTCGAGGCACTCCTCGCCGCGGCCCCCAACTTCACGATCGACATCGCGGGGCGCCTGGCCGAACTCGGGCGCCAGCCGCGTCGCTTCCGTGAGCTGATCGACCGCTTCCCCGACCGGGTGCTCTTCGGCACGGACATCTACCCCATCACCGACGAGCAGTATGAGCTGCACTTCCGGTTCCTCGAGTCAGACGACGAGGCCTTCGAGTACGCTCCGGGGTCGCCGATCCCGCCCCAGGGCCGCTGGACGGTCTCCGCCCTGCACCTCCCTGACCAGCACCTGGCAGCGATCTACCGCGACAATGCGCGGCGGGTGCTCGGGCTGTGACCTCTCACCATCGTCCGTTTTTCCTACCACTTACCTGTTCACACACGACGGTGGTCGCAAAAGTGGAGGGTGGATGGCGCGAGGGATGCCGCCGCGTCCAGCGTCTCACCAAGCGAATGCCGGTCGCCTACCGCATCGAAGGTGCCGAAAAGCCTGTCACATCCGCTTCCGATGATCCACGCTTCGACATCCCGCACGTCGATGACCTGCACGTCGCGGATCGTGGTCGGCATAGACGGAGACTGTCGAGACGAAGGTCCACTGGGATGCCGCCGAGGAGAGTTCCGCGAGCGTGCCATCGACGAAACTGGGCTCCGCTGAGATCTCGATGACGTCATCCCAGGGCTCGGCGCTCACCGAGCGGTAGGCGTTGGCACCGGTCCGATCGGCGCGAACCAGCCGTGCAGCCTCGGCAGCCGCCCCCGATTCACCCCGCGCCAGGCAGGCCACCTCGTCTCCGTTAGCCACCAGTTGAGTCGCTAACTCGCGGCCGAGCCAGCCCGTACCGCCAAGGATGAAGGTTTTTGTCACGCCTCGATCATCCCCCTCCCACTTTTGCGACCACCACCGTGTTCGTACACGACGGTGGTCGCAAAAATGTAAGACGGATGGCCGGCGGGGCCGGCGGGGGCGGGGCGGGCGGGGGGGCGACGGTCACTCCAGCGTCGTCACGGTGATCTCGACGGTGTCATCCACGTCTACACCCTCGGCCTTCCGCACCACCTTCTTGATAGGGAGGATGTATCGCCCCACCTTCGAGTCGGGAAAGATCGATGTGCTCCATCGCGACCCACCGAGGATCACGTCGACGCGGATCGACCCGAAGCCGGGCTTCGGCGCACGAGGCACGTTCGCGATTGCATCGGATGCCCGCTCCGGCAGCGTCGCGAACACCCACGCCGTGCCGCCCTCGAAGTCCCACAGCCATAGCGCTGCCGAGAAGGTGTGGGTCGCGCCTGTCACGCCCCCGCGATCACCCCGCACAGGTGCGCGACGAGGTCGCTGACCCGATCGCGGGCGGGCGCGAGGTAGCGCCGCGGGTCGCTCAGCATCGGCGATAACTCGAGCACAGCACGCACCTCGGCGGTGAAGGCGATGTTCAGCCCGGTACCGACATTCACCTTGCGGATGCCCGCGGCCACGGCCTCCCGCAACAGGGCATCCGGCACCCCGGACGATCCGTGCAGCACCAGCGGCACCGCCACCGCCGTGGAGAGCCGCGCGATGAGGTCAAGATCGAGCGACGCGGTCTGCTCGGTCATAGCGTGGGAGCTGCCGACCGCCACGGCGAGGCCGTCGACGCCCGTGGCATCCACGAACCGTGCCGCCTCGAGCGAATCGGTGCGCACTCCGGGAGCATGGGCGCCGTCCTTACCACCGACCTCACCGAGCTCCGCTTCGATCCAGAGTCCCGCGGCATGTCCGCGAGCGACAGCGGATGCCGTGAGCGCGACATTGCGCTCGTAGGGCTCGGTCGACGCGTCGACCATGAGGGATCCGATGCCGAAACCAGACCCGAGCGCGATCGCCTCGTCGATGAGCGTTGCCGACTCGAAATGATCCAGGTGGATGCCGATGGGCGAGCGCGCGGAGGTCGCGAGTTCGCGGCACGCGGCAAGAAGTGGCCGCATGCCGCCGTGGAATTTCACCGCGTTCTCGCTCAACTGCAGAAGCACTCCGATGCCCGCAAGGTCGGCGCCACCCACGATCGCCTCCGCGTGCTCGAGGGAGATCACGTTGAAGCTCGGCACCGCGCGACCGCGCGCCACCGCCTCGTTGAGGAGGTTCGCCGTGGTGCTGAGGGTCACAGGACGTCCGCAGGGATAAGCTCACGAAGTGGCGCAGGCAAGAGGTCGCCATGAGCTGTGACCAGCTCGTTGCACAGCTCCCAGATCTGCTCGGGAGTGAGTGTCGAGTTGGCGTTCGGATCCATCAGCACGGCCTGGCGGATGAGCATCGGGTTTCCCGTTCGCGCGGCCTCGATCGTGAGTTCGGCCACCGAAAGGTACGGGCGGTTGAGCGCCGCGCACTGCACGGGTAACGCACCGACCGCGTGGGGGGTGAGGCCCGAGGCATCCACCGTTGCGGGCACTTCGACCACGGAGCCCTGCGGCAGGTTGTCGATCAGCCCGGCGTTGACTACATTGGCGTGAATTATCCGTTGCGTGCCGGTGACCATCGAGTGGATCACCTGCGGGGCATATTCCGCCGCGTTCTGCTCCAGCACAAGGGGTGTGCCGGCGGCGAGCGAGCGCTGCGCCTGCTCGAACTCGGCGACGTTCTCCTCGCTGATGCCGATGTATTCCAGCGGCTGAAGGCGGTACCGTTCGATCTGCTGCGGCGAGCGCAGGAACCAGGGCAGGTACTCGGAGGAGTGCTCGCTCGTCTCGGTGGGATAGAAGCCAAGCCGACGGAAGATCTCCACGCGCACGCGACGGGAGAGGCCGCCGTCGCCGAGGATCTTCTCGCGCAGCAGCGGGTAGAGATCCTCGCCGTCGCGGGTCCACTCGAGCAGCCAGGCCTGGTGATTGACGCCGGCCGCCCGGTAGTGCGTCTCTTCGTTCGGCACGCCGATCAGCTCACCCAGGTTGTGAACGGTCCAATAGACGCTGTGGCAGAGACCGACGGATTTGATCTCGGGAGCGACGACGGAAGCCCACCAGATGTTCATCGCCATCGGATTGGTGTAGTTGAGCAGCCAGGCATCCGGGCAGTAGCGGCGGATGTCGGCGGTAAGGTCGCTGAGAACCGGGAAGGTCCGAAGGGCGCGGAAGACGCCGCCGACGCCGGTGGTGTCGCCGATGGTCTGGTTCAGCCCATAGCGAGCGGGAATCTCGAGGTCCTTCCTGGTCGCGGCGAGGCCTCCGACCTGGATGGTGTTGATCACGAAGTCGGCACCCTCGAGCGCCGCCCGTCGATCGAGGGTACTGGTGATCATGGCCGACGCACCTAGGCGCTCGTTCACCTGCCGCGCGGTGCCTTCAGCCACCGTGAGTCGGGTGGCATCCACGTCATGAAGCACGATCGAGATATCGCGGAGCTCGGCGAAACCGAGGAGGTCGGCCACGAGCTGGCGAGTGAAAACTACGCTGCCCGCCCCGATGAAGGTAACCGTTGTCATAGTGCGATCATCGACGTATATGATCGAACCGCGCAAGCTGCGCTGTGATTTTTGGTCGAACTGTGCAGAATTACTGATTGGTATGCCTCTTGCACTCAATGGGAGAAGCCGGATGACCCACACCGCAGCGGGTTTCCTTGTGCCGCGCGCCGCCTCGTCCAAGCGTTCGCAGCGCATGGTGTCCATCCTCGAGCTGCTCGCCCAGCGGTCGAGTGTCTCCCTTGCCGAGTTCTCGGATGCCCTGCGCGCGTCGGCCGCGACCATCCGCCGCGACCTTGCCGACCTCGAAACGCAGGGGCTGCTCCTGCGCACCCACGGTGGGGCCCGCGCGATCGGCAGCCCGTCGGAGCTGCCGGTGCGGCTGAAAGACTCGCAATTTCGTCAGGCCAAGCAACTGATCGCCCGCAAGGCCGCGCAACTCATCCCGAGCGGTCGTTACGCGATCGCCCTCAGCGGCGGATCAACCACGGCAGAGGTCGCTAAGGCACTGGCCAACCGCTCCGAACTCACCATCGTGACGAACTCTCTCACCACCGCGATGGAATTCGCCTCCCGCCCCAATCTCAAGGTACTCATGACCGGCGGTCTCATCCGCTCCAACTCGTTCGAGCTGGTCGGCTCGCTCGCCGAGAACACCTTCAACGCCATCAACGTTGGCACGGCGATCCTTGGTACGGACGGTATCAGCGCCCTCGCCGGCGCCACTACCCACGACGAGACCGAGGCCAAGACGAACCTCGCCATGGTGCTGCACGCCGAGCGCGTGCTCGTGGTCGCTGACGGTTCAAAGGTGGGGAAGATCACGCTGGCAAAAGTCGCCGATCTCGAACAGATCCACGAGCTGGTGACGGATTCCAGCGCGGATCCGGATGAACTGGAGCGCATCGCTGCGGCCGGGGTGACGATCCACGTGGTCGATGTCGGCTGAGTAGCGGCGACGTGCCCCAGCCAGGGTGAGCGATGCTATCGTTGCCGCCAAGGGGTGATCGAGATATGCTCACACGCTTGGCCGCGTCCAGACCAGTGATGTACCTCCTTGCCGGAATCGCATCGGCGATCGCCGGGCTCGTTCCCTGGCTGATCACCGGTATGCGCCTTCCGGTTCAAAATCTCTGGGCGGGCACCGTGTTTCCGGGGCGGATGCCGGTCGCCTTCCTGCCATTCAGCCAGTATGCGCTGACCCTCATTGTCGCGCTGATTGTGGTGGGCTCGGCGATTGCCGGCGTCGTCGCGCGATCGAGCCGAGCGCAGCATCCTCGATTTGCGGTGGTGTCGCTCGTCACCTCAGTGGCGGTCGTGCAGGTCGCCGCTCTCGTGCAGACCACCCTGACGGTACTGCACGGATTGAGGGACACGCTCGCGTCCACCCTCTACCTCGCCGCGCTGGTCATCGGCACCGCCGTATCCATCACCGTCGGACTCGTGCTGCTCGTGCTCATCGCTCGAGCCCCGGCAGCGGGTGTGGTGGTGGCCCTCAGTATCGCGGGTATTGCGCTGGAATCGTGGCTGAACGCGCTGGTGCTCCCATTCGGTGTCGCGTCGACCGAGCCGAACTTCGGTCTTCTCGCCGCGATCCGCTGGGTTCCGGCGTTCGTCGTCGGGCTTGCCGTGGTCTGGGCCGGCATCCGATCGATCGGTCGGGTGATCGCCGCAATCATCGGACTTCTCGTGCTCTGGATTGCTCCGGCGGCAGTAACCGCGGTCTCCGCTGCTGCGGGAAGCCGCGTTCTTGCCGCGCACCCCGCCGAAATGCTCGACTACGGTTCCCAGGTATTCGTCAGCGCGCTCGGTGTGGCGGGCGGCTCACTCTCTCTGCTGGTCCCCGCTGTAGCCGTGATGGTTCTCGGGCTTAGTGCCAGCGAGGCGATGGGGCGATGGCGCGTCGAACGAGTCCCGGTCGGCTGAATACCTAGCGAGCCAGTCGCTCCACCACGCCGCCGAACACGCGGGGTAACGCGACGGCCGCGGGAACAATAGCCGAGCGCACCGGCGAGTTCGCCGCTGCAACCAGCCCGGCCGTGAGTAGGCGGAAGTCCCTGGTGCGTCGCCTCCACGCCCGCTCGTAGCCCTGCGGGGCATCCTGCGAAACACTTGCGATCGCGGCCTCAGCCTGGGCGAGCCCCACGCGGATACCCTCACCGGTAATCGCATCGACGTAGCCTGAGGCATCACCCACGAGCAGCACACGGCCGAGGGATCGGCGCGTTGTGCTCTGCCGAAAGGGCCCAGCTCCGCGCAGCGCGCTTGCCGGTTCGGCTCCTTTTACCAACGACGCGAGCGCGGGAATGCCGGCGAGCGCGGCCTCGAAGTCGAGCCCCTGGCGCCCGAGCATCGCGATGCCGACGACTCCGTCACCCACCGGGGTGACGTAGGCCTCCACGGTCGGCGTCCAATACACCTCGATCAGGTCCGTCTGCGGCTCGACGTGAAAGTGTCGGCGAACGCCGTATCGCCGACCGCGCGCAGCGACCGGGCGCTCGAGGCCGGTTAGTCGACGCACGGTGGAGTGCAGGCCATCGGCCGCCACGAGATACCGAGCGCGGATGCCGCCGGCCGTCACCGACTGCGAGTCCTGCTGGAGGGCATCCACCTTTCCGCACACCATGACGACACCGAGAGACCGGGCCCGCTCGGCGAGAGCGTCATGCAGCGCCGTTCGCCGCACCCCTCGGCCCGCACCAGAAGCGAAAAGATGATCGACCCGTCGACCCGCGCTGCGATAGCTCACGCCGAGCAGGTCGAAGCCGGGGGGATCCACGCCGAGGCGAGCCAGCGCGGGCAGGGCTCCAGGCATCAGCCCCTCACCGCAGGCCTTGTCGATGGCGCTCTGGCGGGGCTCGATAATTGTGGCCGTGAGTCCGCGCAATCGTGCCTCGATGGCGGCGGCGAGCCCGACCGGCCCACCGCCTACGACAAGAACGTCCACGAGCCGTCCCATGATCAGGCTGCCGGAGTGAGTGTAGTGAGCGCACGCTCCTCGGTGGGGATGCGGAACCCGAACAGCAGGATCGCATTTAGCACCGTAAACGCCAGCGCCGTCACCCAGGCGGTGTGCACAAGCGGCAGCGCGATGCCTTCGGCGATCACCACGACGTAGTTGGGGTGGGTGAGGAAGCGGTACGGGCCACCGGTGACCCGTCCGAGCCCCGGCACCACTATCACCCGCGCGTTCCACTGACGGCCGAGTGTGCCGATGCACCAGTAGCGCAGCCCCTGGCAGGCCAGGGCGATCGCCAGCATCGGCCATCCCAACCAGGGTAGGAAGGGGCGGTCGGCGAAGAATACCTCGGCGAGGCAGGCGAGCAGCATGCCAGTGTGCAGTGCAACCATGAAGGGATAGTGCCGCTGCCCATATTCGCGGCCGCCGCGGGCAAAGGCCCAGGCCGCATGGCGGCGGGACAGCACGACCTCGACAATGCGCTCGGCACCGGTGGCAAGGATCAGGGCGGTGAACCAGATCATGACAGCCACCGCAGAAGCACCAGTTCGGCGCTGACCCCCGGGCCGAGGGCAAACAGGGCGCCGTGGGATCCGGGCGGGTGGGGGCGCACCAGTTCTTCGGCAAGAATGTGCAACACCGAGACCGACGAGAGATTGCCGACGGCAGCGAGAGAGCGCCAGCTGTTGTCGAACACGCCATCCGCAAGCCCGAGCGAGGACTGGAACTGCTCCAGTACCCGCGGACCGCCCGGATGGGCGATCCAGGTGTCGATGTCGTCCAGTGCCAGGTCGTTATCGCCGAGAAAGCCGGTGACATCGCGACCGAAATTCGCCTCGATCACGTCGGATACCTGGGCGGTGAGGATGATGCGGAAGCCCGTTTCGCTCGCGGTGAAGCCGATCACCGACTCGGTGTCGGGGTAGAGCGCGCTGCGGGTATCCACGACCTCAGGCCCGGTCGCGGGCATCCGCTTCGCTCGCTCGTCACCCACCATGATCACGGCCGCGCACCCGTCGCCGAACAGGCCGGTTGCCACGAGGTTGGCGGTGGAATCGTCGTTGCGCTGGAAGGTGAGCGAGCAGAGTTCGACGGCGATAAGCACTGCAACGCCCTCGGCATGCCCGGCAAGGTAGTCGGCGACGCGCGCGATGCCTGCCGCCCCGGCCACGCATCCGAGCCCGTACATCGGCACCCGCTTCACATCGGATCGCAGCCCGAGGCGGGCGACGATGATGGCGTCGATCGAGGGCGCGGAGATGCCGGTGACAGAGGTGAACATGAGGTAGTCGACGTCCTGGGGCTCGAGTCCAGCGATCGCGAGCGCATCCCGTAGCGCCTGCTCGGCGAGATCGGCCGCGACCTCGATGAACATGTCGTTGGACTGCGTGAACGTGCTGGCGTCGCGATAGCGCTCGATCGGCATTACCAGATGCCGAGTGTCGACGTGACTGCCCGCATGCAGTCGGCGCAGAACGGCCTGCTTCGTCGGATCCGATGTGACCATCGGCGCAATCGTGTCCGTGATTGTGGACTGCGCGTACACGTTGCCCGGGAGCGCGGGGGCGACGGCGACTATTCGGGCCATCCGGCGACGCTAACACTGTTGGATGCCAGTTCGGCCTTCGACTGTGAGGGCTTGACTATTCGCGGTCGTCGATGAGTTTCCCGGAGTCCCCGGGCACGCAGGTCGACTCGCCTCCGAGGCTCGTTTGTTTGGAGTCCGCAGAGAAGCTGCTGCCCGTAACCGGGCCACCGGTGCCGTAAAGCCGAATTGTCGTGTCCTTCGGGTTGGTCGAACGCACCACACCGGTTCTGAGACGCTTCGACTTTCTGAACCTCTCGACCTTGGCGATGTCGGCATCGGAATCAAAGCTCGCCAGCCCTATCGTGACCCCGACATAGTTGGCTCCACTTTTGCCGCTCGGAAGCTTGCAGTCCTGCGGCGCGGGTATTCTGCGGTCACTCCATTCACCGCCGCCAAGTTCCACGATCGTGTTGTCGATCAGCGACAGCATCGGGGCAGTCGTCTCCTCCTCCCACGCGGCTCGACCGGGTGAAACCGGCCTCGGCGAACCGCTCAGCTGAGTACCACTGGAACCTCGACCCGACCCCCGGCATGCTCACCCCCGCCTGACCGACGAAAACAGAAATCATTCGGAAGCACCCCCTCAGATTCTGGATCGTCCAAAAACAGTCCTTCAAAACATCAACCGAAATCCGACGCGCGCGAGTAGTCCCAACCGCCCGCAAACCGGAGGCGGAGCGGGACAGCGGTCACGTTCGGAAGCGCTGCAGTGTTATCCGTGATGATGCGTGGATCAGGTCCGCCGTCTTCCCTGGGTTCGTAGTCGTCGTGTGACGGGTAAGCAGAAGAGCGTGTAGACGAGTGCGAGGATTACGACGCCGACCAGTGCGGTACGGAGGTTAGTGGTGCTGGCGAGCAGACCGACGTAGGCCGGACCGAGCAGGAAGCCAAGGTAGGCGATTGTGCCGACGGCCGACGTGGCACGGCCGCGTTGCGCTTCGGGGACATCCTTGGTGGCAACACTGAGCAGGGTCGGGAACAGAACGGATGTGCCTGTCGCCGCGACGGCAAATCTAACAAGGGCGACCCAGACGGAGTCGGAGTAAGCGACAATCACCGTTCCTATTGCGGCAACCAGCGAGCCCCCGACAAGCAAAAGCGGCGGTTTCAGCCCGCGCGCAGCGCTTGATGCGAATCGGGCTGTTGCGGCGAAAGCGGCGAATGTTGCAGGAGCTAAAGCCGCGATTCCGGGCGGCGCGTGTAGCTCGTCGCTGAGGAACACCGCGCCCCAGCTTTGGTGCGCGTTCTCGACGGCGAAGGCGAGCGCTCCGACCAGTCCGATCACCAGGAGTGGTGCAAAAGATCCGAGGGCGGGACGCTCGCCTGCCTGGACACCCCGTCACTCGTGGCGGTGGACGTTCGAGCGAGCCGGGCTACAGATGTCCCCAAAATCAGGATCACAACAGCGGTGCAGAAAAATACGGTGAGCGGGCTCAGGTCGACTGAGCGGGCTGCGCCAGCAACCAGGCTGCCGATGACCACGAACAGAGAGAACACCCCGTGGGAGCGGGTGATGATACGGCCTCCCGTTTGCTGCTCAGCAAGGCCAGCAAGAGAGTTGATGGCGACATCCGACGCACCGGACGCGACACCCAGGAGAAGCATCGAGATGGATGCCGATACGAAGGTGTGCGCGGTAGTCCCCACGATTGTGGCCGTGACAGCGAGGGAAATCAGCATGACACCGGCGACCTGAACACCCCACCGGTCGACCGCGCGGCCGGAAAGGAGCATTGCCGGCAGCGCACCGATACCGATGAAAAGCAACACGATCCCGAATTGCGCATCGCTGAGGGAAGCCTGGCTTCGCAGGGCAGGAAGTAGCGCACCCCATGTTCCCCAGAACAGCCCGAACGCCGCGAAGGCCGCGTACGAAGCCCGCGACAGAATTTGCATCACCCCACCCTCGTCCCTTATTGACGCAAACAGACCGACCCAGGCCGAAAACAATTGTTCTCGACGGAACCGGCGGAAGATGTTGCTCTTCAAGTTGGATTTCCGCTTTTCTTCGGAATAGGACAGCGGCACTGCTGTCCGAAAGGGCGTCTTCGAATGTGACACCGGCTGAGTGATCACCGAACACTCCGTCTTAGCCGTGATCCCCGGCAGAGAAAATGGTTTCGAGCACACCTTTGTTGAGACGAGAGCCATGATCACGACAAGGCCTCAGTGCCGGATACCCCCTGCCAACAATGTGCAAGAACTTGGCGAAGATACTGCCAGCGGGTGAGTCTTAGTGCTCCTTATGTATCGCGGAGTTCGACCCGAATGGCCTGTGTTTGGAGCAGGGTCGCGGCGGCCTGCGTTCCCCGAGTGGCGCGGATGGCTGCTCCAAGGCGCATTGCTTCTTGTCGGTAGGTGCCGTCAGCCAGTATTTGTTCGATGGCGGCACGGATCTGAGTTGGCGAGGAGGAGGACGCCAGCGTGACTCCTGCGCCGTTCTTTTGGATTGCGTGTCCGATAATTTCCTGGTCGAACATGAGATTCATCGGCAGGATGAGTAGTGGCAGGCCGTGTGCGAGGGCGAGCATCGTGGTTGAGTGCCCGCCGTGCCCGATGACGAGGGAGACGGTGGGCATGACCTCGGCGTGGGGGAGGTAGCGGTGCATTTCCGCGTTCGCGGGGGTACGTAGTTCCTCGGGGTCGATGGCGGGACCGGTCGTGACCACCGCATGCACGGGCAGATCTGTGAGGGCGTCGAGTACATGCTGAAGCGCTTGGGTCTGCCCCGCGATGTAGGTCGTGCTCAGGCTCACCAGGATGTTAGTCACGGATGGTTGCGCCGCGGTCTCGACGGCCTCAGGGATTGCCGGTCCGGTGTAGTTGAGCGACAACGGCGAGCCGGGCTGTGGGGGGCGGTCAAGTTCTTTGAGGGTCGCGGCGACGACGAGCTCGGCTCCTGCCCATAGCTTCCGTGGGCGCAGGCCGACGATCCGTGCGACCATGCCAGGGGCGCCACCGGCCATCTTCTGGTCGATAGCGTCAAAGAGGGAGTGCATGAGCACGACATGGCGGAGCCCTGCTCGCGAGGCCGCGTCCAACGCTCCGAAGAGCAGACAGTCGATTACAACCAGATCGGTCTGTGTCTTGTCGACGTCCGCGATCAGGTCACGGCCGAGACCCCGACCTATGAGCAGGCTGAGGAAACCGAGAGTGTTCTTGAGGCTGTCGCGTTTGCCGATCGCGGTCCACGACCCTGGCCTGCTGTAGGCGGTGAAGTCAAATCCTGCCCGCTCAAGGGCCAGACGCTGCTGCTCTTGGCCCAGAAAGCGCACTTCCTCACCCCGATGCTGCATCTCCTTCGCTATCTCTACTGCCGGGCCGACGTTGCCGCCACCGTCCCAGGTGACGAACAGGAATCGAGACATCTCAGCTCTCCTTTTCACGTGACGCGAGGATCGCATCCACCAGCTGCCGCATCCGTTGTTCTGTCTGGTCGCGGCTGAGGCCGCGGTCGCGGCGCAGCAGTTTCCAGGTGTAGACGTCCGTCGCAACGCTCAAAAGATCAGTAATGGCCGGACCCGCAGTTTCGGTCCGGTCGAAGAGTTGCGGCCCAAACACGGTCTCCACCCACGTGCGGTGGATCTGTTTGCCAGGCACGGTGATGCCGCGGATGCGTTCGTTGGATGCTTCCTGACCTAGAAGGGCGACCACCCAATCGCCGCGGGTCTCGTAGTGATCGACGATCACCCGCACCGCCTCGGTAACGTCGCCGACGGGCGCGGCACGTTCAGTGACAATCTCGGCGCTCGCGAACGTCACGGCTGAGTCGAACAGGCGATCTCTGGTCCCGAAGTGACGAAGAATTGTCTGCACCGTTACTCCGGCGCGGCCCGCGATCTCAGCAAGAACAATCTCGACAGTGAGTTTTTCGGTTGCAAGTTCCACGGTGGCTCGTAAAATCTTCTCCCGCGTCCTGGCAACGGCCATCGATCGGTTGGACATCGAGTAACCACGCTCAGAGTGCCCCATCGGTCGCCTTCGCTGGAGAGACAGCACAATTCTGGGGTCCATCGGCAAAGGTCACGATCAGTTGGGTGCGTGAGTGCGACATAGGTGGCATCGTCATGACGGGTATCGGGACATTGCGTGGATCAGAAATTCGATAGTGCGGTCATGGCGAGGTTCACCATCGCAGGCTTGGGTGCGTCCCGGTCAGCCGGCGTTTTCGCGCCGAGGCTCGTCGATGTGATGGTGAAGCCGCGGGTAGCTGTTCGGACGAACATCGTGTCGATGGTGCCGTTCCAGAAGGCGTCGACGCCGAGCCCGTCGATGTGTTCGCGGCTGGATTCGAACTGTTGGATGATGTTGTGCATGTTGGTCTGGTCGAGGAACTCGTGGACCAGGAGCTGCTGGCCTTGGTCTGCGGTAGCGGCGTAGATACAGTCAGCGGTGGTGCCACCGGGCTGGGTCATCGGCTCGCCCATCGCGGTCGTGACGTCTGAAACGGTAACCAAACTGCACGCGCCGACGGCGCCGAGTCCGCTGTCCGCAAAAGCAACAGACGTTGATCTACCAGCGGCCGCAATAGTTGGATCCGAGGGCGTGGTGCTGCATCCGGCGAGTAGAAGGCTGCCAGCCAGACCGAAAACCACAGCTGCGAAAATGCGCGAGCAGGGATATTTCACGATGTGCTCCTTTACGAGACAACTAAGCAGTTGTTGGCCGAGGGTCAATCCAACCGGTATTGCTAGCCCGGCACTCCAATTCGTGTTAACTGCAACTAACACTAATTTGACCAACTTGTCAATGATGCTCCCGGGTCACCTTTAGCCGTTAGGGCTCACGCATCAGCCATGCTGTGCTGGCTCGGGCATATGGGCCGGCCCTGGGAGGATCAATTGATTTTCAGGCGCGAGTTCTAAGGAACCCGCCGAAGGTGACGTCGACGTGGAAACGGTAGTGGCCAAGCCTGGCAGCCAACGTCCGCCAGCGAGACAAAACTCAAATGAATCAACGAGGAATCCCCGTCCGGTTTCTAGGAGTGTTTTCTCCGCGGTGAGCCAACCCCCCTCCGTCGAGCGTGCGCGACCCAGCAAATCGATAACCACGAAACCGTCGCCCCGGGTGCCATCCGGCCAAGCAACTCACGATCGCAGCCACGCCGATGCTCGATCCACTGCGCAGAAACACTCATGGCCGCAGGGCTAACAGCGCAGCCACCACCATCAACTCATGGAGTCGGGCTCATTCTGAATAGCCGATTGGCAACCGAAGTTGTGCCAGCAGGCCGGACTTCCACCGCCATAGATCTGGTGCCCAACCTGCGAACGGCGGAGCGCATCGATGCTGTGTCAGTGAGGAACCTCGTGCGAGGCTCCTTCAACATTTTTGACCGTTTTGAGCCGCGTCGATGACGCAGGACCGGTTGCCTTCGGGATCCGTGAGGATGACGTAGTCAGCATCCAATGGCCGCTTATCCCAGTGGATCTCAGTCGTACCAAGCGCCAACAGCCTCGCAACCTCCTCAGCTTGCTGCTCCGCGTAAAGGTCGAGATGAATTCGTGCCTTCGTGGTGGAATTGGCGCCTGGGAAGCATGCATGTCAAGCGAAAGATTCGGTCCGTTGCCGACCCGTGGGCGAAGCATGACAAAATCCGCGTCCGGATCATCACGCGGCACGTAGTCGAGCGTCGCGGACGAGATTATAAGTTGACGTTTCGGGCCGTCTACTCGGATCACGATCGAGCCCACACGGATCATGCAACCCCCGGACTGGACAATCGCCAACGCCCGAAATCCGTACCTTCCCTGATCAAAAAGGTATAACTAGTTGTACTGGGGTTATGAAAACAGCGATTTCGATTCCGAACGGCGACTTCGAACGCTTCGAGCGCGTAGCAGCACGGCACGGCATGAACCGGTCAGAGTTCTATCGCATCGCTGGCAATCGCCTCGCGGAAGAGTTAGAAGGCGAAGCCGAGCTGACTGCGCTTGCCAACTCGGTCATCGCCCGCGTCGGACAACCCGCCGCAGATAGTCCATTCCTTCGGGAATCGAAGCGCACCGTGCTTGAAGGTACGAACTGGTGATCTCCCACGGCGATGTCGTCTGGCTCGACTTCGGGTCACCGCGTGGTTCTGAGCCAGCAAAGCGCCGCCGGGCCGTCGTCATGCAAGAGCAATGGCTTCTCGCCACTGAGATCGCGACGGTGCTTGTCGTTCCACTAACCTCGAACACCGCGCTCGAGGCGTTTCCCGGTAACGTGCTAGTGCCGGTCGATGCGTCTGGGCTTGGGCAGGACTCCGTTGCAGTGGTGTCGCAGGTGGGCCCGGTCAGCCGCGAGTTCGTCGAGCCCTATCCCGTCGGACGTGTCCCGAGCTACGTACTCTCCAAGATCGCCGAGGGGCTTCGCCTGGTCTTGGGTATCTGAGGCGCACAGCATGCGCGCCAGCCCGGCAGGCGGTTCCCATTCGGTTACAGAGTCGTAGCGTTGAAGTTTCACGGTCTCTCGTCTGCAGCCAGTGCGTGAGTGCATTCGATGTGTTAACGAGCGTCTCAAACAGCACGGACCCTAAGCCTTGACGCGTGAACCTCGGATTTAACGCCAGTGGCACTACTGCTAATCGATTTTTGGATTACAGCCACGGAATTAACGCCAAGTCGATAGCGAAACCGCCGCGACCAGCCATCTGTTTCCACTTCCCATGAAGCGGGTAACCATAGGCAAAACCAACTGCAGGGACGTCATCACGTTGACGCGCATGCCCATCAAGGCGAGCGGATGAATGTGCGACATCCGGGGCTTCGCTCACAGGTGGCAGCCTCGACGCCGATTCATGTAACTCTTCTATTTGAGCGGTGCCCGCCAAGCCTGCAGCTGAGCTTGATTCTCCGCTATTCGACAGTCTCGTTCCATTCAAATATGCCCTCAATCGTGGTGTTGAAGAGGCGGGCCAGCTTGAAGGCAAGGGCAAGACTGGGTGCGTAGCGGCCCTTTTCGATGGAGATGATGGTTTGCCGGGATACGCCCACCTGTTGTGCGAGATTCTCCTGGGACAAATGGCACGCGCGGCGATGTTCAGACAGCGAGTTCTTCACGCGTCTCGGCTATGCACGTGAGAGCAATCGTCCATAGCGAATCCAAAACCATGCGATGCCCAAAACTGTTACACCGAGGCAGGCCAGACCTGGGCCAAATGCGTTGGCGTTGATCAGGTAGGCCCCAATCCGGTGGTCATAATCAACTGGGCGGGGAAGGCATCTGAGCGAGCATTGATCGCCAGGCCTCGCTCAATACTTTCGGGCTGTCGGTGCGGGTCCGCCGTTCGATGGACTTGCGAACAAGAAGTGATCCGATTCCGCTCGAGAAGACGATTAGGCCGTTCAGCACCGAGGGTATCCAGGCGAATTCGTTGAGAAGGAAATGGGCCAACGCCCACATACAAATTTAACGCCAGAAGACTGCTGCCCAAAAACTAGGTCCATATTCTCAAGGCGTGCCTTTCTGTAAAGTCACCTTTACAGTCAAATCGTCACATCCCGATGCCGACAAAGAGACGGTAAGCGCGACAGGTCTGGGCGTTACGACCAAACCACCGGCCGTGCCGACGATGTGTGCGATGTTTCCTGGCCGGCAGCCGTGTTGATTCGAATAGGGTGCGGATATGACCTTGCGTGCGACGGCTTCACTTCCGTCAGCTGTTTACGCGCTTTCATTGCCCCAGGGCGCCGAAATGACCGTTGGCCAGTACCTACCGGGGGGTCACGCTTCATTCGTTCGTGTGATGAATCCGGTTCGCGGCCAGGGGATCACCGCCCGCTCTTGGGCGTCGTACGCCGCCGGCTCTGTGAAAGTCGATGCGACAACGCGCTGGAACGATCTGGTCGATGGAGCGAGTCCGGCTCGCCCGGACAGGGGAACTATTGATCCCGAGGTGGCGGTGACGTTAACGCGAATACTGCGTTCACACACCCGAACCCCCGCCGACTGCAACTTCCTGGTCTGGGAAGGCTACGCAGGATTGCGAGCCGATGTGCTGACGGCTGCCAGAGTCGAACTGCCGTTGGCGCGTTGGATGTTCGTCCTCACCGGCGACCTGCGGGACGGGATCGAGACGGTCGGCGAGTCAGTCGGAGGTCGTACTGCCCAATGGTGGCTGCCTGCTGATGGTGCATGGGCGGTAGGCAACGACCTCTATGGTGCGAGTGTGTACATTTCGGGCTCTGCGGAACTGATTGAAGGCATCCTGGCCGCCGACGTCATCGAGGCCTATCGGGCCACGGCATCAATGGTCATTGTTGCCGAAGAGTTCGAACCGTGATCGAAGAGGGTCAGGCCAGAAGGGGTCGAATGGCCAATCCTCGGGAGACCGAAGTAGAACAGCCACGAGTTGCACCTTGTCCTCGTACGTGATTCTGCCGGGGCTCGAAGTCCGCAACTCGACCGATGGATTAAGCGGCGATCGAGGAGTCGAAGATAGGCGCGGGTCACTGTCATCAGGTCGACGGCGGACTCTACGGACCACGACCGAGCTCTCGGACTGACCACTGCGTCGTAGCAATCGGATCGGACCGTTGTCGGATCGGCGACCTGAGCCTGTCGAGGGTAAGTTGGGGGATGTGACTAGCCGAACCGGGCGCATCGCCCTGATCCTCGTCGGAGTGATCGCTCTGATCATTGGTGGAGTATTTGCCGGGCAGGGCATGAACCTGATCCCGGGGAGTTTCATGACGGGGAGCAGAATGTGGCTTTCCATCGGGCTCGTTCTCGCCGTCGCCGGCATCATCCTGATTGTGCTCGGCCTACGCCGACCAGGGCACGGTCGAACGAACAGGTGAGACTCCCACTGTCGCGAGCCGAGTAAGAGCTCCGACGTACGCCTGCCAGAAAGAGGTGTCGCGGGGTTTAATCTGAAGGGGCCTACCCCTCCTCCGAGGATGGGCTACGTTTCCCGTCTCCGGAGACAGCTCCAACATCGAAGCCCGCCGCATCGGGCTGACCCTCCACGGCGCTTCGATCTCGGAAGACCAGTACCAGAGCCTCGATCTCGAGCCCGCGGAATACTGCGAGCGTCCCCGACGATCCAATTCACTGCTGCTGTTCCGACCCTGCGTCGTGCTCAGGCGAGCATGCTCGCCGAAGGACCCACACCGTCGACGGTTTGTCCGTGTCGAGCGAAGGTGACCGTCAGGATGCCAGTGCCACACTCCGGAGAGGATGTGCCGGTACCAGGGAACGGATCGCTCAGCGCGCCGGTGATCGGCTGGTTGATGCCCTTGAGAGTCTTACAACTCTGGGTCTGCCAGTCAGTCATCGCGTCGTAGCCGTCCTTCGAAGAGACGACCGTAGTCGCCACCGACGTCGATCCGATAGCGGCACTGCCTCCAATTGATTGTTTTCGGCCGGGCACGGCGCACTGTGGATATTGGCGACGGGCTCTAATCCGGCCGCTATCTTGGCCTAGTGTGAAACAGCCGGCGAGCGCCCACTGAGCAGACCGTCGAAAACAGTGTGACCGGAGAGATCCCCATCGACAAGACAGCACTCGTTGCGCCCGCGGCCCCCGATGCGCTGAGGAGTGCCGCCAGTTCGCCCGTTGCCGACGTACTCCGCGGTCTCGAGACGAGTGCGAACGGTCTGACGTCCGAAGAAGCTACCCGCCGCCTTGCCTCCGTCGGCCCTAACGCGGTTCGCGCACATCGAGCTCGGCCGTGGGTGGTTCTTGGTCGGCAGCTGAAGAGTCCCATCCTGATCCTGTTGTTCGCGACAGCGATCGTCTCGGCGTTTCTCGGCGACGCCACGAACTCAGTAATCATTGCGGTAATCCTTGTCGTCAGTGTGGGCCTCGGTTTCGTCAACGAGTTCCGTGCCGAGCGGGCCGCAGATGCGCTGCACGATCAGGTCAGGTATCGTGCGGTCGTTCTTCGCAACGGCGAAAAGCACCAGGTCGATGTCGTCGACCTGGTGCCTGGCGACATCGTGACGCTGAGTGTTGGCTCGGTTATTCCCTGCGATCTGAGGCTGCTCAGTAGCAAGGACCTGCAATGCGACGAGGGGATTGTGACCGGCGAGTCGATGCCGGTCGCGAAGGATCCGGCACCCGTAGCGTCCGTAGCGGGTATCGGTGATCTCGACTCCTGCCTACTCATGGGCACAGTGGTGCAATCGGGCAGTGGCACCGGTGTCGTTGTCAGTACCGGACCGCGCACCATCTTCGGCCGAATCGCGGTCGGTCTCGCAACGGCTCAACCGCAGACAGAATTCCAGAAGGGCCTCAGCCGCTTCTCCTTGCTCCTCCTCGAGGTCGCGATCGTGCTCACGAGCCTGATCTTCGTCGCGAACCTCCTTTTGCAGCGCCCGCTGATCGAGTCGCTGCTGTTCTCCCTGGCAATCGCGGTGGGGATCACGCCGCAGTTGCTTCCGGCGGTGGTCAGCACAAGCCTTGCCACCGGATCCCGCGCCCTCGCCAAGAATAAGGTGCTGGTGAAGCGCCTGGTTTGTATCGAAGATCTGGGGGATCTTGATCTGCTGGTCACCGACAAAACGGGCACATTGACAGAGGGGCGAATCAGCTTCACCGCGGCGATCCCCGTTGACGAATCCGTGACTGCTGACCAACTCTTCCGCTGGGGTTTGCTCTCAACCGAGGCCGACTACACGAAACCTCATCCCTCCGTTGTGGGCCTAAACGCTTTGGACACCGCCCTGTGGCAGAGCCCCCAGGCAGCCTCATTTGTTCTGGGCGGTTCGCATCAGTTGGACCTGCTTCCGTTCGACCACGACCGACGAATGACAAGCGTGCTTTTCGCCGACGCTGACAACTCTCCGCTACTGATTGCCAAGGGCTCAGCGGAGGACATCTTCCTGCGCTGCACGGCGGTCTCCGCGGATGCCCACTCCACTCTCGAGGCGCAGTACGAAGAGGGCGCGCGCGTAGTCGCCGTTGCAACCCGCACTGCGCCCGGTCTGGACCATATCGAAGCTGCCGATGAGCGGGACCTTATCTTTGCCGGTTTTCTCGTATTCGTCGACAGGCCAAAGGCCGACGCCCGCGCATCCCTCGAACAGCTCGCCAGCCTAGGTATCGCGGTCAAAATCGCGACCGGCGACAATGCCAAGGTCGCCGAGAAGGTCTGCGCCGACCTGGGAATGGTCTCCGGTGGCACTCTGACCGGCGGGGACATCGACGCCCTCAGCGACACCGAACTGGCGGAAGCGGCCCGTGGTGTAACCATTTTCGCCCGTGTCTCCCCAGAGCAGAAGGCGCGGATCATCGATAGCCTCCGCGAGAAGGGGCGCTCGGTCGCATTCCTCGGCGACGGCGTCAACGACGCACTGGCCCTGCACCGGGCAGACATCGGCATTTCCGTCGAGAGCGCGGCCGACGTTGCCAAGGATGCAGCCGATGTGCTGCTGCTCGAGAAGGACCTCAGCGTGCTCGCCAACGGCGTGATGGAAGGTCGCCGCATATTCGCCAACACGATCAAGTACATCCTGATGGGCACCTCCAGCAATTTCGGCAACATGTTCAGCGCCTCCGTTGCATCAGTGGTCCTGTCGTTCCTTCCCATGCTTCCCGGGCAGATCCTGCTGAATAACCTGCTTTACGACGCCGGTCAGCTGGCGATCCCGAGCGATCGGGTGGACCATGAGCAGCTCGAGGCACCGTCACACTGGGACATCCGGTTTATTCGCCGCTTTATGCTGCTCTTCGGGCCGATCAGCTCCCTGTTCGACTTCGCTACGTTCGCTCTCATGCTCTTCTTCTTCACCGCCGCACCGTCCGAATTCCGATCAGGCTGGTTCATCGAATCGATCGCAACACAGACACTCATCATTTTCGCCATTCGCACTCGTCGTGTTCCGTTCTTTCGCAGCCGCCCGTCGCTCGGACTCACCCTGGCGTCGCTCGGCGTCGTCGCCATTGGCGTCTGGCTGCCGTACTCGCCTCTCAATGGGGTGCTCGGTTTTGTGCCACTTCCGGCCCCGTTCTTCCTGGCTCTGGTCGGGATGGTCGTGCTCTACCTCGTTCTTGTGGAGTTCGCGAAAAGGTGGTTCTTCGCCCGGGCCGACCAACGGGTTGTGGCGGCGCCCGTGCGCCGCCGTGGGTACCCGCACCGGGTCGCCCGACGTGCATCCCGCTTCACCACGAAGTCGCCACACGCAAGGACCTGATCGACTACTGCCCCCAAATCTCGATGCGGATCGTGGAGACCAGGTGATGGTCGATATCGCGGACCGTCATCCCGCCGGGAGTCCTCCGCTACCAGAACCGGGGCGAATGACCCGTCACGGTCCCGAGGAATCGCCAGTTCGAGAACACCAACGGGCGCCTGCCCTCAAACGCCACTGCGACCTCACCCCCGC
The DNA here is from genome assembly GCA_025408445.1 of Frigoribacterium sp. Taxonomy (GTDB): domain Bacteria; phylum Actinomycetota; class Actinomycetes; order Actinomycetales; family Microbacteriaceae; genus Lacisediminihabitans. The sequence continues at coordinate 5,025 of JANYIZ010000110.1, read as the reverse complement.
AGATATCCGCGCCACACCAATTTCAAACCCACCACATCAAAACGGTGTTGCACGCACCACTTGAAACCGCCGTTCAACAGCATGGGCTGTTATTTCGCCTTTGGGCGGCTGTCTGCTTCTCGAAACTGCTGGCGACCGGGGCGCTACTGGCCTTAGATCGGGGATGAAGGCGCGGGAAGTTCCACACGGGTAATTTCCCAATCAATCTTGTTCATCGGAAGAGAAAATGTGACATTTGGTTTATGTCTAAAGCCAGTGGAGTGATGTCGGACCAGACCCTTCTGGACCGCACATTCTGGGTCGCGTTGATCCTGAAGGGGCTCGATGGTGCGCTCGAAATCATTGGCGGTGTCTTGCTTGTGCTCGTGTCGCCTGCGCAGCTCGGCCAGCTGGCCCGCTTCCTGACCCAGCATGAAATTTCCGAGGATCGTCACGACCTGATTGCAAATGCCCTGTTGCATGTGACGAGTGGTCTCACCGGAGGCGCGACCCTGTTTGGGGCGATTTACCTCCTGCTGCATGGCCTCGTGAAAGTCGTGCTGGTGTTGGCGATCCTGAAAAACAAGCTGTGGGCTTACCCCTGGATGGTCGCATTTCTCGTAGCATTCATCCTGTACCAGGGCTATCAGCTCATCGTGGGATTTTCGTGGGGACTGGTGCTCCTCACGGCTTTCGACATTTTCATCGTCGTTCTGACAATCCGCGAGTACGGCAACCTTCGTCGGCGTTCGCTGGGGAAAGATCGAAACGCGGTTCCTGCGACCGCGGAACCACGGAAGTAAAACGTATGGCTCGCGCTTCCCGCGACTCGCTCGACCGCGGAATGGGCCACGCAGCGAGGTGCGCTGAGTCAATGGCGATGTCGGGCCAGGGCCCGCTGCGATGATTGGGCGAGATTCTAGAGGGATGCCCGGATCGCCCACGCGCGAGCGATCAGGGAAATCGAGCCATCGGTTTTGGTCTGGATTCGATCGCGCATGCTCTCCTTCAGGGCAGCCTGTTTGTCGGGATCGAGCGAAACCAGGTAGCTTGGCCCGGCACCCTGGCCGCCGGTGAACGGACTCCACAGGGCCTCAAAATCCGCGAACGGGGTCTCGATTTCCAGCGGGACTACCTCGGGATCGTCGAGCCCAGCATTGGTGAACGCGGCCACCAGCGCTCCGGCCGACAGAGCGGGAAGCGTCTGCCCTAGTCCATGCTCCCGCCGGGATCGACCTCATCTGCTGCCTCCCAAAATACGCGAAGCATGTCCATACCCCCGCCGTAATCCCAGACGTAGGCGCCGACTATTCCGCCTGGCGCTACCCGTTGCATTTCGGCAAGCGCCGCACGCAGATCAGGAATGAAATTCAGCACTGGTCCCGAAACGATGATGTCGGCCGAGCCGTCGAGCAGGGGGAGGTCTTCCGCGGGCGCCTGGTGCAGTGTTGCGCGGTCGCCGAGCCGCTGGGTTGCTGCGCGAACGAAACCAGCGGAGGGCTCCAACCCGTTGACGGAGGTGGGATCTTGGGTGTCAAGGATCGCCTCCGAGAGGGCTCCGGTGCCGCACCCGACATCCACCCACCGGAGTCCACCCGGCAGGTCGAGCCAATCCAGAAACTTGACCGCAACGAGGCTGCTCCATCGTCCGATGAACCGCTCGTACGCGTCACCGTGCCCCCAATTGTCCCGGACAGCGCCGCCGCTCATCGCGCCACTGTACTGCGAGGACGGCTTCGCCGGGAAAGTTCGAGTTCTCCCGGCAGGTCGAGACTTTCGCGGGCGAACCACGTGCTGACCTTGTAACGATGTGCACGGGGTCGATAGGAGTGACAGCCGCTGACGGGATAGCCAAGGCGACAGATCCGAAGTCGATTGCGCTGCCCCGGACAAAGCCGGCTATGTGTGACATGGGAGCCCTCAATGGGAACGCCACGCTCTCCCAGCCCCGTCCAACTTTCCTACAATCGGGATTGAGTCCAGTCCCCGACGGTGGAGGAAATCGTTAGGGGAAGTCCCAACTGCTGACGGGTCGATTTTCGTGGGCTGGGGGTTGTTGCTTACTGGGTTCTGAGCCGTGCTGAGCATCATGAAAAACTCTGGTCGTGTTCGAAGTTTTTTGATCGGCGGCCAATGCGGTTTCGACGATTTCCCTAAGCCGGTTCCGTGCCCTGTGGTAGCGGCTCCGTGCGGTGGTCGCTCGAAGGCGAAGGAGGCGGCTCGCCTCAACGAGGGTGAATCCGTCACAGTGCACCAGCATGATGATTTCGCGATCCGATACCGATAGTTCAGCTATCGCGGAAACGATCGGCGAGGGTGAGTCGGTGGGATGACCCTCGACTGTGGGTGACGGGCAGTTTTCGGGCGATCCCGAACATCCACATCCGCCCTTCCTCGTCGTTGTCAGGTATCGACCGTGCACGGCGCCACAAGCCAAGCAAAGCAAGGAACCACTGCATCGGAAAATGAGGCATCTCCCCTACGAACATAAAGCGAAACTGCTGTGAAACTTGCGGCCGTCCCACCATAACCGTCGCCCCCCTTCTCGGATTGAACAGACGCGAGCGAAGCCCATCTCAGTCCGAGAAGTGAAGACAGTGTGGCCGCTCCGACCAACAGACCAGACGTCCGAGCCGGAACGAACACCCATTTGGTTATTGTGGCCGGCGGCGTCGCAAGGGTATAACGGTCTGTACGTGGGGGCCATTCAATGGAGAAATCAGTGACGCAGATAGTTATGGACCCATCCCAAAGATTCGGTTTTCGCCGACCTCCAGACCTTGAAGTGAAATTTAGAGCAGCGGCCGCGAAACTGCTCAAGTCTGACGGCTGGGTAGACCCGGCGGCCGAGGGAGGGACCAGGCATCTCGTCGCCGATCTGGCACTTGAGGGAGGCGGGGTCAAAGGCATCGGGCTGGTAGGGGCGATCCTCGCCCTCAGCGATGCCGGCTACACGTTCCGCGGCGTCGCCGGCACCAGCGCCGGCGCGATCGCGGCAAGCTTGGTCGCTGCGCTATCGCTCCCGGGCCACGATATGGCCGAGTTGAAGCCAATCATGGACAGCCTCGTCTTTGAAAAATTCATGCCGAATGGCAGACTGCATCAATTTCTTGACAACCATTTCGGGCCCCTGGCCGATCGAGTAGTGGATGCATCGATATTGCTTCGACGGCCCGGGATCTACAGCGGTGACTACCTCACAGAATGGTTGGGGCCAGTTTTGGCGGGTCTGGGTGTCGACAAATTCTGCGATCTGAAGTTATCGACATCGGGCGATTCTGGCATGAGCCTTCCCGCCGGACACGAATACAGTCTGGTCGTCCACACCTCGGATATCACTCGGGAGTTGCTTGTCCATCTGCCGTGGGAATACGGCAACTATGGCCGAGTTGCTGACGACATGGTCGTCGTCGATGCCGTGCGGGCGTCCATGTCCATCCCGTTCTTCTTTGATCCGGTTGCATTTCCTACCTACCCAGTCGATATCGCGCTACCGCTGCCGGATGGATCATTCATTCAACGCCACTATGAAGGAGGAACAGTTACTTGGGTAGATGGTGGGATGCTGAACAATTTTCCCATTCATGCCTTCGACAGGGTTGATGGCAAAGCCCCGCGCTGGCCCACGATCGGCGTAAGGCTTTCCGCATTGCAGACTTCATTCCCGCCGGACAGGAAATGCGAAAATAGCTTGTCGATCGCGAGCCAAAGCCTTCACACCATGCTGAATGAGGGCGACTCGTACGGCGTAGACCCAGCCACGGCCGGTCGCACGATCTTTGTGGACAACGCTGGCATCAGTACGACTGATTTCGACATCGATAAGAAACAGCAGGACACGTTGTTTCTCAACGGCGTCAGCGCAGCAACGGACTTCTTGATTCTGATGGCGGACTTCAACCACGGGAATGTTCCCCGGACATCGAACGACGGCAAGGCACTCGTTGATCGCCGCCGAGCGGCGGTCGAATGACGCACCGATTGCGGACGTGATTTCACAGTGCTCTCGGTGACGGATACGAGGTCTTTTTTGGCATCGAAAGGAGCCCGTAAGCGGAACGCTCACTGGGAATGCAGCGGCCGATAATTTGTCTGGTTTGTAGCGTCGAGGCTCAGCAACGCGTGGACGCGACCCTCCTCGGCCGGGAGGAGCCTGAATCCGAGGCGACGCAACACGCTGAGCGCGCCGCCGTTGCTCTCAGCCGTTTCCGCTCGCACCGCGCTCGCGCCACCAGCGGCCGCTTCCAGAAGGACCGCAGTCATGACGGCGGATCCGATCCCATGCCCTCGACTGGATCGCGTGAGCCAGATTCCCGTCTCGAACAGGTGCGGTTGGTCAGTCAGCTTCAAACGGACTGAACCAATTGCTTCGCCGGACACGACGACAGCCCAGGTGGCCTCCCCCGTGGGTCCCGCAAGGCCCTCTCGATTGGCTCGATGGTAGTCGCGAAGCCACGCAATTCTTGCCGGCGTCCATTCATTGGCCGCGGACAGGGGTGGTGTCACCTCGTCAGCTGAGGCGTCCGTGATTGCCGCGTCCACAATTTGATCGAGCACCGCGTCATCGACAGGGATCAACTCGGGCATCAGCTGGTCGGCAGGCGTCACAGGAAGGACCCTAGCCGACAGGCTCATCGCTCACTCGATCCCAAGCAGCACCGACACCCGCTGTGAGAACGATAAGCAGGACATATCTGCGGCGAATTCAAGCGCCGACAAAGCGTGTTGGTACTGCGTCACAGGGGAACCCCGACCGGGTTGGGAAGTGGACTCGTCTTATCCGTGAAAAATACGCTTTGAAATTGCGGGAGTAGCTGCGCGTTGCACGCAGTGCTGTCTGACACGGCACGCTCAGCCAGATCATCTCTCGCTAAACGGGGCCACCTGCTGCGCGTCATTAACTGACGGCGATGTCGATCTGTGTCGTCACCTCGTGGAGAAACCGGGCGTGGTCCAGGCCGGGCGTCGGGCCGATGCCGGGAGGGAGGTCGGTCATGAAGTCGAAGTGTCCGGCGTTCTGGTACACGTGAATTTCCACCGTAGTGG
>JANYIZ010000109.1 GCA_025408445.1 Frigoribacterium sp. | reverse complement strand
TTCTTGTCACCGGCATGCTGGTTGGCTACGTGCTCAAGCGAATGGGCTACGGCGTCTACGGCGCCAAATACACGCCGAAGGGCCACTGACTCAGTTGCTTTCTGATCTCGTCTCCGGGGCCCTTTTCGACTCAGCGGAGCGTCGCGCACTGCGCAGTCTCGCCGTGGTCGAGGCCGAGGCCCTCGCCCGACCTGCCGCCATCGATGCGCTGGCGGCTCTCGCCCCGTCGTCTCGAGTGCGCATCATCGCCGAGGTGAAGCGAGCGAGCCCCTCCCGCGGTGCTCTCGCGGACATCCCCGATCCCGCCGCCCTTGCCGTGTCCTACGAGACCGGTGGCGCGAGCGCGATCAGCGTGCTCACCGAAGGTCGAAAGTTCGGTGGATCGCTCGCTGATCTCGAGGCGGTCCGGGGGGCGGTGTCGATCCCGGTGCTCCGCAAGGACTTCATCGCGGAGGCCTACCAGGTACTCGAGGCACGGGCGGCCGGAGCCGATATCGTGCTCCTCATTGTTGCGGCCCTCGACCAGGTGACCCTCGCCAGCCTGTTCGATCTGACCAGCACGCTCGGCATGGCTGTGCTGGTAGAGACTCACAGCGCCGATGAGGTGTCCCGTGCTCTCGACATCGGCGCGGGGCTGGTCGGGGTCAATGCTCGTGACCTCAGTACCTTCGAGCTTGATCAGAATCTTTTTGGTACCCTCGCCGGCCAGATTCCCTCTGGCGTCATCCGAGTGGCCGAGTCCGCGGTACTTACCGCCGCGGATGTGACCCATTACCGCGAGGCGGGAGCGGATGTCGTGCTGGTCGGAGAGGCGCTGGTCACAGGAGATCCGGTGCGGACGCTGGCAGACTTCCTCGGTAACTAGTCATTCTCAAGCAAGGGCGATAGACCCATGGCACTGCGCGACCAACTCGGACCGTACTTCGGCGAATACGGAGGACGGTTTGTTCCCGAATCCCTGATTGCGGCACTGGACGAACTCGACGCCGCGTACACAGCGGCAAAGGTTGACCCCCTGTTTCAGGAGGAACTCGCCGAACTGCACCGCACCTATACGGGGCGTCCGTCGATCATCACCGAAGTGCCGCGCTTTGCCGCTCATGCCGGTGGCGCCCGCATCATCCTCAAGCGCGAGGATCTCAATCACACCGGGTCGCACAAGATCAATAACGTTCTCGGCCAGGCGATGCTCGCGCGTCGACTTGGCAAGACCCGACTGATCGCCGAAACCGGAGCCGGCCAGCACGGCGTAGCGACGGCGACGGCCGCCGCGCTCTTTGGCATGGAGTGCGTCGTGTTTATGGGCGAGGTCGACACTGAGCGCCAGGCGCTTAACGTGGCCAGGATGCGCCTGCTCGGCGCTGAAGTCATCCCGGTAACCGCAGGGTCGCGCACCCTCAAGGACGCCATCAACGAGGCCTTGCGAGACTGGGTCGCGAACGTCGAAAATACCCACTACCTCCTGGGGACCGTTGCGGGGCCGCATCCGTTCCCGGTGATGGTGCGCGACTTTCATAAGATCATCGGCGAGGAAGCCCGTGCCCAGGTGCTTGAGCTCACGGGCGCGCTGCCGGATGCGGTAACTGCCTGCGTGGGAGGCGGCTCAAATGCGATGGGGATTTTTCACGCATTCCTCGACGATCCGGACGTGGCGCTCTACGGCTACGAGGCAGCCGGAGACGGGGCGGATACCCCCAGGCACGCCGCGACCATCACCAAGGGCCGTCCCGGCGTGCTGCACGGAGCCCGCAGCTACCTGCTGCAGGATGAAGACGGCCAGACTGTGGAATCCCACTCGATCTCGGCGGGCCTCGACTATCCGGGCGTCGGTCCGGAGCATTCCTGGCTCGCCGACATTGGACGCGCGCAGTACCGGCCGATCACCGACGACGAGGCAATGTCGGCCATGCGCCTGCTGTCGATGACCGAGGGAATCATCCCGGCCATCGAGACGGCCCATGCGCTGGCCGGCACGATAAAGCTCGGCCTCGAGCTCGGACCGGATGCGACCATTCTGGTAAACCTGAGCGGCCGCGGGGACAAAGACATGGAGACCGCCGGCAAGTATTTCGACATCCTTGATACTGCGACCCCCATGGTCGAGGTCCCAGCGGGGCTCTCGACGCTGTCCGGATCGATCAGGGACAGCCTGTGAGCACCGCGACAGCGAGCACCGTCGAAGCGGTCATCGCCGCACGGAAGGCGGCCGGAAGCGGTGCCCTTGTCGGCTACCTGCCGGTCGGTTTCCCCGACCTGCGCACGAGTATCGAGGCCGCGGTCGCCCTCGCCGAGAACGGCGTCGACGTGATCGAGCTCGGCCTGCCATACTCCGACCCGGTGATGGACGGGCCCGTGATCCAGGAGGCAACGCTGACGGCTCTCAAAGGTGGCTTCAAGCTGCGCCACGGGTTCGAGGCGATCGCGGAGATCACGACACGCACAAACGTGCCGGTGTTGCTGATGACCTACTGGAACCCGGTGGTTCAGTACGGCGTCGACCGCTTCGCAGACGACCTCATCGCGGCCGGGGGAGCCGGACTCATCACCCCCGACCTCATTCCCGACGAGGCACGTGACTGGTTGGCCGCGTCAAGTCGCACCGGGCTTGATCGCGTGTTCCTGGCTGCACCGTCGTCCACCGACGCCCGGCTCGATCAGGCGGTTCGGCAGAGCCGGGGCTTCGTCTATACGGTCTCCACCATGGGCATCACCGGTGCCCGCAGTGACGTGGATGTCGCGGCCAAGACGCTCGTCGCGCGCCTGCGCGAAGCGGGAGCAACGTCCACCTGTGTGGGGCTCGGTATCTCCTCGCCGGATCAGGTGCGGGAAGTCCTGCGCTATGCGGACGGTGCCATTGTGGGTTCTGCGCTGGTGAAGGCCCTCGCCGACGGGGGCGTATCCGCCGTGGCAGCGACGGCCGCGTACCTCGCGACCGGTACGCTTAGCTGATTCGTTAGGAGCAATTGGCTTTATGAGCAATTGGTTTCCGGGGTAGTCGGCTACCGAAACTCCCGCATCAGACGTCCGCAGCACAAGTGCGTCAGTACGAAAGGCACCCTCGACCATGGTTCTTCCCCTGAGCATCCCCAGCCCGAGCGAACCGTGGCAGGCGATCCACCTCGGTGAGTGGCTGAACAGTCTTGGTCTCTCGTTCATCTCGCCGAACCTCAGCATCCGCACCTATGCGATCTGCATTCTTGTCGGGATCGTCGCTGCGACGGTCCTCACCAACGAGCGGCTGAAGGCACGCGGTGCCGAGTCCGGCGTTGTGCTGGACGTCGCGCTGTGGGCTGTGCCGCTCGGCATCATCGGTGCTCGCATCTTCCATGTGATTACTCACCCGGACGATTACTTCGGCTCAGTGGAAAAGATGCTGCACATTCTCTTCATCTGGGAGGGTGGCATCGCGATCTTCGGATCGCTCATTGGCGGTGCGATCGGCGTGTACATCGGCTGCCGAATGACGGGTTTGCGTTTTTGGACCTTTGCGGACGCGCTCGCCCCCGGCCTCCTGCTCGCCCAGGCCTTCGGTCGCTTCGGCAACTGGTTCAACCACGAGCTGTACGGCGTGCCGACAAACGCGTGGTGGGGCCTCGAGATCGAGAAGAGCAACCCGGCATTCCCCGCTGGCCTGCCGGTCGGCACCCTGTTTCAGCCGACCTTCCTCTTCGAAGTGATCTGGAACGTGGCCGGCGTGCTCGTGATCCTCTCCCTATCGAAGAAGTTCACCCTCCAGTGGGGCAAGACGGTCTCGGTTTACCTGATCTGGTACGGCCTCGGCCGAAGTTACTTCGAGTCGATTCGCATCGACCCGAGCCTGATCTTCCTCGGCGTTCGCACGAACGTGTGGGCGGCCTATGGGGCGATCCTCATCGGCGTCATCATCTTTGTGGTGCAGTCGCGCCGCCATCCTGGACTGGAGCCGAGTGCGTACCTGCCGGGACGGGAGTGGACGCCGACGCCTGCGGTAGACTCGGAAAATACCTATTCCGAATACGACGAGATCGACAACGATGCCGATCTGGACAGCAACTCGCACTCTGAACCGGCCAGGGCATCCTCTGCACAGGGCGATGCCGTCACAAGCGGGAAGTCCGTCACAAGCGGGGCTCGCCCGCGATAACAGGATAGTGCCGCAAGAAGTGGCATCGCAGGTATGGCGCCGAATCCCCGCGTTTGACTGCCGTCACATTTTTGGGCTTTATCCCCTCGGGCCGCCGCCGTCCCATCTGCCGACGTAACCTCGTGAGGACGGTTCGACCATGGCACTCAGGCCAGCTTTCTCCCGTTTCAGCACCATCCCCGCAGCGAGCGGGCTTTACGACCCGCGCCGCGAGAAGGATGCCTGCGGTCTCGCGATGGTCGCGACCCTGCGTGGCTCGGCGGGACACGACATCATCGACCTCGCCCTGACAGCGCTCCGCAACCTCGAGCACCGCGGGGCCATCGGGTCGGATGCAGGCACCGGCGATGGCGCCGGGATAGTGACGCAGATTCCGGATGAGTTCTTCCGTGCGGTAGCGGGCATTCCGTTGCCCCCCGCCGGGCAGTACATCGTCGGCACGGCCTTCCTGCCCGTCGACAGGGTCGAGCGGGCCACGGTCAAGGCGGGAATCGAGGCTCTCGCCCTGCAGGAGCATCTCTCGGTACTCGGCTGGCGCGTTGTGCCGGTGCGTCCAGCGGTTTTGGGAAACCTCGCGCGCGACGCGATGCCGATGGTTGAACAGGTCTTCCTCTCGAGCATCCTTGGCTCCCCCAGTGAGCCTGTTCATGGCATCGCCCTTGACCGGCAGTCGTTCCGACTGCGAAAGCGGGCCGAGCGGGAGCTCAACGCCTATTTCCCGTCGCTGAGCTGTCGCACCATCGTCTACAAGGGCATGGTTACGACACTCCAGCTCGAGCCGTTCTACCCTGACCTGTCCGACGAGCGATTCACCTCGCGCCTCGCTCTCGTGCATTCGCGATACTCCACCAACACCTTTCCCTCGTGGCCGCTAGCCCAGCCGTTCCGTATGATCGCCCATAACGGCGAAATCAATACGGTCCAGGGCAACCGCAACTGGATGCGTGCCCGACAATCCCAGTTGGAATCTGCGCTGCTCGGCGACCTTTCTCCGCTCTTCCCCATCGTCACTCCCGGTGCGAGCGACTCGGCATCCTTCGACGAGGTCGTGGAGTTGCTGAACCTCGGTGGGCGGTCTTTACCCCACGCCATGATGATGATGGTGCCGGAGGCCTACGAGAACCAGCTTGACATCGATCCAGCCCGCCGGGACTTTTACGAGTATCACTCGATGCTCATGGAGCCGTGGGATGGTCCGGCCGCCCTCGTCTTCACCGACGGATCCCTGGTGGGCGCGACCCTCGACCGCAATGGTCTTCGGCCCGGCCGCTATCTCGTTACCGATGACGGCCTGGTCGTGCTCGCAAGCGAAATCGGGGTCCTCGATATCGCCCCCGAGCGCGTCGTCCGCAAGGGTCGTCTGCGCCCAGGCAAGATGTTCCTCGTCGACACGGAGGCTGGACGCCTCATCGAAGACGACGAGATCAAGAGCGAGCTCGCGGCATCCGAACCCTGGGGTGCCTGGCTGGACGGTAGTCGCATCAACCTCAAGGACCTGCCAGAACGAGAGCACATTGTGCACACCCCCGCTTCGGTCACTCGGCGCCAGCGCACCTTCGGCTACACCGAGGAAGAAGTGCGGATGCTGCTGAAGCCGATGGCGGAGAACGGCGCGGAGCCACTCGGCGCCATGGGCTCCGATACCCCGATCGCGGTGCTGTCGAAACGTCCGCGCTTGCTCTTTGACTACTTCACCCAGCAGTTTGCGCAGGTCACCAATCCGCCGCTCGACAGCATTCGTGAAGAGGTGGTCACCTCGCTCAAGCTGGGCCTCGGTCCAGAGCGCAACCTCCTGGACGCGACTCCGGAGCACGCCCGCCAGGTGATCCTCGACTTTCCGGTGATCGACAATGATGAACTGGCCAAAATCCAGCACATCGCACCGAAGTCATCCCGGCAGGCCTTCAATCCCACTCGCACGATCAAAGGGCTGTACCGCGTCGACCAGGGGCCGAAGGCCATGGAACAGCGGATCGCCGCGATGTGCGCGGAAGCGGACCGCGCTATCGATGACGGAGCGCTCTTCATCGTGCTCTCCGACCGCGATTCCAATAAGGATTTGGCACCGGTGCCATCTCTCCTCATGCTGGCGGCGGTGCATCACCACCTTATTCGCGCCCAGAATCGGATGAAGGTCGGCCTCATCGTCGAGGCTGGTGATGTGCGCGAGGTTCATCACGTTGCCCTGCTGGTCGGGTACGGCGCGTCAGCGATCAACCCGTACCTCGCCATGGAGTCCGCGGAAGAGCTCGTACGCAATGGCATGATTTCCAGCATCGACGCTCAGAAGGCCGTAAAGAACCTGATCAAGGCGCTGGGCAAGGGTGTGCTCAAGATCATGTCGAAGATGGGCATCTCGGTGGTCGGGTCCTATGCCGGCGCCCAAGCCTTCGAGGCGGTCGGGCTCGACCAGTCCTTCGTCGACCAGTACTTCACCGGCACCTCGAGCCTGCTCGGCGGTGTCGGTATCGATGTGATCGCCGCCGAGAGCGCGTCACGCCACGCGGCGGCCTACCCAGAGGACGGCGCTATCAACGCTCACGAACGACTGGCCATTGGCGGCGAGTACCAGTGGCGCCGCGAGGGCCCGCCTCATCTCTTCAACCCGGACACCGTGTTCAAGCTGCAGCACGCGACGCGGTCGAGACGCTACGACATCTTCCGCGACTATACGAAGCTCGTCGACGAGCAGGCGACCAACCTGATGACCCTCCGCGGACTGTTCTCGTTTCGCGACGGAGTGCGGCCGGCCGTCCCGATCGACGAGGTCGAGTCCGTGGCATCCATCGTCACGCGCTTTTCCACCGGAGCCATGAGCTACGGCTCGATCAGCGGCGAAGCGCATGAGACGCTCGCGATCGCGATGAACCGCCTCGGGGCACGGAGCAACACGGGAGAGGGCGGCGAAGATACCGCCCGGCTTCTCGATCCTGAACGTCGAAGCGCGATCAAGCAGGTCGCGTCCGGCCGATTCGGCGTCACGAGCATGTATCTCACTCACGCCACCGACATCCAGATCAAGATGGCGCAGGGCGCGAAGCCAGGAGAGGGTGGCCAGCTGCCCTCGAACAAGGTTTACCCGTGGATTGCGAAAACCAGGCACTCAACCGCAGGCGTCGGCCTGATCAGCCCGCCGCCGCATCACGACATCTACTCGATCGAAGACCTCAAGCAGCTGATCTTCGATCTCAAACGCGCTAATCCGGATGCCCGCGTTCACGTCAAACTGGTGAGCCAGTCGGGTATCGGCGCGGTCGCGGCGGGGGTGACCAAGGCCCTCGCGGACGTCGTACTTGTCTCCGGTCACGACGGGGGTACGGGCGCCAGCCCGCTCAACTCCCTCAAGCACGCGGGGACCCCCTGGGAGCTCGGCTTGGCGGAGACCCAGCAGACGCTCATGCTCAACGGTATGCGCGGCAGGGTCGTCGTGCAGGTTGATGGCCAAATGAAGACCGGCCGAGACGTGATTGTGGCCGCGCTCCTCGGAGCGGAAGAATATGGATTCGCTACCGCTCCTCTCGTCGTATCCGGCTGCATCCTCATGCGCGTCTGTCATCTCGACACCTGCCCGGTCGGCGTGGCGAGCCAAAACCCGGAGTTACGCAAACGCTTCACTGGCAAGCCGGAGTTCGTGGTCAATTTCTTCGAATTCCTGGCCCAGGAGGTGCGAGAGTACCTCGCGGAGCTCGGCTTTCGGTCTCTCGAGGAGGCAATCGGACACTCAGAGCTTCTCGACGCAAACCGGGCGATCGAGCACTGGAAGGCGGACGGGCTCGACCTCTCGCCGATCCTGGATGGTCCGGTGTTCGGTCCGGAGGAGCCACGTTACAACGTCTCACAGCAGGACCACGAGCTCGACAAACACTTCGACGTCGAACTGATCCGGCAGAGTGAAGGTGCCCTCCACGCGGGCGAGTCCGTCGCTATCTCTCTTCCGATCCGCAATACGGAGCGTGCCGTCGGCACCATGCTCGGCCACGAGGTCACTCTCCGCCACGGCGAGAACGGCCTACCCGCTGGCACAATCGACATCACCCTCCGGGGGACCGCCGGCCAATCGTTCGGTGCGTTCCTGCCGAGCGGCATCACCCTGCGACTCGAGGGCGACAGTAACGACTACGTCGGCAAGGGGCTCAGTGGAGGCCAGATCATTGTGCGCCCCGACCGCAACAGCGTCTTCCCGGCCGAACGCAACGTGATCGCCGGTAATGTCATTGGTTACGGCGCTACCGAGGGAAGTATGTTTCTCCGCGGCATCGTCGGCGAGAGATTCCTCGTGCGCAACTCCGGTGCAACGGCGGTCGTTGAGGGCGTCGGTGATCATGCCCTCGAATACATGACCGGTGGGCTCGCGGTGATTCTGGGAGGTACCGGCCGTAACCTCGGGGCGGGAATGTCCGGCGGCACGGCCTATATATACGACCTCGCTCCGGAGCGGGTCAACCGCGAGGCGCTCGCCACGGGAGAACTCGCTCTGTTGCCACTCGGCGCGGAGGATATCGAAATCGTCACGAACCTGCTCGAGCAGCATGTCGCTGAGACCGAGTCCGTTCTCGCAGCCCAGATGCTCGCCACGCTCGACGAGTCGATGACTCGGTTCGTGAAGGTGCTCCCTCGCGATTACGCCGCTGTACTCGCAACGCGAGCAGCGGCTGTTGAAGAAGGTCTCGATCCCGACGGCGATGTCGTCTGGTCTCGCATCATGGAGGTAATCGGTGGCTGACCCTAAGGGATTCCTGAAAACGCGAGAGCGGGAGCTGCCCGCACGGCGTCCGGTCGCGTTGCGGCTCATGGACTGGAAAGAGGTCTACGAGCAGGGTGATGCCGCCACCGTGCGCACGCAGGCTGGCCGCTGCATGGATTGTGGCATTCCGTTCTGTCACCACGGCTGCCCGCTCGGCAATCTCATACCGGAGTGGAACGATCTCACCTGGCGCGGAGAGGGGCGCCAGGCGATCGAACGTTTGCACGCCACCAACAACTTTCCCGAGTTCACCGGTCGGCTCTGCCCGGCCCCGTGCGAGTCATCCTGCGTGCTCGCGATCAACCAGCCGGCGGTGACCATCAAGAACGTCGAGGTCGCCATCATCGACCAGGCCTTCGCGAACGACTGGGTCGAGCCGCATCCTCCCGAGCGCCTCACCGGCAAGACCGTGGCCGTCGTCGGTTCGGGTCCGGCAGGTCTCGCCGCTGCACAGCAGCTCACCCGCGCCGGTCACACCGTCGCCGTTTTCGAGCGGGATGACCGCATCGGTGGACTTCTGCGGTACGGCATCCCGGATTTCAAGATGGAGAAGAGGCACATCGAGCTTCGACTCAAGCAGATGCAGGCAGAAGGAACCCGCTTTCGTGCGGGAGTGGAAATCGGCGTGGACATCGCCTGGGATGAACTCCGCGGTCGTTATGACGCAGTGATTGTGGCCACGGGAGCGCTCCAGCCGCGAGATCTCCCTATTCCGGGGCGAGATCTCTCCGGTATTCACTTCGCCATGGACTATCTGGTGCAGCAAAACCGCGTCGGGGCCGGAGACACTATCGTCGATCAGCTCACTGCCGATGGGAAACATGTTGTGGTGCTCGGAGGCGGCGACACCGGTGCCGACTGCATCGGCACCGCGCATCGCCAGTCGGCTTTGTCCGTCACAAACCTCGCTATCGGTCTCCAGCCGCCGCACGAGCGTCCCGATCATCAACCCTGGCCGATGGCCCCAACGCTGTTCGAGGTGACGACTGCACATGAGGAGGGCGGAGAGCGGGTTTATCTCGCCTCTACCGTCGAATTCCTGGCGAACGAAGCGGGCGAGGTGCGCGCCATCCGAGTCGCCGAAACCGAATACCTCGACGGTCGCCGCGTTCCGAAGGCAGGGACCGAGCGAGAAATCCCCGCGGACCTGGTGCTTCTCGCCCTCGGATTCACCGGAACCGAGAGTGAGGCACTGGAAAGCCAGTTGCAACTTCACCTCGACCGTGGAAACGTTGAACGCGATGCCGACTACCAGACGAGCGAATCCGGCGTGTTTGTGGCGGGCGATGCGGGTCGTGGACAATCGCTCATCGTGTGGGCCATCGCCGAGGGCCGTGCCGCGGCCGCGGCCGTCGACCGCTTCCTCGAGGGCGACACTGCGTTGCCTTCCCCGGTCACACCGACCGATCGGGCCGTCGCCTTGTAGCTCCCGACTACTCCTTCGAGAATTTTGTCCCCAACAGAAAGAAATACATGAGACGCGCAAAAATCGTCGCCACCCTCGGTCCGGCAACGTCCAGCTATGAGAACATCCGCGCGATCGTGGATGCCGGCGTGGACGTCGCCCGTATGAACCTGAGCCATGGCAGCTACGACGTGCATGAGGAGGTCTACGCCAATGTTCGCAAGGCGAGCGCCGACTCTGGGCGTGCCGTCGCAGTGCTCGTCGATCTCCAGGGTCCGAAGATCCGGCTGGGCAAATTCGAGAACGGCCCCTACGAACTCGCGGTCGGGGATATCTTCAAGATCACTATCGAGGACATCCTTGGCACCAAGGAGATCTCGGGCACGACATTCAAGGGTCTTCCCCACGACGTCAAGCCAGGAGACCCTCTTCTCATCGACGACGGCAAGGTGAAGCTCAAGGTGATCTCCACCGACGGTACCGTCGTGACGACCGAGGTCGTTGTCGGCGGAGCGGTATCGAACAACAAGGGCATTAACCTGCCGGGTGTCGCTGTGAACGTGCCAGCGCTCTCCGACAAGGACGAAGCAGACCTTCGCTGGGGGCTCAAGCTCGGAGCGGATCTCATCGCGCTGTCGTTCGTTCGCAATGCGGAGGACATCATTCGAGTGCACGAGATCATGGCGGAGGAGGGAGTCAAACTTCCGGTGATCGCCAAGATCGAGAAGCCGCAGGCCGTCGAGAACCTCGAGTCCATCATTGACGCCTTCGACGGCATCATGGTTGCTCGGGGAGACCTCGGAGTCGAGATGCCTCTTGAGGCGGTGCCGATCGTTCAGAAGCACGCCGTGGAGTTGTCTCGCCGCATGGCCAAGCCGGTGATCGTTGCGACCCAGATGCTTGAATCCATGATCTCCAGCCCCATCCCCACGCGCGCTGAAACCTCGGATGTCGCAAACGCCGTGCTCGACGGAGCGGACGCCGTGATGTTGAGTGGCGAGACGAGTGTGGGGGAGTACCCCGTGATCACCGTGCAGACGATGGCCAGGATCATCACCTCCACCGAGGAGCACGGCCTCGAGCGTATCGCGGAACTCGGTACGAAGCCGCGCACCCAGGGCGGGGCGATCACTCTCGCCGCGGCCGAGGTCGCAGACTTCGTCGAGGCCAAGTATCTCTGCGTCTTCACCGAGTCTGGAGACTCCGTTCGTCGCATGTCGCGACTGCGCCACCGCATCCCGATCATCGCCTACACACCGGAGGAGCGCATCCGCAATCGCCTGGCGTGGGTGTGGGGCACAGAGACCTATCTGGTTGAGCGCAAAACCCACACCGATGCTCTGTTCGGCCAGGTTGACGACATCCTGCTCGGTCACAACCGCGCAGCCCTCGGCGAAAAGGTCGTGGTGATCGCTGGTTCTCCTCCCGGAATCTCCGGTGGCACCAACGACATGCGCGTGCACCGGGTCGGTGACGCACACAACGCGGTCGCTCCCGCCTACGCCGCCGACTGATCTCGGCCCGCCGATTCGAAAACTGGGACAAGGCTGGTCGTCGGCTGTGAAATCGACGGCTGGCCTCGTGCCCTCGGTACGGTGAAGTTATCTACATTGGAAGGATTTCACCGTGACTGATTCACAGCAGGTCTCAGGACTATTCGACGACGCAGCGGGTCCGGAGGGTCGCAACATCAGCGACTGGACCGACCTCGGACGTGAGATGTGGTCCTATCTCACCGGGCGCGGTGCAGCCGTCAACTACAGCTTCATCGACATGGTCGTCGAGGTGCCCCGGGACATTGGTCCGGATGCTCCTCGGGCCATCTGGAAGCTCAACGGTACGCTGCGCGTCACGACGAGTGATGACCAGGACGCCGGCGCAGACCAGCACCGTAACTGATCATGGTCGCTGTACCTCGGCTGGACATAGATCTCACCTTCTCGCTCGAGGAGCCTGGCATCGATTCTTCGGGTGCCGTGGTGTCGCAGCTCGAAGGCACGATCACAGCGGCAGGAACCGACGTTCAAATCTTCGCCAACAACCCCGAGACCATGCTCACGGGCCGCAGTGTGAAACTGGCTGACATCCGCTCGATCGCACAAGAAATCGCTGGATTCGGGCTTTCGATCACACTGAGCGGTCCGGGCGGCGTGATTGCGCGCATCGGTAATGTAAACGCTCCGGTATTGCAGCGTGTCATGACCGGCTCTCCGCACATCAGGCTGGGGAGCGCCGCGGCGCTTGCTCCGCTGATACGTCGCCGTGGAGCTGCAGTCTCGGCTATCCCGCTGCCACCGAAAACGCTTTTTCCGCTGGTGCCTACCGTGAGCCGTCGGATTCGGCGAACGGCGACGACAACGCACTACCTCCCGCGATCTGGTCGCCCACGCCTCATTTTTGTCATCGGTTCCAAAAACTGGAACGGGCAGATGCCACGAGAGTTTGACCTGCTTCCGGAGGTCACCACCATCGGTTCCGGGTCCGAAGCCAGCCTGCAGTTGGACGGATTGAATGCTCTGCATGCAGAGATTCGCCGAACGGCGGACGACGAGTACGTTCTGTACCCGATCGGTGCCCTGGCGGGGGGTTCAGGACTGGTCGAAACTACCGGTCGGAAGGACGGCGGCCAGGTCTTGCGCACAGGGACGCGAATCGAGCTCGGAAAGTGGAAGATGGCCTACTTCCGTGAGGAGTTCGCCGACCACGGACGTCCGCACGGCGGTCGGGCCGGCGGAGAATTGTCTCGACAGAAACCCCAGCGCAACACCCGGCCAGGACACTCCTGAAGGCATTAACGCCCTTCGGGCGCCTAGCGATCCTCGTCAGCTGGATCGTTCTGCGGCTCGAGATCTAATTCCGGTTCCGCGGCCACGGCGAAGTTCGATGGTGGCCGCGGGCGCCGTATGTGTCCAACAGCATCAGTCGCAAGATAGACGGCGCGTGCGATTCCTGCATCCGACTGCTTCACCGAAGAGATCCAGATCGATTCAGGATGAACGTCGTCCCCGGCGCGCACATCTTCGGCAGTTCGTAACTTCGCGACTCGATGCACGAGCTCACCAAAGCCGATTTTAATTGCAACATCAGCGGCACACAGGCTGATCTGAATGACCGTGGCCCACCCTCCGCCACCCGTGAAGACCTGGATGAGGTAGACGATCGGATACACGACCCAGCCAGTGAGCAATCCAACGGTGGCATTCCGAAGCAACACGGCGGACTCTGGGGTCAACCGGGGGAGTGAGACTCGCACGGCGCGGATGAGAATGACGGTGGTGATGATCCAAAAGACTCCGCTCACGCCTCCCCAGAGCAGCATCATCGACGGACGGGAGGTGCCCCCGAGAATGAACGCCCCGAGGAACCCGGTAAAGATCATCAGGATCGCGCCTGCCATGGCGATGACGCCCGTGCGACGTGCCGTGGCGCCAGCGAGCACACAGACGCTCAGTAGTTCCATGGTGAGCAGGGGAACGGTGATCGACCAGTCCATATAACGCAGGGCGAAAACGAGCATCGATCCGGCTCCGGCTTCGAACCCCGTTCCCGTTGCACGATAACCGGTCCGGAAGGCGAGGATGATGCCAAGGTAGGACGCTATCGCGACCGCCGCGACGGTGAGGCGGGCCACGGTGGCGGATCGATAGCGGGAGCCGACCTCTCCCTGGGTGATCCAGGTGCGCACGAGGCCAGCGAGGAGAGCCAGTCCCGCCACAGCGACGAAGTACAGGGTGAGCAGGTACTGCGAGGCAGTGAGCGTCGCCGTCCAGGGCCCGCCGATCTGGTCGATCATTCGTTGGCAAACTTCGATGTCTGCGACACCGGTAGAACCTGCGGTGTGGCGGGGGGCTCTGGTGAGAAGAACATCCCACCCGCACTGTTGGCTGAGAGCATCAGTGCCTGAATCCAGTCCCGATTAAGCGAGGGGGTGCGACTTCCGGCGAAGCGATAAAAAATGGCACTGCTCGGGTCCAGCCAGATCGAGCTGCGTCCGCTTCCCGCATCCGCAGAGTTGGTCCAGGTGAAGAGAAAGCTCTCGCGCCGTCGGAGTTTCGCCGTGATTACCACCTGCAGGTGCATGAGCGCGCGATCATCGAAGCTGATCTCTGTGCCCGGGTTGCCGTACAGCAAACTACCCATGGGGGTGCTCCTGAAGTTGTTGCCTCACTGTAGCGCGCATCTCCTCCGGAGAGTCACGTGTCAGCTGGTGAGCGGAATGCTGTTGATCAGGGAAGACATCATCTGTCCGACCTTGGCGAGAGCGACGACGGTCACTACCAGGGTGACCCCGATCCAGAGCCAGATCGGGGCGAGTCCGCGACCGGACCGACGACGGACGATAATCGAGCGTCCGATCACATAAACGCCTCCGCCGAAGAAGGTCCAGGCCCAGTGGAACGGTCGATCGTACCCATCGCGAAGGAGTCGCTTTCGGTCGAAGTAGGCAAGGATCACCGCAGCGCCAAAGACGATCCACCCCAGCGCGAGGGTTGCAAGATAGCCGGGGTCGCGATATCGGGCGAGCGGATCCGTCGGAGACGCCACTAGTGCCGACGCGTCAAGGGTGAGTAGAGTCACGATGCCGAGCAATGGAAGCAGGGCCATGATCCAAATGATCGGGTTGTACACCGGTGTCCCCGTTGGCACCCCCGTTGGGGCCGGGCGCAGGGCATACGGTGCGGCGCTGTACGAGGGTGTGCCGACCGATCCGTCGCTAATACTGTCTGTCCAGGCTGTGCCATCCCACCAGCGCAACTGGGGTACCCCAGTATGGTCGGGATACCACCCCGCGGGTGTCAACGGAATGGGCGAGTGGGGCAGGTCAGTCACAGAGGCTCCTTCGAGTTCGGCTCAGCCCAGACTAGCGAAGCGAAATTCACCGATGAGGAGCGCAGCATGAATGAGGATGCCAGATCGAGTCTCTTCCAGTCGGATTCGATCGCCGAGAACTATCGCCACTATCTCCTGCCAACGGTCTTCGAACCCTGGGCGCATCACCTGGTCGACTCGCTTGTCTTGCATGCGGGCCAGACCGTCCTGGATGTCGCTTCTGGCACCGGCGCTGTAGCGCGCGCTGCGGCAAAAGCGGTTGGTCCGAGCGGCCGCGTGATCGCGAGCGACATCAGCACCGGGATGCTCGCTGAAGTCTCCGTCGGCGCCGACCCGGACGGCGCTCCCATCGAAACTTTGGAAGCCCCGGCGACGGCCATTCCGCTCGAGGACGATTCGGTCGATGTTGTGTTGTGCCAGCACGGACTGCCTTTCGTGCGCGACCAGGTTGCCGCGATGGCGGAGATGAAGCGGGTGCTGCGCCCCGGTGGCAGCCTTGGCATCGTCGTCTGGGTCGCTGCACTGCGCCTTGAGCCGTTCGACAGCTACGGGGATGTGCTGAGAGACGAGGGCCTGGACGAACCATTCCCTCGAGCCTGGGACTTTGATTCCTTTAAAATGACCCGCGCCCGTCTCACGAAACTCCTGGCCGCCTTCGAGGATGTGACGGTGCAGTCAACCTCACTTCGGCTTGACTGGCCGAGCGTCGCGGATGCGGTCAACGGTATCTTTGGCACACCCTATGGGCCGGTACTGACCGCACTGATGCCGGAGAAACAACAGCATGCACTCTCCGCGCTTCGGGACTGGATGACGGCCTCACCGCATCCGCTGGTCACCGCTTTCGTCGCGACGGCCAGCGCCTGAGCGGCCCGACACAGACTGACCACTCACGCTGAAAGCTACTCGTGCCGGTGGTGGGACTCGAACCCACACGCCCTTTCGAGCAAAGCATTTTGAGTGCTCCGCGTCTGCCATTCCGCCACACCGGCGCACGATAACGAGGCTAAGAATACCGTAGGCTTGCAGGCGTGCCAGACCAGGAAAGTGCTACTCAGACCCCCCGCCGCGTCGTGGTGGCCGAGGATGAGTCGCTCATCCGACTCGATATCGTCGAAACTCTTCGAGACAATGGATTCGAGGTCGTCGGTGAAGCAGGAGACGGCGAGACCGCTGTCGCCCTCGCCACGGAATTGCGTCCAGACCTCGTGATCATGGACGTGAAGATGCCCCTGCTCGACGGCATCTCCGCGGCGGAGCGACTCACCAAGAACCACATCGCTCCCGTAGTGCTACTGACTGCCTTCAGCCAGAAGGAGCTCGTCGAACGAGCAACTGAAGCCGGCGCACTTGCCTATGTGGTCAAACCGTTCACGCCCAACGACCTGCTCCCAGCCATCGAGATTGCCCTCGCGCGCTATGCGCAGATCATCACCCTCGAAGCCGAAGTGACTGATCTGGTGGAGCGCTTCGAGACGCGCAAACTTGTCGACCGCGCCAAGGGACTGCTCAACGAGAAAATGGGGCTCACCGAGCCCGAGGCCTTCCGATGGATTCAGAAAGCCTCCATGGACCGGCGCCTCACGATGCATGATGTGGCCCAGGCGATCATCGAACAGCTCTCCGCCAAGAAGTAAGCCGCCAAGAAGTAAGCCGTCAAGCCGTAGCTAGCTGGCACGACGTAGCGGTTTTTTAGAACTCAAGCATCACGCAAAAAGTTCGTCATCCGCACGGTCGACAGCCGCCGGCCCTGCTCGTCGCGCATGACGATCTCATGGGTAGCGAGAGTTCGGCCAAGGTTCAGGGCCGTGCACGTGCCGGTGACAAGGCCCGAAGTGATCGGGCGACTGTGGGTCGCGTTGATCTCGATCCCGACGGCGATACGCCCTGGGCCGGCATGGATTGCGGACGATATTGATCCGAGCGTCTCACCGAGCACCACGTGCGCGCCACCGTGAAGCAACCCAACGACCTGGGTGTTGCCCTCGACCGGCATTGTCGCGACCGACCGTTCGGCGGAGAGTTCAAGGAATTCGAAGCCCATCTTTTGGGCAAGCTCACCACCCCCGGAGTTCACGAGCCGCTCCACAAGTTCCGGGTCGAGATCGTCGGGGATGATGGTCATCGGCTTCTTCCTAGCGGGACTGTGGGGCGTCGGCGGCCGCGGATAAGCTGGACGCGTGCCGGACAACGAAAAGCCTACCCTCCTCGTTATCGACGGGCATTCCCTTGCCTTCCGAGCTTTCTATGCTCTTCCCGTCGACAGTTTCCAAAACCGGGAGGGTCAACACACCAACGCGATACACGGGTTCATTGCGATGCTGCTCAACCTGCTCCAGAAGGAGAAACCGACCCATCTGGCGGTCGCATTCGATATCTCGCGATACTCGTTTCGCACCAGGGAATATCCCGAGTACAAGGGGACTCGTGGGGAGACCCCCGCTGAGTTCATCGGCCAGATCCCGCTGCTGGAGGAGGCGCTGCACGCCATGGGGATCACGACGGTGTCAAAAGAGGACTACGAAGCCGATGACATTCTCGCGACCCTCGCTATGCAGGGCGCCAAGCAGGGCTTCCGGGTGCTCATCGTCTCGGGCGACCGGGACGCGATCCAGATGGTCAATGATGACGTGACCCTGCTCTATCCCAATGCGCGCGGTGTGTCAGAACTCAAGCGCTACGACCGCGATGCCGTATTCGAGCGTTACGGTGTCG
The DNA here is from genome assembly GCA_025408445.1 of Frigoribacterium sp. Classification (GTDB taxonomy): domain Bacteria; phylum Actinomycetota; class Actinomycetes; order Actinomycetales; family Microbacteriaceae; genus Lacisediminihabitans. Next base: position 2,289 of record JANYIZ010000109.1, on the reverse strand, counting down.
AACCCCACCAGTATCCGGATGTCGCGGCTCTCGTCGGCGAGACGAGTGACAATCTCATCGGCATCGACAAGGTGGGGGAAAAGACAGCCGTCAAATGGATCACCCAGTACGGCGGTCTGGACGAGGTACTCGCCCACGCGGATGAGATCAAGGGAGTCGTCGGAGAGAAGCTCCGCGAACAGCGGGATCGCGCCATCCGTAACCGGAAGCTCAATCACCTCCTCACCGACGTGGAGTTGCCCGTCGGCCCCCACGACCTCGACCGTCGGCCGATCGACGAGGTTGCTGTGCGAGAGGTCTTCGACAAGCTGCAGTTTCGAACACTTCTCGACCGAGTGCTCAAGATCGCTTCAGCGGCGGGAGATCCAGTCTCGCTGGAGTCGACCGGCGAAGGTTCGGCAGCGCCGGTGTCAGAGGTGCCCGGTGTGCGCACCATGATCGACGAAGAACTCGGTCACTGGATCGCCACGGTCAGCGCGAAGGGTACGCAGCCGCTCGGACTGCACCTCGAGGTGGGGCCGGAGGGGATCACTGGGTTCGGCCTCGCCACGGCGGAAGACTCGGCCTACGTGCCCTGGGCTGTGGGACGACCGGACTACGACGCCCTGGCCGAGTGGCTGGCCTCCTCGGCGCCGAAGTACCTGTTCGACTACAAGCCCGCGCTCAAGCGTCTGCAGAAGGCCGGACTTGCGCTTGATGGTGTCGTATTCGATACGACTCTCGCGGCCTGGCTGCTCAAGCCGGGCGGCCACGACCAGCCTCTCGCGGAGCAGGTGTACACCCATCTGGGGGAGCACCTCGCCGAGCCGGATCCCAACCAGCTCGTGCCGGAAACGGATGCGGTGAGCGTGGCAACGCAGGCCTGGTACGTCCTGCGCCTGTCGGAATACCTCACCGAGCGGCTTGACGAGGGATCGATCCGCGTGCTGCGAGAGATCGAGCTTCCCCTGATTCCGGTGATCTCGGCGATGGAGACCACGGGGATCACAGTAAATCCGGACATCCTCAGTCGTCTCAATCGTGAGCTGGGGGTGACCGCGGCTGATCTGGCGACACGCGCATACGCCGAAATCGGTGGACGCGAAATCAACCTGGGATCGCCAAAGCAGTTGCAGCAGGTGCTGTTCGAAGACCTGCAGATGCCGAAGACCCGCTCCAACAAGACCGGGTACTCTACGGATGCGGCGTCGCTCGCCGACCTGCAAGAGCAGAATCCGCATCCGTTTCTCGACCTGCTTCTGCAGCACCGGGATGCCACGAAACTGCGCCAGATCGTCGATACGCTCGAGAAAGCCATCGCCGACGATCACCGAGTGCACACCCGTTATGACCAGACCGGCACCAGCACGGGTCGCATTTCATCCACAGACCCCAACCTGCAGAATATTCCGGTCCGCACCGCAATAGGCCGGGAGATCCGCACCGCTTTCGAGAGTGGACCGGAGTTCACGACGCTCCTGACCGCCGACTACTCGCAGATCGAAATGCGGATCATGGCGCATCTCTCCGGAGACGCCGGGCTCATCGAGGCCTTCAACTCGGGAGAGGACCTCCATCGGTTTGTGGGATCGCGAATTTTTGCCGTCGACCCGGTGGATGTCAGCGCCGCGATGCGCACGAAAGTGAAGGCGATGTCCTACGGGCTCGCTTACGGCCTGAGCGCTTTCGGGCTCAGCAAGCAATTGCGCATCGAGAACTCCGAGGCCAAACAACTGATGACCGACTATTTCGAGCGGTTCGGAGCCGTTCGGGATTACCTGCGCAGCGTCGTTGACCAAGCCCGCGAAGACGGCTATACCGAGACGATCTTCGGTCGCCGTCGTCCATTCCCCGACCTGGCCTCGAACAATCGGGTATTGAAGCAGAACGCGGAGCGGGCGGCACTCAACGCGCCGATCCAGGGTTCGGCCGCCGACATCCTCAAAATCGCGATGCTGGGGGTGGCCGCGGATCTCGATGGGCGCAGCCTTTCGTCCCGTCTACTGCTGCAGGTGCACGACGAACTCGTCTTCGAGGTCGCCGAGGGCGAACTCGACGAACTCACCGCGATCGTCACGGACCGGATGGGGCATGCTGCGGATCTCGCCGTGCCCCTCGAGGTGCAGGTCGGCCTCGGCCCGAACTGGGACGCGGCCGCTCACTGACCTTGCGGCGGGGAACTCCGTGAGGGTGGGGCGCTCCCTGCGCTCGTCGAACGGTCGAAGGCCCCCTGCCCGCAAACTCCTGCCCGCAAACTCCTTCCCGCTGACTCCGCGGCCGCGAGTGACACGTGCGCCCGCACCTGCGGGC
>JANYIZ010000108.1 GCA_025408445.1 Frigoribacterium sp. | reverse complement strand
GGTCGTGGCGCGCTCGTGCGTGCCGCGTTGGCCTCCGTGGGCCGCCTGTACTGAGGCGCTGCCTGCGCTGCACCTGCCCCGTCTCCCCTGCCGCCTGCTCCGCCTCCCCTGTCACTCAGCGGAGCGGAGCATGGTGCGTGGAGTGGAGTGGAGCGGAGCGGAGCGGAGAGCGTGATGCGCAGAGCGTGATGCGCAGAGCGTGATGCGCAGAGCGTGATGCGCTGACATTCCGCCCGCGAAAAAAGGGCCCCCGCACGAATGCGAAGGCCCTCTCTTCAGTGGCTGGGTTAGCGGCCGCCGCCGCCGCTGCGACGACGTCCGCCGCCCTGGGACATTCCGATGAGTCCGCCGCCGGATCCGGCACGACCGGCACCGGATGCCGCACCGCCGCGGGGAGCGCCGCTTCGGGGAGCGCCGCCCGTGCGAGGAGCGCCGGATGCGGCGCCCTCACCACTCGCGGTGCTGTAAAAGTTGCGCGAGCCACCGGCCGCAGGCGCCGCCGAAGCGCCGTCGCGGTTAGCACGCTTGCGCTGGGCGTTCGCGCCCTGTGAGCCGCCCTGTGAGCCGCCCTGTGAGCGACCCTGTCCCGCCGATCGTCCGCCCTGGGACTGGCGCTGTCCGCCGGAACGGGCACGAGGAGCACCCTGGACCTGGGCGGCGGCGCGAGGAGCCGGTTTGACCCAGGCTGCGACGTCGCCGACGAGGGCGTGGACTGCGGCCGAGTCTGCGGTCACGTGCTGCGGGGTGACGGTGATCTCGGCCTTCTTCAACAGTGCTGCAGTGTCGCGGCGCTGGGTCGGAAGCACGATCGTGACGACCTCGCCCTCCTTGCCGGCGCGAGCGGTGCGGCCCGAGCGGTGCAGGTAGGCCTTGTGCTCGGCTGGCGGATCGACGTGGATCACAAGTTCGATGTCATCCACGTGCACGCCGCGTGCCGCGACGTCCGTCGCGACGAGGACGCGGGTGTCACCGGCGGCGAAGGACGCGAGGTTGCGGTCGCGCTGCACCTGCGAGAGGTTGCCGTGAAGGTCAACGGAGGGAATTCCCGCGTCAGTGAGCTGTTTTGCGAGCTTCTTGGCGTGATGCTTGGTGCGCATAAACAGGATGCGACGGCCGGTGCCGGAGGCGAGCTTCTCGACGAGCAGACGCTTGGCTTCGACCGAATCGACCTCGAACACATGGTGTGTCATTGCACTGACATGCGAGGTGGCTTCATCCACGGAATGCATTACCTCGTTATGGAGGTACTTCTTCACGAGGCGATCGACGCCGTTGTCCAGCGTGGCGCTGAACAGCATGCGCTGCCCGGACTGCGGGGTCTTGTCCATGATCCGCGTGACGACGGGGAGGAAGCCGAGGTCGGCCATGTGGTCGGCCTCGTCGAGAATGGATATTTCGACTGCATCCAACTGTACGAAGCCCTGCTTCATGAGGTCTTCGAGACGACCAGGGCAGGCGACGACGATGTCGACGCCGGCCTTGAGCGCCGCGACCTGGCGCTGCTGCGAGACGCCACCGAAGATGGTGACCGACTTCAGTCCGTAGACATTAGCGAGCGGAGTGAGCGCCACGGTGATCTGGGTAGCGAGCTCACGGGTCGGGGCGAGGATGAGCGCGAGCGGACGACCGGGGCGGCGCTGCCCGCCGGCGAGTGAGCCACCGAGCCGCGCGATCATCGGGATGGCGAACGCCAGGGTCTTGCCGCTGCCCGTCTTGCCGCGACCAAGCACGTCGCGCCCGGAAAGCGTGTCGGGCAGGGTGTCGACCTGGATCGGGAAAGGGGAGTCGATGCCCTGTGCGGACAGCGCCGCCACGAGGACTGCTGGCACGCCGAGCGCGCCGAAGGAAGAAATTGATTCAGACAAAATAAAACTTTCGGATAGAACCACACGCCGAGTGATAGAGCCTGTCGAGACCGGGTGTGAAGTGGCGAGAGCGGCAGTGGCCACAATCGATCGCCGCAGAAAGTATCTGCAACCCGTCCGTGGCACGGTGCCACGATGGGGAGAAGAGGGAGCGTTCAACGACGCAGGGAAACAGTCACATATGCAAGCGACCACGGATGATTGCTTGTAATGAAAGTCTCGCAAGTGCTACAACTTTAGCAGGTTTAGCTGGTGTGACCGGGGATGTGCGCCTCGACCGCAGAAGAAATACACTCCGCTGTCCTCGGATGAGTAACATGTCACCTAGTACACGCCACGCTTTTTCGCGTGACCCTCGGGAAATCGGTGAGCAATGCCATCCACACGCTGCACTGTCGATCAGGCTGCTCGGCGCGTCTAGATGAGTGACAACGCAAAGAATGTGCTTCTCAGGCGGATCGAGCCGAGCCTGAGTCTGCGCGGCAAAGTAGAGGATGCCCTCGCCGCGGCAATAATCTCTGGAGAAATGCCGCCGGGCACGATGTATTCGGCTCCCGGGTTGGCCGCGACCTTCGATGTGTCTGCCACTCCGGTACGCGAGGCGATGCTCAATCTGCAGAAGCGGGGCTTTGTCGAAGCCGTGCGCAACAAGGGCTTTCGGGTCACCGGTGTGAGCGACGATGATCTGCGCGAGATCGTGGCGATCCGTCAATTGCTTGAACCGCCCTCGATGAAGGAACTGTCCTCGCGGTTTCCGGCGGAGAGGCTCGACGAAATGCGCAGAGTGGCTGATGAAATCGTGACTGGTGCGCGCATCGGCGACCTCAAGGGGTACCTGGCCGCGGATCATCGGTTCCATCTGACGCTGTTGGGGTTTCTCGGTAATCACCTTCTCGTCGACATCGTTTCGGATTTGCGCTCACGCACCCGACTGACCGGACTCGTCCATATGCTCAAGACAGAGACGCTCAACCGTTCGGCGAGCGAGCACCACGAACTTCTCGACCTTCTCTGCGCCGGGGACGGCGAGGGGGCCCAGGAGCTGACAATGCGGCACATTGGGCACGCGATTGGATGGTGGGCGGGGCGAGCGGAACCGACCGAGGACCCGATCACTGCAAAATTAGAGGTGGACCGATAGATCGTCTCCTGTGAGGTGACAACATGCCCGGTCGCGCGTAAGATGTGTGACATATTACAGGGGGTGCCGTGTTCGACGTCGTGGTCATCGGAGCGGGAATAGTAGGGGCGGCCTGCGCTCGAAAACTCGCCATGCTCGATCGAAGCGTTCTGGTCATCGACAGTGGATCAACCGCCGGAGGCACTAGTTCACAGGGGGAGGGCAACCTGTTGCTCTCGGACAAGGCACCCGGCCCAGAACTCGTCCTTGCCCAGTACGCCAGACGGCTCTGGCCACAACTCGCTGCCGACCTGGCTGACGAACTCGGGCGAGAATTTCCCTCGATTGAGTTTGACCCGAAGGGTGGCCTTGTCGTCTCGACAACAGATGTTGGGGCGTCTCCGCTTCTCGCCTTTGCGGCCTCCCAGCGTGCCGCCGGCGTAGATGCCCAGTCAATTTCGATCGCGGAGGCACTCGAACGTGAACCCGACCTCAACCCCGCCATCGGTGCCGCCGTTTTTTACCCGGAAGACGCCCAGGTGCAGCCGGCGATAGCTACGGAGGCGCTGCTGGCATCGGCTCGCCTGCATGGCGTAGAAGTTCGACAGGGAGTGGAGGTGACCGGTGTCATGGTGGACGGTTCGGGCTCGGTTGTGGGGGTCCACACCGGTCGAGGAGACATTCCGTGCGGTGCCGTCGTCATTGCGGCTGGGCCGTGGTCGGCACGCGTTGCTCGCAGTTTCGGATTGCTTGTTCCGATTCGTCCGCGCCGCGGCATGGTGCTCGTGACGAGCCGCATGCCTCATCGCATCTTCCATAAGGTCTATGACGCAGATTACGTTGGCGCGGTCGAGTCGGGTGACGCAGCACTGCAGACCTCGAGCGTGGTCGAGTCAACGGCCGCTGGCACCGTGCTGATCGGGTCGTCCCGAGAGCAGATCGGCTTCGATGATCGGCTCAACGTCGATGTGCTTCGCCAGCTCGCCTCCAAGGCGCTCCGCCTTTTCCCGTTCCTCCACGAACAGCCCGTCATGCGGGCGTACGGCGGGTTCCGACCGTATATGCCCGACCATCTCCCGTTGATCTCTGCTGACCTTCGGATGCCCGGACTCTGGCACGCGACCGGCCACGAGGGCGCCGGCATCGGTCTCTCGATCGCCACCGCTGAGATGATCGGCGCTGCGATGACCGGCACCTTCGCAGAAATCGATGCGTCTCCCTTCTCCCTTGAGCGGGCGTCGCTCGCCCCCTTCCTGGTCGAAGCGGCCTGAGATGGTATCGCAAGCCCTTCTGCCGGAGAACGATCCGATCCGACCGGGCGGGAGCACGCCCATCGGGATCACCGTCGATGGCAAGCCGGCCACCGGGCTGACAGGCCAGACCATCGCCGCAATCATGATGGCCGAAGGTCGCCTCTCCTGGCGCCGTAGTTCGGTCGCAGGCGAACCACGCGGGCTGTTTTGTGGCATCGGTATCTGCTTTGACTGTCTCGTCGTCGTGAATGGCGAGCGGGATGTGCGCGCGTGCCAGCGGCGAGCGGTCAGCGGGGATGCCATCGAATTCCAGCACGACGAACTTCCGGGAGTGGCCGGATGACGCAGGTACTGGTGATTGGCGCGGGACCCGCCGGTCTCGCCGCGGCGACGGCGGCAAGCGCTCTCGGCGCCGACGTCACCGTGCTCGACTCCTCTTATGACCTCGGCGGGCAGTACTGGCGTCACCTGCCATCGACCCGTCCAACCGCGAGCGAGGGCATCCTGCTCCATGGGTTCGAGCGGTTCCGAGAGCTCCGCGAGCGGCTGGAGAACGATTCTCAGGTGCGGATCCTCACTCTCAGCCAGGTCTGGGCGATCGACCGGAATCCGGATACCCGGAATGCTGGTGACTCGAGTGTCGGCGACCGGTGGCGGGTGCATGTGTTGCAGGGGGTACCCGACGGTCACGATCGTCTTGCCCTGACGATCATCCCGGACGCGATCGTCTTCGCAACCGGAGCGCACGATCGAACGCTCCCGTTCACCGGCTGGCAGCTGCCTGGGGTGTTCTCGGCCGGCGCAGCACAGGCGTTGGCGAAGGGGGAGCGGGTAGCGGTCGGATCTCGGGTCGTAGTGTCAGGCGCAGGTCCGTTCCTCCTTCCGGTCGCCGCGTCCCTCGTCCAGGCCGGTGCGAAGGTGCTCGGCGTGTATGAGGCGTCGACGATCTCCCGGCTGGCATCCGGTTGGCTCCCGCGCCCCTGGCAACTGCTCGGCGCGCCCGGCAAGGCGGCGGAGCTTGTGGGCTACGTCGGCAACCACCTGCGCAATCGCATCCCCTATCGCACCGGGCGGGCCGTGATCGCCGCAGAGGGAGACGGTCGGGTCGAGCGGGTCGTCGTTGCAAGACTCGATGCGAACTGGGCTCCCATTGTGGGCACCACACGAACAATCGAGGCGGATGCTGTGTGCATCGGGCACGGGTTCACTCCTCGGCTCGAACTGCCGATCGCCGTCGGATGTGCCCTCTCGGCGGAGCGATTTGTGGCCGTCGACCACCGCCAGGCCACGTCGTCGCCTGGCGTCTACGCCGCCGGCGAGATCACTGGAATCGGGGGGGTGGATGCCGCGCTGGCGGAGGGATCTATCGCCGGCCACTCTGCAGCGGGAGGCTCCGATGACGAGGCCGCGATGAGCCGGCAGCGTCGATTGCGAGCTGCCTCCACCCGGTTCGCCGCCCGGATCGAAGCAGCGCACGGGATCCGGCCGGGCTGGTCGCAGTGGCTGACGCCAGACACACTCATCTGTCGCTGCGAGGAAGTCAGCTACGGGCGGTTGTGCGACACCTCGGCTCACACCGGCAGCGCGGGCCTGCGCTCGCTCAAGTTGAGTACTCGAGCAGGACTCGGTATCTGTCAGGGCCGTGTCTGCGGACGAACCGTCGAGGACCTGCTCGGGCGGTTGGCCGCCGGTGGCCTGATCGACACGACGTCGACCGACCGGCGGCCGATCGTGTCACCCATCCGTCTGGGGGAGCTCGCGGGCGGCACGGTCCTGCCACCGGCGCCCCCACCGCCCGGCAACACTGAAGAAAGGGAATGATGTCGAAAAAACCGATAGACCTCGGCGGGGTCATCGTCGCTACGGCGCTGCCGTACAAGGAAGACGCGGCTGCGGCCGCGGGATTGGCGGTCGACTACGACCGGTTCGCAGAACACTGCAACTGGTTGATCGAGAACGGGTGCCACGGGGTCGGGCCGAACGGCTCGCTCGGCGAGTACTCATCACTCACCGATGAGGAACGACGCACCGTCATCAAGGTCGCGGTCGATGCTGTCGGCGGACGTGGCCTCGTTGTAGCCGGCGTGCACGGCGTCGGCTGGCACCAGTCGGTCAGATGGACGGAGCTCGCGGCGGAAGACGGAGCGGATGCCGTACTTGCGCTTCCCCCGACAATGTACCGGGCATCCGATGACGAGGTGGTCGAGCACTACCGGCACATCTCGGATGTCGGCCTGCCGATGATGATTTACAACAACCCGTTCGACACCAAGGTCGACCTGGTGCCCACACTGGTGGCGAGGCTTGCCGAGATCGAGAACATTATCGCGGTCAAAGAATTCTCCGGTGACGTTCGTCGATATTTCGAAATCAGGGAGCTGTCGGACATCGCTGTTGTCGCCGGCGCGGACGATGTGCTGTTCGAGCTGCTCGTCGATGGCGCGGAGGGCTGGTTTGCGGGCTTCCCGAATGCCTTCCCCAAGGAGTCAGTGGAGATTTTCACCCTGGTCAAGGACGGCAAGATTGCTGAAGCCCGATCGCTCTACCAGCCGCTTGTTGCGGCCTTCCGCTGGGACTCCCGGACCGAATTTGTGCAGGCAATCAAAATGGGGATGGATCTGGTCGGCCGTTTTGGCGGACCGTGCCGTCCACCGCGCGGGCCATTGTCGGCCACGCACGAGGAGCGATTCCGCGCGGATATGAAGCGAGCAACCGACTTCATCGCCACGCGATGAGGGTGAACCAACCAGGCGTTTGAGAGTAGAAAACCGCTTGAGACACCACGAGGAGACGAAAAAATGCGGTCAAGTCGGATCTTCACCTCTATCGACACCCATACCGAGGGGATGCCCACCAGGGTGATCACCTCGGGCGTCGGTGTGATTCCCGGCCTCACAATGAACGACAAGCGGTTGTATTTCATGCAGCACCTCGACGATATTCGCCTGCTGCTGATGACCGAGCCACGGGGCCATGCGGCGATGAGCGGTGCGATCCTGCAACCCTCCACCCGCGCGGATGCTGACTGGGGGGTCGTCTATATCGAGGTGAGCGGATGCCTGCCTATGTGCGGCCACGGCACCATCGGCGTCGCGACCGCGTTGGTGGAGTCGGGAATGGTGACTGTTGTCGAGCCGGTCACCACGATCCGGCTTGACACCCCTGCTGGCCTGGTGATCGCGCGAGTGGATGTTTCGGCCGGTCACGCCGATTCAGTCACGATTGAGAACGTGCCGGCGTATTGCGTGCGCCTCGACAGCACGGTCGAGGTGCCCGGGCTTGGACCGGTTACCTACAGCCTGGCTTTCGGCGGCAATTTCTACGCGATGGTCACTCTTGATGAGGTGAATCTGCCATTCGATCGGTCACGACAAGACGACATTCTGAAGACCGGCCTCGCGATCATGAAAGCGATAAATGAGACCGACCCGCCGAGCCATCCGGAGATCGATGGCGTCGATTATTGCCATCATGTCGAATTCGTGGCGCCAGGCTCCACCGCCGACCACAGCAGGCACGCAATGGCGATCTTCCCCGGTTGGTTTGATCGTTCGCCCTGTGGCACCGGCACCTCGGCGCGAATGGCCGAGCTGTGGGCGCGAGGAGAGCTGATGCTCGGCCAGGACTTCGTCAATGAATCCTTCATCGGCGGCACTTTCACGGGCCGGCTCATCGCCGAGACCACCGTCGATGGAATTCCCGCCGTCATCCCCACCATCACGGGCAGAGCGTGGGTCACCGGCCTGAGCTCGTATCTTCTGGATCCCTCGGATCCATTTCCCGCCGGCTTTCAGTTCTAGGAGAGCATCACAATGCCCGATTCTTCCCCATCCGACGTCACCGCGATCGTCGAGGAAACGGCGGGCCGGGCCGCGCTCGCGGCTCCCCTTCTGGCAGCGACTCCTCCGCAGCAACGGGCCGCGGCACTTGTGGCGGTAGCGGATGCCCTCTCCGCAGCCTCCGAGGAACTGATCGCGATCGCCGTTGCCGAGACTGGTCTTTCCGAAGCGCGGCTAACCGGCGAGCTGAAGCGCACCGCCGTGCAGCTGCGACTCTTTGCCGATGTCGTCGTCGACGGCAGCTATCGTGAAGTGCGGCTGGATGCAGCCGACCCTGGTTTCGCCCTCGGAGTGCGTCCGGACCTCCGCCGCATCCTGGTTCCGGTTGGGCCGGTGGTCAATTTCGCGGCGAGCAATTTTCCTTTCGCGTTCTCTGTGATGGGGGGAGACACGGCTGCGGCGTTGGCCGCGGGCTGCCCGGTCATTGTGAAAGGTCACTCCGGGCATCCGCGTCTCTCGGAGCGAACGGCTCAGATTGCGCGTTCGGCGCTCGCCGCCGCTGGCATGCCCGACGGTACATTACAACTCGTGCAAGGCCAGGAGGTCGGTATCGCTGTCCTCAAGGATTCGCGCGTGCGTGCCGGCTCATTCACCGGGTCGCTGTTTGCCGGTCGCCTGTTGTTCGACATCGCATCGGCACGCCCGCGTCCGATACCGTTTTTTGGAGAGCTCGGCAGCGTCAACCCGGCCTTTGTCACAGCGGCCGCCCTCGCCGAGCGAACCGACGAAATCGTCGACGGACTCATGGCCTCGGTGATCGGTTCGGCTGGCCAACTGTGTACAAAGCCCGGGCTGATTTTTGTCCCGGCTGGCCACGCGATGTCCGCTGGGCTGAACGCGCACGCAGTGATCGCTCCCGAACATCGTCTGCTTCACCGCGGTATCTCGAAGAACTATTTACTGCGACGAGACGCCGTACTCGCGGTGGAAAACGTCACCGTCATCACGCGCGGGTCGTTCCGGTGGGACGACGACGGTCTCGGCTGGGTGACGCCGACGATCGTGTCGTTACCGCTTGAGGTGCTTCTGGCCCGGCGGGATGATCTTCTTGGCGAGGTATTCGGACCCTTCGCGATTCTGGTCGAATATTCCCCTGACGCCGCGCTCGCCGAGGTGGCGCGGGACTTGTTCACCGGAAATCTGACGGGCACGATTCATCACGCCGCCGATGAGGACAGCATCCCCTTACGGGAGCTGGTCGCGGCCCTTACCGAGCTCTCCGGGCGGGTGCTCTTCAACGGGTGGCCGACCGGGGTCGCGGTCACCCCGGCGATGCAGCATGGAGGCCCGTGGCCGGCCACCACGAGTGAAGGCACTTCGGTTGGTACCGCGGCGATTAGCCGGTTTCTGCGCGGGGTGAGCTTTCAGAACGCACCACAACACCTG
>JANYIZ010000107.1 GCA_025408445.1 Frigoribacterium sp. | reverse complement strand
GGCCCCGCCGCCCCAGATTCGTCGGCAACAGCGGCGCAATCCGCTCCCATTGCCCGTCCGTGAACACCCGAAACCGCGAATCTGTTCTCACACTTCAAGTCTGCCGCCCGCCCCCATTCCCATATGGGAGACACGCTCTAGTCGGTCGGCGCGAGTACGGCGGCGCAGGCGGCGAGGTCAGCCCGAAAGCGGGCCCGCCGTTTCTCGGGCACTGCCGCGAGCATCCGCTTCTCCACTGACCGGGCGAGCGAGTTGGCTGCGTTGAGACGTTCTCGGCCCTCGGCCGTGAGTTTCGTAGGGAGGGCCCGGCCAAGAGGCGCGACCTCAGGGCGGGTGACGAGTCCGCGATCCTGAAGGCCGCGCAGAACGAGGTTCATCGACTGCCGGCTCACGAATGCACCGCGGGCGAGGTCGGAGCTCGACAGCCCGGGGCTGCGTCCGAGCAATTCGAGGCAGGAGTGCTGCGCCGCGGTGAGATCGAGGGGACGCAACGCCTCTGCCATCGCATTCCGCAGCGATGCCGCCGCATGCCGCAACGCGTAGGTGAGCGCTTCATCGAGCACTCCGACCCGGCCCGCATCGGGGCCAGTTTTCTTGGACGTGGATGAGGCCGAGGCGACAACTTTGTCAGATGCGGCCTTGCCGATGGTCTCGCTCTTGGACTTCTTACCGTGTTTGGCCATGTCAGTAGTGTGACACCGTCGCTCGACCGGGGCTAGGGCCTACCAAAAATAAGATCAGGCCTCTTCTGCCAGAAGCTCGCGTACCCGCGGAGCAACGACCGTACCGAAGAGCTCGATGCTCGACATCAGTTTCTCGTGGGCGAGAGTGCCGCTGGAGTACTTGAGATCAAAGCGGTCGAGACCGAGCACGCGGGCGGTGGACGCGATCTTCTGGGCGACCGTCTCGGGGGATCCGACATAGAGGGAACCCGTGTCGGCCTCGTTTTCGAACGATTCGCGACTCATCGGGCCCCAGCCGCGTTCCCTGCCGATGCGGCCCATCAGCGCCGAGTGGTGAGGCCAGAGTTCCTCGCGCGCCTGCTCGTCTGTCTCGGCGATGTGACCGGGCGAGTGCACGCCGATCTTCGGCGTCGGCCGCTCGAACTGGGCCAGCGCGCGGTGGAACAGGTCCACATAGGGGGCGAAGCGAGCGGGCTCCCCGCCGATGATCGCGAGCATGAGATTGAAGCCGTAGCGGGCGGTACGCACGACCGATTCCGGACTGCCGCCCACGCCTAGCCAGGTGGGGAGCAGGCCGTTCTCGATGGTCGGGTAAACGGATTTGTCGACCACTGGGGCGCGGGTGCTTCCCGTCCAGTTCACCGGTTGCTGCTCGCGCACTGCCGCAAACAGCTCAAGCTTTTCCTCGAAGAGACGCTCGTAGTCCGCGAGGTCAAGTCCGAACAGCGGGAACGACTCGGTGAACGACCCCCGACCAAGGATCGCCTCCGCACGCCCGTTCGAGATGCCGTCAAGGGTCGCGAAGCGTTGGAAGACCCGGATCGGGTCATCCGATGACAGCACGGTGACAGCGGTACCGACGTGGATGCGTTCGGTCTGCGCCGCAATGGCCGCGAGCACGACCTCTGGCGCGGAGACGGCGAAGTCCTTACGGTGATGTTCACCGACCCCGATGTAGTCGAGTCCAACCCGGTCGGCCAGCACGCCCTGGGCCACGAGATTGCGCAGCACTTGGGCGAAGGGCACCGGGGTACCGTCCGCTTCAGTGGTGACGTCACCGAAGGTGTCGAGTCCGAGTTCGAGGTGCGGGGCCATCAGCGTCTCTCCAAGTCAATGTCTATGCATGTGCATCGATTAATAACGGAGACCGGGCCGTCGATATTCCGTCGATGCGTAGACTGCCACGATGACACGCTATTCGCGGATATCGGTGCCTCCCACCGAGTATCGCGACGAGGCCGGAGTGGTCATCCCGTACGGATCCCGCTGGACCGCAGGCACGCCCCCCGAAGACTCCTACCGCCGAGCCAGCAACCCGCAGCGCCTCGCGCCCGCCGTTCCGCTCACCGCCCCACTGACCTTCGGGTTCACGAGCCCTCCCGCCAACGGGTGGCTGCCCTGGCCGAAACGGCAGTGAGAGTCAGGCGTCCAGGATGGCAAGGCAGCGTTCGAGTCGTGCGTTCCACCACTGCCTCCGCTCGGCATCCGCGGCGTAGCGGTCGAGCAGCGCCGCATCCGGACTCACCCGCCGCACGTCTACCATTCCACCGGCGGCGACGAGGGAATCCGTCGTGATGTCCGACGACAGGAGACTCACCGTGGCGAGTCCGCAGTCGTAGGCCAGTTCCGGGATAGCGGCGGCGAGGTGCGCTCCCATCGAGATGCCAACTGAGGTCTC
>JANYIZ010000106.1 GCA_025408445.1 Frigoribacterium sp. | reverse complement strand
CTTGATGATTTCGATCGCCTCGAACATGCGGTTGATCCGCTCGGCGGTCTCGGGCCAGTAGGCACCGGTCACATGCTCGTCGATCGCCTCGCCTGAACCGACGCCGAGCCAGTGCCGCCCCGGATACATCGCCGCGAGGGTCGCGCTGGCCTGTGCCACCATGGCCGGATGCCAGCGGAAGGTTGGCACCGTCATTCCGGTTCCGAGGTCACCGACCGTCGTCTGCCCGAGTGCGCCGAGAACGTTCCAGACAAAGCTGGCCTCGCCCTGGCGGGGCACCCAGGGTTGGAAACGGTCGGCGGCCATCACCCCGGTGAAACCGCGCTTCTCGGCATAGGTGCTGAGAGCGATCATCTCGGTAGGAGGGAACTGCTCAAGCATTGCGGCAAATCCGATGTGGGCGGTGCCGGTCAGGGCAGCGTCGACGACGGGTTGGGGTGAGGGCACCCTCCATTGTCTCAAGTCCCTGGAGAGCGCGGATCCTGCTCATTCCGGCAGTACTCTTGACACTCGTTCGGGGGGGGCACCCAGGGTGGGAGCAGTGCACAAGGCCGTGCGCGGCGCCTATGACCTGAGGGAACGGACGCGAGTCAATCAGGGGAATCCATGACCGACGATGCTCCAGTCACCACCGAAAACGAACCGACGACCGACTTCGAAAAGGCGCACGCCTCCGAGCCATTCCAGCGGCTCAAGGCAACCCAGCGCGGTTTCGTCTTTCCGCTCGGGATCGCCTTCCTCCTCTGGTACTTTGCCTAAGTCCTGCTTGCCGATTATGCCCATGAGTTCATGTCGACGCGGGTGTTCGGCTTTATCACTATCGGGCTGCTGCTCGGGTTGGCGCAGTTCATCACGACCTTCGCGATCACCACCTGGTATGTTTCCCACGCCAATCGGAAAGTCGATCCGCTTGCCGATGAGATCCGCAGCGATTTCGCGGCGGGAGCCCACACCGACGGGCAGACGCAGGATGAGCGCGGGGCACAACGATGAGCGCGCTGTCGGGTCTGACGGCAGCGGTGGAGTTCACCAGTGTCGGCAATCCCGTTCTCAACATAAGCATCTTCGGCGGGTTCGTCGCGGTCACGCTCATCGTTGTGCTGCGGGCGAGTCGCAATAACAAAACGGCGGCCGACTATTACGCGGCCGGGCGCTCGTTCACCGGGCCGCAGAACGGCACGGCGATCGCCGGGGACTATCTCTCGGCAGCATCGTTTCTCGGCATCTGCGGGGCCATCGCGATCAATGGCGCCGACGGATTCCTCTACTCGATCGGATTCCTCGTCGCGTGGCTTGTCGCGCTGCTATTCGTGGCAGAACTCATGCGCAACACGGGAAAATTCACCATGGCCGACGTGCTGTCGTTCCGGCTCAAACAGCGGCCGGTGCGCCTCGCGGCGGCGGCGACGACCCTTGCGGTCTGCTTCTTCTACCTGCTCGCCCAGATGGCTGGGGCCGGCGGTCTGGTCTCCCTGCTGCTTGGCATCGACGAAAAGATCGGCCAGTCAATAGTGGTCGCGGTGGTCGGCGTTCTCATGATCATCTATGTGCTCATCGGCGGGATGAAGGGCACCACCTGGGTACAGATCATCAAGGCGGGGCTCCTCATCGCCGGAGCTTTCATCATGACGATCTGGGTACTGACGCTTCACGGCTTCAACTTTTCCGCACTGCTCGGGGCAGCGGCCGAACGTGGCGGGGATGCCCTGTTGAACCCGGGGCTGCAGTACGGCCTAAGCGGAATTAGCAGGCTCGACTTCATCTCCCTTGCCCTTGCCCTGGTCTTCGGCACTGCCGGCCTCCCGCACGTACTCATGCGCTTCTACACGGTGCCCACCGCTCGGGAGGCCCGTCGTTCCGTGGTGTGGGCGATCTGGTTAATCGGAGTCTTCTATCTGTTCACACTCGTTCTCGGCTACGGCGCAGCTGCCCTGATCGGAAAGGAAAAGATCCTGGCCGCCCCGGGTGGGGTCAACTCCGCGGCGCCGCTCCTTGCGTTTGAACTCCGCGGCCCGGTTCTTCTCGGACTCATCTCGGCTGTCGCCTTCGCCACGATCCTCGCGGTCGTCGCCGGTCTCACCATCACTGCGGCCACCTCCTTCGCCCATGATGTCTACGCAAGCGTGATCAAGAAAGGCAAGGCCGCCCCGAACACCGAGGTCAAGGTCGTCCGCATCACCGTCGTGGTCATCGGAGTATTCGCGATCGTCGGCGGAATCCGCGTGCAGGGGCAGAATGTCGCATTCCTCGTGGCACTCGCCTTCGCGGTTGCGGCATCAGCGAACCTGCCGACGATCCTTTACTCGCTGTATTGGAAGCGCTTCACCACCCGCGGGGCGCCCTGGAGTATCTACGGCGGGCTCGGCTCAGCAATCTTCCTCATCGCATTCTCGCCGGTCGTCTCTGGCGGACCGACCTCGATGGTCCAGGGGGTCGATTTCCACTGGTTCGATCTCAGCAACCCCGGGATCGTCTCAATCCCGCTCGGTTTCATCCTCGGCTGGCTCGGAACGATCACGAGCAAGACCCTCGAGAACCCGGCGATCGCGGCCGAGATGGAGGTGCGTTCCCTCACCGGGTACGGCGCAGAAGAGGCTTCCGACCACTAGCCAGCACAGTCACTAGCGAGCACAGTCACTAGCGAGCACAGTCACTTCTTCGAATCCTCCGGGGCGATCTCACCCGGGCGGGCGCTCAGTTTCGCCTCAAGCCGGCGAATCCGGTCATCCTGCTCATGTCGCTCGATCTCGCGTTCGAGCGCTGCCAGTTCGCGCTCTGTGGTGCCCTCCCCCACATTCCCCTCCCCCGAGGTCGACGCCTTCCGCCGACGCGGGTCACCAAAGCTGCCGAGGTGGATCGACTGGCCGTAGTCCCTCCCGATCGCGAACCAGAGAACTGACCCGATCAGTGGCAGCAGGATCACGATGATGATCCAGATCGATTTGTCGAGGTGCCGGATCGCCCAGCTCTCGGCCCGGATGATGTCGATGAGCGCGCCGACCATGAGGAGAAGACCCAACCCCGGAAGCAGTAGAGACATGAGCAGAGCTTAGGGACGATCGCGTGAAAAAACGAGACTCTTGACAGAGTTTTAGAATTTACTTGCACCATCCTTCGGATTCCCGATACGGCAGGCCCGCGCCTCTGACGAAAGGAGCCAGCGTGATTAATGCAAATATTGCGGGGATGACCCGCACCCGGTTTACCGCTGGCTTCGTCGGCGTCTTCACCGCCTGATCGGCCTGCCCGCCTCCTGAGAGGCGCAGTGCCACCGATCCGATCGGTGACGCTGATTTCGAAGCCCGACTCTCGAGGTCCCGCACCTGCCTGCGCAGCCTGCCGTCTCCTGAGGCCCTTCCCCGATCGATCCAGCAGCCCCGCGAGGCACTCCAGCAGTGAGGTTCCACCATCATGAACGCCGTTTTGTCGTCCACTCCCGGTCGTCACGACCATCCACCACAATCAACCCATCCGTCTCAATAAACCCCCGAAAGCCGTCCCATTCAGGATCGCCCGTCGCACCCGGTGCGTCGGGTGAGCATCGTCGACCGGGCCGCACTTCATCTCGGCCTCGCTCTCATCCGGTGGGGTCGACGACCGCTCGAACTCGAGTCCCGGGGACGGCGTGTCGTGCGCTTCGAAGAGCACACCGCCCGACTCGAGCGCGAACGCCAATGGCAGCGCTGGCAGATCCTCAACCTGCCGCACCGCTGATGCTCGAGCCTGCGTCACGGGGCGACCCCGCACCCTCCCGAGCACCGGGATGGTGCGGGGTCGGCCCTTCGGCTGAGGGTCAGCCGTGCTGCAGGAAGTCCGCTACCGCTTTCGGCACATAGGGGGCGACATCCCCGCCGAGTCCCGCAACCTGCCGCACCAGCGAACTCGAGACATGGGCATGCGCGGGATCCGGCAGCATGAAGATCGTCTCGACGCCCGCGAGATTGCGGTTGACAATGGCCATCGGCGTTTCATAGGCCACGTCCACCTGCGAGCGGATGCCCTTCACGATCACGCTCGCCCCGACATCCGTGCAGTAGTCAACCAACAGGCCGACACTCCATGAGGTCACGACGATGTCACCCTCGAAATCGGCATCGAGAATAGCTCTCTCGATGAGAGCCACCCGCTGTGCCACCGGCAGGAGCGCGGTCTTCGCCGGGTTATGCACGACCAGAACGTGGATCTGATCGAAGATCCTGGCCGCCCGGCCGATCACGTCGAGGTGACCGAGGGTCACCGGATCGAAGGAACCGGGGACGACGGCAATCCTGCTCATTGCGCCAGACTACGGCACGGGTGTTACCGGATTGTGATTGTGGTGTGCACCGTAGCTTTCACGATGGGATGCAAATCAGTTCTTTGCCAGAAAATCGCGGCTCGCCTCGTCAAGCCTCCGGGCGAGAGCCGTGCGCAATGCCGGGTGTGACGACAGCTCCGGGTCCTCGGCGAGAATCCCCTGCGCGATCGCCCGCGCCTCCGTGATGAGCACACCGTCTTTCGCGACACGCAGCAGCCGCAGCGAGGAGCGGCCACCCGACTGCAAATTGCCGAGCACATCACCCTCTTGCCGCAGTTCGAGATCCTTCTGTGCGAGCTCGAAACCGTCGAGAGTGGATGCCACGACCTCGACCCGCTCGCGAGCCAGGGTCTCCTCCTCCGCCTGCGTCACCATCAGGCACACCCCGGGCACCCCGCCGCGGCCGACCCGTCCCCGCAGCTGGTGCAGCTGCGAGACACCGAAGCGGTCGGCATCCAGAATGATCATCGTCGACGCATTCGGCACGTCCACGCCGACCTCGATCACCGTCGTAGCGACGAGCACGTCGATCTCCCCTGCAGCAAACGCCCGCATAAGGGCATCCTTCTCGTCGCTCGGCAAGCGGCCGTGCAGCCCTTCGATGCGACGGCCGGTGAAAAGTGGGTTGGCGCGCACACTCGCGAGAGTGTCGGTGACATTCGCGATGTCGGTGATCGTGCCGGGACGGGCCGAGCTTGCTGCAATCCGTGACGTGACCCTGGGTTCGTCAGGCTCGATCAGCGGGGTCTCGACCGCCGTGCTGTCGATCGCGGGACACACCACGAACCCCTGGCGCCCCTTCGCCAGCTCTTCGGCCAGACGCTCCCAGACCCGGTTGACCCACCCCGGTTTCTCGGCGAGAGGCACGACGAAACTCTGGATCGGCACCCGACCGGAGGGCAGCTCGGCGATCGTTGAGACATCCAGGTCTCCGAACACGGTCATCGCCACCGTGCGCGGAATCGGAGTCGCCGTGAGCACGAGCACATGCGGCGGCACCGTGCCCTTCCGGCGCAGCGCCTCGCGCTGTTCGACCCCGAATCGGTGTTGCTCGTCCACGACCACGAGTCCGAGGTCGTAGAAGCCGACATTCTCACTCAGCAGTGCGTGCGTGCCGACGACGATCTGCGCCTGCCCGCTGACGGTCGCGAGGGTGGCTTTGCGCCGATCCGCCACCGGTAGTTGTCCCGTGATCAGGGTGGGCCGCAGCGTCGCCGCAAGGTCGGGACCGAGCGTCTTCACGATGGAACGGAGGTG
>JANYIZ010000105.1 GCA_025408445.1 Frigoribacterium sp. | reverse complement strand
GGGTTCAAATCCCACCGGTTCCGCCAAAGAAATGCTGGTCAGAAGTGCTATTCTTAGCAATGTGCCCACATTTTGCCCACATGTGAAGTAGTCCCCGGCTCCGTGAGCCTGAATGGCCCGAAACGGGATCCGAGTTCTTATGTTGGTGATGCATCCCATGATGTAGAGCCTGCCCGGCTTACTGACTTCGATGCCGTCTCGCAGTGCCTCGCGGGGGCAGAGTGGTGAGCGCGCGCCTGCTGCCTGTGGGATTATCCCGACATGCTCTAATGTGGTGATATCGCCACATTGTTTGATGTGGGGTTATCCCCACACGAAGGATGCGATCATGCCCACGGTGCAAGTGCGAAAGTTTCGTGACATCGGCCCTGTCATCAAGGCCGTGCGTGAGAGCCGCGCTGTGCGTCAGGAAGACCTGGCTGAGCAGCTCGCATTCTCGCGCGACTATCTCATCGATCTCGAGAAAGGCAAGGGCAGTCTCTACATCACTCGATTGTTCCGAACGCTCAACGAGCTGGGTATCACCGTGACGCTGATGTATCCGTCCGGTGATGGTGAGGCGAGCGATGGAAAGGCTTGACCTCTACCTGCACGACCGTCGAATTGGTGGCGTGCGAAGGGACGCTCGAGCTAAACATCGGGTCACGATCGAGTGGGATGCGGAATACCAGGGTGACGCTCCTACCCTGACCGAGTCTTTTGGCGTCATTCCTGGCCGCTCGCCTGATGCGGAGCTCGCATCGAATTTCCTCGGCGGCTATACGCCAGAGGGAAACCAGCGCATAGCGCTTGGTGCAAAGCGCGGTATTGATCCCGATGACCTGTACGGGATCCTGAGCGAATTCGGCGGCTCGATCGCGGGCGCGGTCACCCTCCGTGATCCTGATGAAGCAAACAACTATCATCCGGACTATGACGAGCTCGCAGAGCGCACTGTCGCGTCCAGACTCCAGCAGGCGATCGACGAGCACGACCTGGGTGCGCGTGATGACAGTCGCTCTATGCTGCCGGGGTTCCAGCCCAAACTTCTCGTCGCTCGATTCGATGACGCGTGGCTCGAACCGCACGGCAGAGCGCATTCGACCCACATTCTCAAACCCCAACTCCAGTCACGCCCTGAGGCGATCTTCAACGAGTTCTACAGCCACGAACTCGCACGCCACGCAGGCCTATCGCGGTTTCAGAGCGCGGTGCGCACGGCAGGCTCAATGAACTACCTGGCGATTGAACGCTTCGATCGCCATGTTGTCGGTGGCAGTGTCCTGCTTCACCACCAGGAGGATCTCGCGCAGGCGCTCGGTCTTGACTGGCGCAATAGCGACGCGAAGTTCCAAGACCACAGATTGCCATCGAGGAAAGGGCGCCCCTCGGCGCGTCTCATCGGCGAGTTGTTGGGGTCGATCCCGGGCGGTGGACGCGCAGCCGAGGACTGGCTGCGCCAACTCGTGTATCACGTCGCGATCGGCAACAACGATGCGCACGCGAAGAACGTTGCCCTGCTGCATCTCAGGACTGGAACGCAACTCACCGAGATTTATGACGCCGTGCCGAACCTCTTCCAAGACGGACGCATTGACTGGAACATTGCGTTCTCCGTTGGAGGGATCTTCGATCATCGAAAGCTCTCGTTGGAGGCTCTGATAGTTGAAGCGCTGTCTTGGGGCGTGCTTCCCAGACAGCGGATCCCGACGATTATCAACGAGACGCTTGCCGCGATTGAGTCGGCCGTCCGAGAAGTCGCTCCGCCGGACCTCGCCTCGGAGAGAATGCCCGAGAGGATCGAATGGAACGTGAGCCGGCTCCGGTCGGGTGCCGAGATCAGCAGACCTAAGAAGTGACGTGTCGTTCGATGATCTGACGTGAGTACATCCGGGTTTGACTCCCCTCCCCCCCCGCCCCGGCCGGCCCCGTCGATCGAAATTCTCTGCCCACCCTTTGCCCACATGCGTGGGCAAACATCACAGACCATCCGTCGGTCTATTCACCGAAGACCACTGAGTCCTCAGGGATTCTTGGATCTTCCTGCTGAAACAGGGGGCGCAAGTTCGGGTTCAAATCCCACCGGTTCCGCCAAAATAATATCGTTGGGAAGCCTATTTGTTCTTCCGGAACTCGGCGAAAATCCGCACGAACGTCGGAGTTCTCGAATACCCGTGGACCTGTGCTCTAGCCCCACGATGATTTTGTTGGTTGAGCAAACTCAGCTGCGCGGGTACGTCGACGAAACGTGTGTCGATTTCCTCGGATGAGCCCCAAGATTCTGTCCGCACACTGAGCCCCTCGTCTGGAGTGAAAACTCCGAGTACTCGGCGGTGGACATCGGCGGTTTTCCTACCGGGCCACGATCAACTTGACCGCCCTCAGAGCTGCTGAACTGGTCGCTGGGGGATCTGCAATCAGGTCGGCGGCAGATCGATAAACGCCACAATTTGCCGGTTTATAGATTGCTCTAATGCACTGTTTGGAAGGGCACGATGAGGGTTATCCCGCACAGCGAGTCGCAATAAACCGCCGTCAAACCTTCGCGTGAATAATTAAGGTGTTACGTTGATGACTTATCGAGGAGCTTATGACTGCCATGACGATTATTCCGGTGCCCGCGCGCGCTAACCGTGTCCATACGCCGCTCAGACGGGTTGCGATCCTGGTCGTCTCGGTGTTTGTCGCAGTTTTGGCGTTAGCGTTCGGACCTGCGGGCGGCGCCGCGTTCGCGGCCCAGCCAGTCGCCCAGTGCAACAACGTCGACAACACGCCAGGTTTGGGGCTCACGTGCGACGTCACCGTTACCAACAATCTGAACGTAGCCACCGGAGTGGAGAGCTCCGTCGTAACAATAAAGGAATGTCACGGTCCGGCGAACACGGTGCCGAGCTCCTGTGTCGGGCCGACAACGACGTCGTACAACACGCTCACGACCTCGGTGAACCAGTGCAACAATTCCGAAAACGGCGCGGGAGCCAGCGTCATTTGTAAAGTACAGGTGATCAACAACATCACGGGCGGAACGTCACCCACGGCTGCCACGATCAATCAGTGCGTCGGATCCGGCACGGGAGGGGGCACCCAGTCGACGTTGAACTGCGACCCTTTCCCGGCAACAACCTCAAGCGCGTCGGTTACCCAGTGCAACGGGTCAGCGAATGGGGGAGGCGCTCAAAACCGCGTGACCTGCACGGTCGCAACCGGCGCCACCGAGTCTGCTCAGTTGGCAGTCACGATCAATCAGTGCAACGGATCTGCAAACGGTGGTGGTGCGGTCGTGACCTGCTCGACTGAGCTCACGACCCTGGCCCTCGAGGCGGCGGTCAAGCTTCCGAAGGTCAGCGGTTAAGTCCACGCGCGAACGCTGCACTGTCCTGGCCTTTGCCAAGACGGGAATCGTCTAATGCGGTTGAAAACTGGCGTTGGTGTGGCCACAGGGGCCGTCGTTCTCGGATTGGGCGTCGCCATAGCGCTCTCACTCGCGAGTGGCACCGGTGGTCAGACGGTGGCGGCCAGCCACGCGCCGGCCCCGGCGAATTCCCCTATTCCGACCGTTGTGGCCGACCAGTTCGTGAATCTCAGCCTCGCGCGCGTCGCAGCGCTTCCCGAAGTGAAATACGACACGGTAATCCCGGGACTGATCGAGTACGCGGACACCCCAGCCCCGGAAAAGGTGACGGAGGCGTACACCCTCGCTGTCGACACGGCAATCTACGGAACCGACCAGGTCACTCCGGTTGCGCGATTCGCCGCCGCTAACTTCCTCGGTCAAAAAAATGTTGTGGTCCCCGTCGCCTTCACTGATGGATGGGCTCTCGTTCTCACTCCAGCCCGCAAATCGCTTCCATCGGCCGCGCCAGGGCACGCCCCGGCGCAAACCGCTGGATGGATTCGAGTGGATTCCCTCACGAAAGATCACCCCTTGACGCAGCGGGTCGTCGTGTCGATCACAGCTCAGACTCTGGCGATAGCCGACGCATCGGGCGCGACGACGGCGTCATTCGCTGTCGGCGTGGGAACGCCAACGACCCCCACTCCCACCGGGGTCACCGGGTACATTCAGGCTCGATATCTGGACCCAGCGCAGGGGCAACGGATTTACCCCATCCAGCTCACCTCGTTGCACTCCGCTGCTGCCGACGAACCCTACGGGGGCAACGACGGTGGTCTCATCGGTGTGCACTACTTCTTCGATAGCAATGGGGCCGTTTCTCACGGCTGCATCCGCCTGCCCAAGAATGCCATCACCGCAGTCAATCAGTTGCCTCTCGGCACACTCGTCAGCATCACAAACTGAGCTGACGCAAATCGCTCGTTCGGATCGTCAGGGACGGTGTTCTTGCCCACATCACGGTGCTCCGCTCCATAACTTCGGTCCGCGGCAAAACGCGCATCGGCGCTCTGCACTGACACCTCAGGCCACCGACCTCGGCGCCGGGAGTCTTCAGGGGGAAGCTCCCAGAAGTTTCTGGCCCGACCCGACGAGGTGGCCGCCGGGGGCGGCGCGTTGGGCACAGACCCGTCGGCCCGCGGTGCATGTCGCTCGCCGGCAGTTCAGACAGCTACCGCCGTAGGGAACTCGCATCAGCGCGGACGGGCACCCTGAGGGAGAACTCTTTCCAGACTGTTTGGAGGTTTCCCGCCACGAAGCCCCCGATGGCGGCGAAGCCGAACGATTCGCGTCCTGTCCGCGGGAAAACCATGTTCATCAGGACCGCGATACGAGCGCCACTGCAGGACCTCAGACGCGAGCGGAACCTTCTCCGCGCTGAGATCGCTTATAGGCCTTGAGCGCCTTCACCCGGGCGTTCTCCTCGTTGACTTCTGCGTGCGTGGAGCGTTCGCGCACGAGCCAGGTGGGCGGCTTTTGCAGCAACTCGGAGATCTCGTCCGTGGTCAGCGGTTCGGTGACTTCGCCTCGGGCGAGTCCCGCGTTCGAGACTCCGAGCTTGTGCGCGACGACCGGGCGCGGATGCGGTCCGGTCTTGCGCAGCTCCACCAGCCACTCGGGCGGGTCGGCAATCATCTGGTTCAGTTGCACCCGCGAGACTGGCTCGGCTTGGAACGATTCGGGGGTGGCCGGGAGGTAGACCCCGAGTTTCTGGGCCGCCGTTGCGGGCTTCATGGTTTGCGCTTGCTTCAACGACTGGGGAGATTTCGCCGGGGTCATGCGCCCAGCGTAGCCTGAGACGCGCGCAGCGCTTCGCTGCGAGTGGAGGGGGATGCCCGTGGACACAGTTCCTGCTGCCTTCACCATCGCTTTTGCTCCGGGTGTCACCCTCACCCGCTGGACTCGCGCCTGGGAGGAGCGCCAGCGCCGCATCCCGCTTGCCTTCGTTGCGACGGATGCCGCGAGCCAGGTCTCTGCGCTGCACGACGGCCGCGCAGACGTGAGTTTCGTGCGGCTGCCGGTGGATCGCACGGGCCTCAGCATCATCCCCCTCTATGCCGAGGTGGCGGTGGTGATCCTGCCGAAGGAGCATCCGCTCGCCGCCCTCGAGAGCGTGACCCTGCACGATCTCTCGAGCGAGGACCGGGTGGCCGACACCCTCTCTGCGGAGGACGCCGTCGAGCTCGTTGCCGCCGGCGGTGGCATCGTGACGCTGCCGCAGTCCATCGCGCGCCTCCACGCGCGTAAGGATGTGGTGGCGCGCCCGGTGACGAATGCCCCGGTCACGACCATCGCGATCGCCTGGCTCGAGCAGCGAACGACGGCGCAGGTCGAGGAATTCGTCGGCATTGTGCGTGGTCGCACGGCGGCGAGTTCGCGGTCTGTTCCGACCCCCAAGACCGAGAAGCCGCGCAAGGCCGTCACACCGAAGACCCGCACGACGCAACGGGCGCGGCCCCGCAAGCCCCGCGGGCGTTGAGTCTGCCGGTCGCTAACATGGTGGGGTGACAGCAATCCCCGTGTGGCGCAGAATTCCGATCGCGAAAATCGCGACAGCTGTCCTGCTCGGGCTCGCCCTGCTCGCGGCGGCCGACCTGGGGTTCACCGCGCTCGCGGTGATCCTGTCGACGGTGAACCCGCAGATCGGCCTCATCGGTGACGCCGGCGCGGTGCTCAGCTACTTCACGTTCTATCCGAGCGTGCTGGTCGCCGCGCTCACCCTGATCGCCGGGGCACTCATCGCCTGGCGCAATCCCAGCCTCACCAAGCGGGGCATCGCGGTGGTGATCACGGGAATCCTCTCGGCCGCGTTCGTGGCCGTGGCACTGCTGCCGCACGCGTTAGGTTAATTTTCCGAGTCGAGTCGAGTCGAGTCGGGCGAGTGCGCGTTGAGCGGTCGATTCATCGCTCGTAACCCCGCTGCAGGTCTCCGAGTTGATCGCCCGCATCGAGGGCGGCGAGCTCACCGACCGTCTCTCTATGGTGTCGCGTGACCGCGTATTCATCGCCGCGATCGACGAGGCACTGACGGATCAGCCTGACGTGCTCGAGAAGATCCGCGATGGCAAGGTGCGGGCCGCCGGTGCCGTGATCGGTGCGGCCATGAAAGCGATGAACGGGAGGCGGATGGGGCGCGGGTGCGCGAGTTGGTGTTTGAGCGAGCGCAAAACTATGGCCGACCTCAGCGGAAATGATCGAGGACTCATCAACACCATGCTCTGGTTTGCTGTCCTACTACGACGAAAGGCGTAACCTCAGCCATCAGAGCGCAAGGAGGCACTCATGGGCTTCGGCCGCGACATCCAATCCGCGATCTTCCGCAACGGCTCGACGGGCTTGAAGCCTGCGATTCCGGCCGGGTGGAGCGACCTCGAGAGCGCCGCGAAGCATGCCATGAGCCGAGAAGCCTGGGCCTACGTGAAGGGCTCCGCGGGTAACGAATCCACCGAAGCCGCCAACCGAGCGGCGATCGACCGCTGGAAGATCGTGCCACGCGTTCTGCGGGACGTCGACCAGCGCGATCTCTCGATAGAACTTTTGGGCCGCCGATACCCGACCCCACTCCTTGCCGCCCCGGTCGGGGTACTTGGCATGGTCGACAAGCAGGCCGATATTGCTGTGGGGCGGGCGGCCGCGCGGCTCGGGGTTCCGTACATCCTGTCGACGCAGGCATCCGTTCCCATGGAGCGCGTGGCCCAGGCGATGGGGGATGCCCCGCGCTGGTTCCAGCTGTACTGGTCGACCTCGGATGAGCTGGTTGAGAGCTTCGTGCATCGAGCGGAGGCATCCAAAGCCCAGGCGATCGTGGTCACGCTCGACACGCACATGCTCGGCTGGCGGCCGCGCGATCTCAGCCTCGGCTACCTGCCGTTTGCCCACGGGAAGGGGATCGCGCAGTACACGAGCGACCCGGTGTTCCGGCGGCTTGTGGAGGAGAGGATTGCCCGCAACCAGCCCGCCGCGAAGGCACGCATACGGCCGGGCACCATCCATACCCTGCTCGACATGACCCGCAACTACCCGGGTGGCAGCCTGCGCTCGCCGCTGCCGCGCGCCTCCGTCGACACCTTCCTCGACGTGTTCTCGCGGTCTACCCTCACGTGGGAGAACCTCGCCTGGCTGCGCGAACGCACGACCCTGCCGATCGTGCTCAAGGGCATCCAGCATCCGGATGACGCGTCCCGCGCCCTCGCCGCCGGTATCGACGGCCTCATCGTCTCCAACCACGCCGGCCGTCAGATGGACAATGCCATTGGATCGCTGGATGCCCTGCCCGGGATAGCGGAGAGGGTGAACGGTGCCGTTCCGGTGCTGTTCGACAGCGGCATCCGCTCGGGGGCCGACATGTTCGTGGCTCTTGCGCTCGGAGCATCCGCCGTCTGCGTCGGACGCGCGTACACCTACGGGCTGGCGATCGCGGGGGAGCAGGGTGCCTACGAGGCGCTGCGCAACATCATCGCCGAGTTCGACATCGTGCTCGGGCTGGCGGGGTATGCGAGTGCGGGTTCGATTCCGCGGGAAGCAGTGGTCTGAGTCAGGCCGAGTCAAGCCATGCAGTGCATCCTGCACTGCTTCGGGTCGCCTGGTATCCGACCTCGGCCTCGACATCCCCTACCCACTGCGGCACACTAGAGGGGTCCCATTCCCTCTCGTCAGGACTATTCCGTTGAAGAAAGCTCCCGCGTCCACGCGCTGACCTTTCTCGACCGCTGCTGCAGGTGATACGTGCAGCGCGGCCTCCGGGCCAGTGCACTCACTGGCCATCGGGAGTCGCATGCCTTCATCAATCATCCTCAACGCCGTCGGGCACACCTGGCCGGACGGGTCGTCCGCTCTCCACGGCATCACGGCGAGCTTTGGCTCCGGTCGAACCGGGCTCGTCGGCCGCAATGGGGCCGGCAAGTCGACGCTGCTTCGGCTGATCGCCGGGGGTGAACAACCATCGAGCGGCAGCATTCAGGTGTCCGGTGATGTCGGCTACCTTGCCCAGACGATCATTCTCGGGACGAATCGCACGGTGGCGGACCTCCTCGGCGTGCGCCAGCAGGTGGATGCCCTGCGGGCCATCGAGGCCGGTGAAGTCTCTGTCGCCAACTTCGAGCAGGTCGGGGAGAGGTGGGATGTGGAGACCGAGGCGGCCGAAGCGCTGCGAGACATCGGCGTTGACACCGATCTCGACCGCACGATCTCTACTCTCAGTGGCGGGGAGCCGATGCTCGTAGCCATCGCCGGACTACGCCTGTGCAACGCGCCCATCGTGCTGCTCGACGAACCGACCAACAATCTCGACATCGATTCGCGACAACGGCTCGAGACCCTGGTGAGCCGCTGGCGGGGTTCGCTCGTCGTGGTGAGTCACGACATCCGGCTGCTCGAGCTCATGGACGATACCGCCGAGCTCCATGACGGCGCGCTGCGGATGTTCGGCGGACCGTACAGCACCTACCTCGCCCAGATCGATGTTGAGCAGGCGGCAGCGCGCACCGGCGAACGCGCGGCCGAGCAGGTGGTGCGCACTGAGCGCCGGCAGCGCATCGAGGCCGAGACCAAAATCGCCCGGAGTGCACGCTCCGGCCGTACCGACTTCGACAACAAGAAATTCACGAAGGCGGTGCGCAACCAGCGACGTTCCGACGCGCAGGTCACGGCAGGTAAGCGCCGCCACACGCTGGACGCCTCGGTGACGGATGCTCGCGCCGCTCTCGACCGCGCCTCCGAGCGAGTGCGGGCCGATGTATCCATCCACATCGACCTCCCCGACCCCGGAGTTCATGCGTCGCGCCGGCTCGCAGACTTTCGCGGGGTCGTGATCCAGGGGCCGGAGCGGGTGGCCATCGTCGGCCCCAACGGCGTGGGCAAGACGACACTGCTTGACGAGGTGGCATCGGGGCACGGTACGGGGTACCTTCCTCAGCGTCTCGACGGGCTCGACGCCCGGGCCACGGTGCTCGAGACCGTGCGCAGCGCGGGCGTCGCGGACGCAGAGCTGCGCAACCGTCTGGCGCGGTTCCTGTTCCGTGGGGAGGCGGTCGACCGGGCCGTCGGCACCCTCTCCGGGGGTGAACGGTTTCGGCTGGCGCTCGCTCGACTGCTTCTAGCGGATCCGCCACCGCGGCTCCTGGTGCTGGACGAACCGACCAACAATCTCGACATCCAGAGCGTCGATCAGCTCGTCGGTGCGCTCGGGAGTTACCGCGGGGGCCTGCTCGTTGTGAGCCACGACCTCGACTTCCTGCAGAGACTCGCTATCGACAGCTGGTATCGGATGCTGCCCGGCGGTGCGCTCGAGCGGATCGAGCCTTCCCGCCTCGACGCCCGGTGAGAGGGTACTTCCCGCATGCAGGCCTCAGCGAAGCAGAGCCTCAGGCCACCACGCGGTTGCGTCTCCAGGACAGGATGCCAGCGATGATCGCGCCGAGGATGAAAGCTCCACCGATCAGGTAGGCGGCCGACTTCACCGCGGGGATGCTCGCCGCGAAGTACCCGGTCACCGTGAGCAGCACGCCCCAGACAAGCGCGCCGACCAGGTTCGCCGCCACGAACTTGAGGTAATCCATGCGGGCGACCCCGCGATCGGCGGCACGAGCACGCGGCCCCACGGGATGAAACGGCCCACGACCACGGCCCACCAGCCCAGGTCGGTGTAGAACTTCTCCGCGCGACGGATGCTGCGCTGCACCCACGCGCCGGTGCGGCGATCGAGGTAGGGGCGCCCGTAGTGGCGACCGAGGAGGAATCCGACCTGGTCGCCGAGGAAAGCGGCGATCCCCACACCGATGGCGAGCACCCAGATGTTGATGCCACTGTGCCCGGCCGAGAGGATGCCCGCGGCGAACAGCAGGGAATCGCCGGTGATGAAGGGGATGAAGACGCCGACGAACAGTCCGGTACCGGCGAAAACGAGACCCCACACGATCAGGTAGAAGACGATGGGGCCGAACAGGTCGAGCCAGCTCGTAACCTGGCCGTCGAGCGCGGCGAGGTGTGTCATCCGAGTCCTTCGCTAACCATGGTGGTCTAGGCCTCGGGGTCTATCGCACCCTCGTCTGTCTCGCCTCGGGAGGCAAGAGCCGCGGCGCGCTCGGCGAGACGGCGCTGAACGTCAGCCTCGGCTGCCCGGATGACCTCGGGTGCGAGCGGAGGATTTTCGTGAACGTTGGTGCCGTGGTACTTCTCGATGTACGTGTCGAGTTGCGGACCCGACTCCCAGGAGGTGATGAGGCAGTACCGCGGCTCGGGCCCCTTGTGCCAGACGGCGTGCCAGAAGCGCTGAGTGTCGACGATGATCTGAGCGCCGGCCGGGAGCGCGATTCGCACCTCGTTGGTCGGGTCGAAGCGGTCTTCACGAAGCGTCATGAACGATTCCGCGTCATCCGAAAGGTTGAAGAATCCGCGAACGATCCAGCCGGAGCCGTCGGGATTGAGGCGGTTGTTGTCGTCTTGGTGGAGGTTGTAGAGGGTGTCGGAATACACATTGGGCTGCAGTTCGATCACGCGGCAGCGCCCGATGTTGGCACCCGGCTCCTTGGCGCGGTCGGTGAGGTGCGGGGCCTTGTCAACCTGCGAGTCGATCCAGACGCCGTCCTTGTCGGTGCGCGGCGGGGTGTGGTTCCAGAATCCGTTGACCTCGATCTCACCGAAGGCGCTGGCGAGGGGAGCGAACCGCGTTACGCCAGATGACTTCCAATCCACGAACTCGAGGTCCGTCCACTCCGGGGAATCGGCGGCCTGGTCGTACGCATCCAGGATGACGAAGCCCTTTTCGTCGAGAAGAGCGGATTTGACATAGCTCATCTAAAATGAACCCCTTCGAATAAGAGAACCGGCACATATTAACAGGCCCAACTTAGGCCACCCTAACATTCCGCTTCGGGGCTTCGCGGGCCTTAAGTCCTGAAAATCGGGACCGTCGCATAGGGGGAGCTTAGGATCGATGTCACCATGACGGACATCTCCTCCAGCGACAGGTTTGACCCCCGCTTCAATCCGGCCTTCCAGCCCGGCTACGACCCGAGTGTGCATGCACGACCGTCGGCCGCGCCGGAGCGCACCGCTGTACCGGAACTCGTCGAGCATCCGATGCCCGTCATGGACGCCGAACCCTCAGCGTTTCGGACGGTGCACCCTGACCCAGGGGAGAATCAGCCTGCTCCCCGGCGATTCGACCCCTACCTCGCGGGGCTGTGGGCGCTCAGCCTTGTGTTCGTCGCCGCCGGGCTGCTGACCATCCGTTACATCGCGGATCGGATGGATCGGCTCAACACCACTGCCGGTACGACAGCCTTCGACTACAACCTCGTGCTGGTTTACACGATCGCCGCACCGCTCCTGGTAATACTGGGGCTCGCGACGGCCACGGCGACTCTGTTCCTGCTCGCTTCGCGCCGCCGCTGACCCCGCATTGGCTGGCGGGCACCGCCGGTATCACCCGCTGTCGTAGCCAGATCAGTTCGGATCAGCTCTGGCACCTCGGGCACCAATAGATGTCCCGTAATTGCAGCGCTGATTCACCCAATTCGCCATGTTCGATCCGCGTTCCGCAGCGCAGGCACGGCCTTCCCTTACGTCGATAGACCCAGTCCGTCTCCCCGCGGAGCGAGCCGGTGGTGGTGCGGTCCACTCGGTTCTTGTTGGCGTCGATCAGCCGGTGGGCAAGAGCCACCAGCCTCGCCGGCTTCTCGATCTCGCCGACCGGCCGGGTGGGAAGCACGCCGCCGAGAAAACAGAGTTCGTTGCGATAGACGTTGCCGAGTCCCGCCATCACACGCTGGTCGAGCAGGGCAAGGCCGACTGCTCGGGCCGGGGTGGCGGTGAGACGCAGGAGCGCTTCATCTGCGTTCCAGCCCGGGCCAAGTAGATCGGGGCCGAGATAGCCGACGACACTCGCCTCGTCGTCGCGGGCAACCACGTCGAGTGTGCCGAGCTGGAAGCCAACGGCCACCCACTCGGCGGTGGCGAGGATGGCGCGTGCCTGCCACTCCGGTCGACGCCACTTGGTGCCGTGCCGGTAGAGATGCCAGGAACCCTCCATCTTGAGGTGACTGTGGATGCTGTACTCGCCGACCCGGATCAGCAGGTGCTTGCCCCGGCTCACCACGCCTTCCACGGTGTCGCCGGTGAGATCCACCGTTGCGAAGGTTGGAACGCGGATGTCGCAGCGGACCAGTTCGCCCCCGGCAAGCGCGGCGTTGAGGTTGGTGGCCGTGCGATAGACGGTGTCACCCTCAGGCATGTCCGTGTCCTGTCATTGCGCTCGCGACCCACCTCACCCGCGCAGCCGCAGGCCCTGTGGAGTAATGCTGAAGCCGGCCTCGACGAGAGCCTCTCCCAGCGCGGTCCCGATCACGAAGTCTCCGTTTACCCGCTCGACCCTGAGTCGTCCGCCCGAGCGCCGTATCGCTGCGGCCAGTGAGTGGGCCGCCGCCGTCATCCCGCGCTCGGTCTCCGCGAACGTGAGCATCGTCTTGCCGCCGCGCTCGATATAGAGGGCGAGCCCGCCGTCGACGAGCACGACGAGCGCTCCGGCTTTGCGGCCGGGACGATGACCCCGCTTCAGATCGTCCGCGCCTTCGATGATCGCCGCGGGCGGCCACGCCAATGCGGCACCGTAGGCATTCGCCGGGTCGGTTGCCGCCAGGGTGATCGCCACTGGGTCGTGCTCGGAGTCGGGCTCCTTGGCGAACGAGCGCAATCGGTCGACCGTGGCGCCGGTGGCGAACTGGGCGGCGCCGAGGCCCTCCACAAAGTAGCCGCGACGGGCCCGACCGGTCTCCTCGAAACCGCTGAGCACCCGGTACGCGAGCGAGAATCCGCCGCGAATGCCTTCACTCACGACCGCACCGCGGGTGACGACGCCATAGCGCTCGAGCAACAGCTCCGCCGTCGCGACGCCGCGCACCGTGGCATCCGGCTCAGCGAGAGGCAGCAGCGACCAGCGGCCAGCCGCACTGGGGGGACCGCCGGTACTGGGCATCGTGGGGCGGGCGCGGCCGCGGAAGGCCCGCGAACGCGGAACTGCCCGGGCCTTGGTCGTGCTTGCCCCGAGGTAGGAGCGCAGGGGAGAGAGGGTGTCGTTGGTGATGAGCCCCGACCAGACGAGGTCCCAGAGCGACGCGAGCAGCTCTTTGTCATCGGTACTACCCACGGCATTGGACAGCTGTCGAAAGAAGTAGGCTCCGCCACCGGCGAGGCTCGTCAGGATCGATCGCTGCAACTCGGTGGTCTCGGCTCCCGTCGGTTCGGGCAGGGTGAGACTGGCGCTGTCGGCCAGGTGCAGGCTCACCCAGCCGTCATTGCCGGGGAGTGCGCCCCCGCCAGACCAGATGACCTCGCCCGCGGCGGTGAGCTCATCGAGCATCACCGGCGAGTAGTCCTTCACCCGCGCCGGAAGCACCAGCGACTCCCAGGCGGATGCCGGAAGGGCGACTCCGGCGAGCTGGTCGATCACCGCGGCGAGACCGTCGACCCCGCGCAGCGGTTCGGCCACGTGTTGCCAGGACGGGAGGAAGCGACCGAGGGTCGCAGCATCCACGGGCTCGACCTCGTGACGGAGCGCCGCGAGCGAACGGCTGCGCAGGCGACGCAAGACCTCAACGTCACACCATTCGCTGCCGCTCGCGCCCGGGCGGAACTCGCCTTCGACGACCCGCCGCTGGCCCGCGAGGGCACGAAGGGAGGTGAGGACCACGGCCGTTCCGAGTCCGAGGCGGTCGGCAACGGCGGCCACGGTGAACGGCACATGGGTGCGAGCGAACCGGCTCACGAGATCGCCGAGCGGGTCGTCAACGGGCTCGATGAACGCGGAGGGGATGCCGATCGGCAGCGGTGTGCCGAGCGCGTCACGCAAGCGGGCGGCATCCTCGATGATCGCCCAGCGCTCGCTTCCCGCACGCCAGATACGGTTCGATCGGGCGAGCCCAGCCAAGGCCGTGTCGAGCGCTGCACTCACGAGCCCGCTGGCGGGATCGAGGCGCTGCTGGATTTCCGGCTCCGACAGCGGACCGAGCATGCGCAACAGGTCGACAACGCCCTCGGCATCGCGGGCTCGGCGATCCGGGGCGAGTCTTTGCAACTCGAGCTCGAGCTGCTCGATCACGGCCGGGTCGAGGAGCTCGCGCAGCTCGGCCCGGCCCAGCAGTTCGGCGAGGAGAGTGGGATCGAGCGACAGGGCGGCGGCACGGCGCTCGGCGAGCGGCGAATCACCCTCGTACATGAACGCAGCGACATATCCGAACAGCAGGGAGCGCGCGAACGGCGACGCCTGTTCCGTCTCGGTCTCGACGATGCGGATGCGCCGGCTCTCGATCTGCTTGGCAAGCTCCGTGAGCGCGGGCAGGTCGTAGACGTCCTGCAGCACCTCGCGCACTGCCTCAAGCACGATAGGGAAACTCGGATACTTGCGCGCGACATCCAGCAGTTGAGAGGCCCGCTGGCGCTGCTGCCAGAGTGGGGATCGTCGGCCGGGGTTATACCGCGGCAGCAATAGGGCCCTGGCCGCACACTCTCGGAACCGAGAGGCGAACAGCGCGGATGCCCCCACCTCTTCGGTCACGATGTCGCGAAGGTCGGCCGGGTCGAAGACGAACAACTCCGCCCCGGGCGGCTCGCTCTCCGTGTCGGGGATGCGCAGGATCACGCCGTCATCGCTCGCCATCGCGGCCCCGTCGAGCCCGAATCGCTCGCGGATGCGCGCTCCGATTGCGAGCGCCCACGGCGCGTGCACTTGCATGCCGTATGGGGAATGAAGGATGACACGCCAGTCTCCGAGCTCGTCACGAAAGCGCTCCACCACCAGGGTGCGGTCGCTCGGCACATGTCCGGTCGCCTTTTTCTGGTCGTCGATGAACGACACGAGGTTGTTGACGGCGCGGTGATCGAGCCCCCCGAGCACGGCGCGGGTGCGAGCATCCGTCGTCGAGCCGCTCGCGATCTCGCGAGTGAACTCGCCGATCGCACGCCCGAGTTCGGCCGGGCGACCGATGCCGTCGCCCTTCCAGAATGGCACCTTGCCCGGTTGCCCGAACGCGGGTGAGACGATCACGCGGTCGTGGGTGATGTCTTCGATTCGCCAGCTGGTGGCCCCGAGCGCGAACACGTCGCCGACCCGGGACTCGTAGACCATCTCCTCGTCGAGCTCGCCGACTCGCGCGGGCGCTCGGTCCCCGGTGCCGGACCCCACCATGAACACCCCGAATAGTCCGCGATCCGGGATGGTCCCCCCGGAGGTCACCGCGAGGCGCTGGGCGCCCGGGCGGCCGGTGATCGTGCCGCCGACGCGATCCCAGACGATGCGCGGGCGCAGTTCCGCGAATTCATCGGAGGGATAGAGGCCGCTGAGCAGGTCGAGAGTGGCGTCGTAGGCCGAACGCGGGAGGCTCGCGAATGGCGCGCTGCGCCGCACGGTGTCGAACCACTCGTCCACATCGAGGGAGTCGAGCGCCACTGCGGCAACGGTCTGCTGCGCGAGCACGTCGAGCGGATTCTGCGGGATTCGCATCGCCTCGATGAGCCCGGCGGAAATCCGCTCACTCGCCACTGCGCAGTGGATGAGGTCGGCCCGATGCTTGGGGAAGATGACGCCGCGAGACACCTCGCCCACCTGATGACCGGCGCGACCAACCCGTTGGAGTCCACTCGCGACGCTCGGCGGGGACTCGACCTGGATCACGAGATCGACAGCGCCCATGTCGATACCGAGTTCGAGAGAGCTGGTTGCCACCACGCAGCGCAGTCGTCCAGACTTCAGGTCGTCTTCGATGAAGGCACGCTGCTCCTTCGATACCGAGCCGTGGTGGGCCCGTGCGAGAAGCGCGGTGGAGTTGGAAGAATCGCGAAGCGATTCCGCGACCCCTGTGCCGACCGGGCCTGCGATGGAGGGGTTAAGCGCCAGCCCGACCAGCTCCAGCTCGCGGTCCGGCTCGCGCTCCTCCTGCCGAAGCGCGTAGATCTCGTTCAGGCGCGCGGTCAGGCGCTCGGCCAGCCGACGGGAGTTTGCGAAGACGATTGTGGATCGATGCTCAAGGATTCGATCCACGATCTGTTCCTCCACGTGGGGCCAGATGGAGCCCTGCGTTGTTTCGGTGGATGCCGCCGCCGACCCCTCTCGCACCGCCGGCGCCGTACCGAGCTCGGTCATGTCCTCCACTGGCACGACCACGCTCAGGTCGAACTTCTTCGTTGACGGAGGAGCGACTATCGTGACGGGAGCATTGCCGGCGAGAAACCGGGCCACCTCTTCGTGTGGCCGCACGGTCGCCGACAGCCCGATTCTCTGGGCGGGCTTCTCCAGCAGCAGGTCGAGCCGCTCGAGCGACAGTGCGAGGTGAGCGCCTCGTTTGGTCGATGCGACCGCGTGAACTTCATCGATGATCACCGTCTCGACCCCGCGCAGCGTGTCCCTTGCCGACGCCGTGAGCATGAGATAGAGCGACTCCGGAGTCGTGATCAGGATGTCCGGAGGCAGGCGTTGCAGCAGGCGCCGGTCGCCCGACGTCGTGTCGCCCGACCGCACGCCGACGGTCACCTCCGGCGGAGACATCCCGAGCCGCTTTGCGGTCTGAGTGACCCCCACGAGGGGCGAGCGCAGGTTGCGCTCGACATCGACTGCGAGGGCCTTGAGGGGGGAGATGTAGAGCACACGGGTGCGGAGGTTGCGGTCCTCGGGTGCCGGAGTGGTTGCCAGCCGATCAATCGCCCAAAGGAACGCGGCGAGGGTTTTTCCCGACCCGGTGGGCGCGACGACGAGCGCATTCGCCCCGGTCGTAATGGCCTCCCAGGCGCCCAATTGGGCGGGGGTGGGCGCGGGGAATGCCCCCGAGAACCAGTCTCGGGTTGCCGGGGAAAATCGCCCGAGCACGTTGCTCATAGTCCCATCTTTGCCCAAACCTCTGACAGTCTCCCGGTCAGCCGTCACAGTGCGCGCCACCGATACGTGACAATGGAGCATGAGCTCCGTAGGCACTCCCGACCCGAACTCCGGCTGGCTGTCCGATGAGGAGCTCGCCGAGGCCCGGCGGCGACTGCCGTTGCTTTACGTAGAAGCGGTGCCGGTGCGGGTGGATGGCGTCGGCCAGGTCACCCAGGTCGGCATCCTGCTTCGGGCCAATTCGGCCGGCGCGATCACCCGCACGCTGGTCTCGGGGCGCGTGATGTACGGCGAGAGCCTGCGCGACGCCTTGTTCCGCCATCTCGAGAAGGATCTCGGACCGATGGCCTTCCCGCTGCTGCCCGCGAGCCCGATACCCTTCTCGGTCGCTGAGTATTTTCCGTTCCCCGGTTCGCAGTTCACTGATGACCGCCAGCATGCGGTCTCCCTCGCCTACGTGGTACCCGTGACCGGCACCTGCGACCCCCGGCAGGATGCCCTCGAACTGACGTGGATGACCCCGCAGGAAGCGGCATCCGAATCAGTCTCTACCGAGATGGAGGGCGGTCGTGGCGCGCTCGTGCGTGCCGCGTTGGCCTCCGTGGGCCGCCTGTACTGAGGCGCTGCCTGCGCTGCCTGCGCTGCACCTGCCCCGTACCTGCCGCCTGCTCCGTCTCCCCTGCCGCCTGCTCCGCCTCCCCTGTCGCCTCTGCGGCCGCGAGTGACACGCGTGCCCGAAATTTCGGGCGCGCGTGTCACTCAGCGGAGCGGAGCATGGTGCGTGGAGTGGAGTGGAGCGGAGCGGAGAGCGTGATGCGCAGAGCGTGATGCGCTGACATTCCGCCCGCGAAAAAAGGGCCCCCGCACGAATGCGAAGGCCCTCTCTTCAGTGGCTGGGTTAGCGGCCGCCGCCGCTGCGACGACGTCCGCCGCCCTGGGACATTCCGATGAGTCCGCCGCCGGATCCGGCACGACCGGCTCCGGATGCCGCACCGCCGCGGGGAGCGCCGCTTCGGGGAGCGCCGCCAGTGCGAGGAGCGCCGGATGCGGCGCCCTCACCGCTCGCGGTGCTGTAGAAGTTGCGCGAGCCACCGACCGCGGGCGCCGCCGAAGCGCCGTCGCGGTTGGCGCGCTTGCGCTGGGCATTCGCGCCCTGAGAGCCGCCCTGAGAGCCGCCCTGTGAGCGCCCCTGTCCCGCCGAGCG
>JANYIZ010000104.1 GCA_025408445.1 Frigoribacterium sp. | reverse complement strand
CCGATCTCCGGATCGGGCCGCACCTGCCTGTGCCTCGTGCCCTGGTCGCGGAGCATCGCCGCCCTAGAGTGTCGAGATGAATGATCCGAATGCACGGCGCTACCTGCACCTGGATCACGACTCCTTTCGCCCACCGCCCCGGGTAACGGTCGCCACGCGGGTGATCACGAACGAGCGGTATCCGCAGATCGCAGCCCTGATGGTCGAGGCCTATGCGGTGACCATCGACGACGAGCACGGCGACCTCGAGGACGCTCTGGGTGAACTCGTGGCGACCTGCACCCGCTTCGCCGGCATCCCGTTCGTGGCGTTCACTTTCACGAGCCATCTCGATGCCGAGCGACCGACGCCCACGCCAGACGCTTAGGTGGGAAGTGCCGCTTAGGTGGCAAGAACCGCTCAGGCGAAGATGCGGAAATCGAGCAGCCTGTACACCGGCGTCAGCACGGCAAGGAGCGGTGCGAGCAGGCGGAGCAGGTAGGTGATCACTGTCACGTGCAGGAAGTCACCGAAGGCGAACAGCCCGATGCCGACGATCGCGAGGATTACCGCGGCGAGCAGCCCGTTGGTGCTCTTGAGGAACGGGGCGGCGAAGCCGACCGAGACAGCGAGGATGCCGATGTCCACCAGGAAGGCTCCGGTCTCGCCAGTGGGAGCCAGGTGGGCAACCGACCACAGGGTG
Source organism: Frigoribacterium sp. (assembly GCA_025408445.1). GTDB lineage: Bacteria > Actinomycetota > Actinomycetes > Actinomycetales > Microbacteriaceae > Lacisediminihabitans. The sequence continues at coordinate 5,426 of JANYIZ010000104.1, read as the reverse complement.
ATTCCGATGGCCCAGCCGAGCACGAAGACCAGCCCGGCAACCGGCTTGGTGAGATCTCGTGATGCGGGCATGTGATCGCTCCTTTTCGTGGCAGTCGAACAGCGAACGACCGAGTCGAGCTTATCGTGTGAGGTGCCAAGGCGTCGCGAGGGTGCTGCTTGCCCACTGCCGCCCCTCGACCCCGCGCAGGGTGTCGACTTCGCCTAAAGGCTTTCGGCCAGTGCCGCGATCACCCGGTCGTGGAGTAGACCGTTGGTGGCGAGAGCGGAGCCGTGCCACGGCCCGTCCTTGCCGTCGACCGAAGTGAAGGTGCCCCCCGCCTCCTGCACGATCGGCACGAGTGCGGCCATGTCATAGACCTGTAGGTCGTACTCGCCCGAGACCTCGAGCAGTCCCTCGGCGACCATCATGTACGGCCACATGTCGCCGTAGTCGCGGGTGCGCCAAACTTCGCGGGTAAGTGCCAGAAACTGCGGAAGCTTGCCCGCGTTCTCCCACCGGGTCAGTCCACTCAGGCTGATCGAAGCATCCGCAAGCTCCGCGACCCGGGAGACATGGATGCGACGAGCCCGGCTGACAGTGTCGGAGCCGGATTGCGCGGTGCCAAGCCGTTCGTCGACGAATGCCCCCTGTCCGGTCGCGCCCCACCAGCGCGTGCCGAGGGCGGGTGCGCTCACCACTCCGACCACCGGCACTCCGTCGATCGCAAGAGAGATCAGCGTGGCCCAGATCGGCACCCCGCGCACGTAGTTCTTGGTGCCGTCGATCGGATCGATAATCCACTGCCGGTGAGAGTTGCCCGCGGCACCCTGCTCCACGCCGAACTCCTCGCCCCGCACGGAGTCGCCCGCGCGGCTGTCGGCGATCGCCGCGCGCAGGGCGGTCTCGACCGCCCGGTCGGCATCCGATACCGGGGTCATGTCGGGCTTCACGGTGACCACCAGGTCGACGGAACGGAAGCGGTCCATCGAGATGGCATCCGCCATGTCCGCGAGTTCACGGGCGAGCTGCAGGTCGGAAGCACGCGAGTATTCGGTCACGACTGCAAGGTTAGGGCAGGGCTCAGGTGAGAGAGGCCAGGAGGCGCTGGAACGAGTCGAGCCGCAGCTTTCCGGATTCGCCGAGTTCACCGGCGGCCACTCGCTCGTTCATCGCGCAATCCGGTGCGTCCGGCAAGTGAGTACAGCCGCGCGGGCAGTCCTCGGCGATCGCCGCGAGGTCGGTGAACGCGCGCAGGATGTTGTCGGTGTTCACATGCCCGAGTCCGAATGATCGCACACCGGGAGTGTCGACGACCCAGCCGCTTCCCACCCGGTAGGAGATGGTGGATGACGAGGTGTGGCGCCCGCGCCCGGTTACGGCATTGACCCGCCCGATCGCGCGGTTCGCGTCGGGCACCAGGGCGTTGACGAGCGTGGACTTGCCGACACCGGAGTGGCCGACCGCGACGGTCGTATGTCCCTCGAGCAGTGCCGCTATCTCCGCCGTCGGCATCGCCCCGACACCGCTCTGCACGACCGTGATGTCGAGCCCGTCGAAGTTCGCGAGGAACTCGGTGGGGTCGGCGAGGTCGGTCTTGGTGATGCAGAGGATTGGCGTGAGCCCGGCATCGAACGCAGCAACCAGGTAGCGGTCCACCAGTCGCGGGCGCGGCTCCGGGTTGGCCGCCGCCACGACGATGAGCATCTGATCGGCGTTCGCGACGATGATGCGCTCGACCTCGTCCGAGTCATCCGCACTGCGCCGCAGTACGGTCGTGCGCGGCTGGATGCGCACGATTCGGGTGAGGGTTCCCTCGTCCCCTGAGGTGTCGCCGACCAGGTCGACGTAGTCGCCGGTGACGATCGGCTGCTTGCGCAACTCGCTGGCGCGCGATGCCAGCGCGGCGTGCTCCTCGGCGGTGCCCTCACCGACGATCACGGAGTACCGGCCGCGGTCGACGGTGAAGACCCGTCCCGTTACGGCATCCGTGTGCTCTGGGCGGATCTTTGTGCGCGCCCGATTACCCTTGGGATTCGGCCGGTTGCGGGCCTCATAATCGGCGTACTTGTCGTCGTCTTCGTCGTCGTCCTCGGTGAGCCAGCTCATGCGTCAGATCAGGTCGAGGGCAGAGGTCGATCGGGCGCTACGTCCGAGTAGTGATCCGGCCCAGAGTTCGGGAAACTGGGGGAGCGTCTTTGCCGTCGCGGCGATATCGTCGACCAGTACCCCGTCGACGGCGAGCCCGATGATCGCGCCAGCCGTCGCCATCCGATGGTCTTCGTAGCTGTGCCACAGTCCGCCGTGCAGGGGACGAGGGCGGATGATCAGGCCGTCGTCCGTCTCGGTCACGTCTCCGCCGAGAGCGGTGATCTCCGCGACGAGGGCCGCCAGTCGATCCGTCTCGTGACCGCGCAGGTGTGCGATGCCGGTGAGCACCGTCTCGCCCTCGGCGAGAGCAGCCAGGGCTGCAATGGTCGGTGCCAGTTCGCTCGCATTGTCGAGGCGGATGCCGCGCAGGGTGCCCGTTCCGGTTACCGTCAGCTCGCCCAGACCGTCCCCCGTCTCGACGAAGGACACCTCACCGCCCATGTCGGTAAGGATGGTGGCCATCTCCGCCCCTACCTGGGTCGTGTCGGCCGGCCAACCGGTAACCGTGACCGAGCCGCCGGCTACGAGCGCGGCGCCAAGAAACGGCCCGGCATTAGAGAGGTCGGGTTCGATCGCAATGTCGATGCCGGCGATCGCACCGGGCGGAACGATCCAGACTCCGGCCTCGGGGTTTTGCACCACTACTCCGCGGCGGGCGAGGGTGGCGATGGTCATGTCGATATGGGCGAGACTCGGCAGCCCGTCTCCGATGTGCCGGAGCGTAAGCCCGTTCGTGAAGCGAGCGCCGGCCAGGAGCAGACCGGAGACGAACTGGCTCGACGCGGAGGCGTCGATCTCGATCTCTCCGCCCGCGACGGAGCCCGTGGCGTACAGGCTGAACGGGAGCTTCCCCCGGCCATCGTCGTTGACATCCACCCCGAGGGCGCGCAGCGAATCGATCGTGGTGCGCATCGGTCGCTTGCGGGCCGATGCGTCACCGTCGAAAGCGACCGGCCCGAGGGCGAGCGCGGCGATCGGTGGGAGGAAGCGCATGACGGTGCCAGCCAGGCCGCAGTCGATGGAGGTTCCGCCGGAGAGTTCGCCGGGAGTGATGAGCAGGTCGGGTCCAAAGGGGGAGACCCCCGGTAACTCGACGATGCTCGTGCCGAGTGCCCGAAGGGCCTGGATCATGAGGGCGGTGTCGCGCGAGTGGAGCGGTGCCCGCAGGGTCGACGGTCCGATCGCAATCGCGGAGAGAACCAGTTCGCGGTTGGTCAGCGATTTCGATCCTGGCAGTGCGAGCCGGGCAGACAGCGGACCGGTGGCGACGGGCGCGGGCCACGGGCCGGGTTCGCCGCCCACGATGAGACCCTCGTCACCGAAGGGGTTGAATTCTGGGCCGGAATACTTGAATACGTGCATCGGTTACTAAGGGTATCGGCCCCACGGCCAAGGAAGAGGATGCCCCGTGTTAGTTCTGCTCGATCGGCCCGCAGTGTCGGGTCGAACCGTGCGTGACCCACTGTTGTTCAGCGACCAGCCTGCCCGCACTCGCGGCGACGTAAGCTTGTCAGCGATGACCACTTCGAAGGATGACGCCGCCAACCCCGCCGAGTCTGAGGCCGTGGCACACGAGCCTGTGACGAAAGAGTCTGCGCCTGTGATGGAGGCTTCCGCCGTCGACGTACGAACACTCTTCGAGGCCCAGGCGATCCCGTTCATGGACCAGTTGTACGCCGCCGGTTTGCGCATGACGCGCAACCCCTCTGATGCTGCCGACCTGGTGCAGGAGACATTCGTCAAGGCGTTCGCCGCCTTCGCGCAGTTCCAGCAGGGCACGAATCTCAAAGCCTGGCTGTACCGCATCCTCACCAACACTTTCATCAACAGTTACCGCAAAAAGCAGCGCGATCCCTACCAGGGCACCATCGACGAACTCGAGGACTGGCAGCTCGGAGGCGCCCAATCGGTGACCCAGGGTCGTTCGACCCGTTCGGCCGAGGCTGAGGCGATCGACCATCTGCCCGACAGCGCGGTCAAGGACGCCCTCCAGGCTATCCCGGAGGATTTTCGGATGGCCGTCTACTTCGCCGACGTCGAAGGCTTCTCCTACCAGGAGATCGCCGACATAATGAAGACTCCGGTAGGTACCGTAATGAGCCGTCTGCATCGTGGCAGGCGGATGCTGCGGGACCTGCTCTCCGAGTACGCGGTCGAACGAGGCATCAACACTTCCGGCACGCGTACCCAACCTGCCACTGCTGGGAGCAAGAAGAAATGACCGACTGCGGATGCGAGAAGGCGAAAGCCGAACTCGAAGAGTACCTACACAACGAACTGGCGAAGGCGGATGCGGCGGACATCGCCGAGCACATCGCCAACTGCGACGACTGCACCGGTGACGCCCACGTCGGCATTGTGCTGACCCAGGCCGTGCAGCGCGCTTGCCGCGAAACCGCTCCGAGCGACCTGCGCGACCAGGTGCTGCTCACGCTGCGCACCCTGCAGTCGAACCACTAGCCCTCGCTCGACTGGCGGCCGGGGCATCCGCCTGTCCGACCGTTCTGATGTGCCCTCCGGTCGCCCGTCATCGGCCTCGGTCTCCCGCAGTGGTCTCCGACCGCAGGCTTCCGTCGCAAATGCAGGAACATGTGTGACTGGCGTGGCGGGTGTGCCCATCCAGTCACTCTGGTAACGTCCGGTCCTGCATTTCGCACGGGGGATCGCGGGGAAGCTGTCGGAAGGAGGCCGACCGAGCTGCGGCCGCACCCGCGGGCGACGGCCCTCCGTCAAGCGAAGCGACTACCGGACGGTCAGTGCGTGGTCCATCAGGTCGATGAGCTCCTGGGCACTGCGCTTGGACGAGCCCGTTGCCGGAGACGCGGATGCCGGGCGCGAGGCGACCGAAATCGAGCGGCCGGGCGTGAGCCGCTTGGCCAATTCGAGGCAGATGAACGGCCAGGCGCCCATGTTCTCCGGCTCCTCCTGCGCCCAGACCAGTTCGGCCTCCGGATACTGCGAGAGCACGGCCTTCAGCTGTTCTTGGGGCAGAGGGTAATACTGCTCCAGGCGCACCAGCGCGACATCCTTCTGCTGGCGCTTATCCACCTCGGCCAGCAGGTCATAGTGGATCTTTCCGGAGTGCAGCACGACGCGCTTCACGGCACTCTTGTCGGTGATTGCCGCATCGTCGATCACTGGTTCAAACTTGCCGCTCGTGAATTCGGCGATGCTGCTCGTCGCGCCTCGCAGCCGCAGCATCGCTTTCGGGGTGAACACGATCAGCGGGCGACGAGGACGCGCATAGGCCTGGCGGCGCAGGAGATGGAAGTACGACGCTGGCGTCGACGGACGCG
>JANYIZ010000103.1 GCA_025408445.1 Frigoribacterium sp. | reverse complement strand
CTGCCGCTTTCACCAGCTCGGTCGGGGTCTCGGTACCGTCGGAGACGCTGCTGTGGGTGTGCAGGTCGATCGGTCCGGGCATCCTGCAACTCTATTGCGGTTAGTCTGGGGCACGATGTTTCGCCGCCTGCTCGCCGCTCTCCTATTGATCGTTCTCGCGGCGACCGTGCTCGTGCTGAGTTGGCCGCAGCTCTTCTGGCTCCAGCGCGTCGCCGGCATCGCCCAGCTCGCGTCATTCCGAGGGGCCGCGGCGCTTGGTGCCGCCGCGCTCCTCGTCGTGCTCTTGGTGCTAGCGACGGCGAGCCGACGCTTCCGGCGCCTCGGCCTGAGCATTTCGGCACTCGCGCTGGTCTTCATCCTTCTCAACGCTGCCGTGCTCACCAGCCGTGGCTTTGGCGGCAACGCGCTGCCCGCTCGAGCGGCGACGGACGTCACGGTCGTCGCCTGGAACACCCTCGGCGGCGCACCGGGACCCGACGTGATCGCGACGCTCGCCACCGACTCCGACGCGGACATCGTTGCCCTTCCCGAGACAACCGAGGCGACAGCGAAGGCCGTGGCCGAGCGGATGTCGGCGGCGGGGCTTCCCATGGTCTCGCACACCGTTGCGCATGGGCATGTCTCCCCGGCGCGCTCCACCTCGGTACTCATCAGCACCACTCTCGGTGCCTATCACCTCGATGAGGCAGCCGGATCGACCTTGACCCTTCCGAGTCTCGTGATGGTGCCCGACAGCGGAACCGGTCCGAGGATCGTCGCCGCGCATCCGGTGGCTCCGCTGCCGAGTGAACTGAAGAACTGGAATGGGGACCTGCACTGGCTCGCGGGTGCCTCCCCCTCGGGAAATGTGATCCTGGCCGGCGATTTCAACGCCACTCTCGACCATCTGGCCGGTCTGGGTACGGCACCCGGTATGACCGTAGGGGCGTGCGCGGATTCCGCCCTCCGCGCGAACTCCGCAGCAGTGGGAACCTGGCCCACCGGCATTCCCGCGCTCCTCGGTGCGCCGATCGACCATGTGATGACGACGAAAAACTGGAGAGTTCTCGGGATGCGGGTGGTGCAGAACCTCGATAGCGCGGGCAGCGACCATCGGCCAATCGTCGTGCGGCTGCGTCCGGCGGTTTAGCCCTTCTCGCACCCTGCGGCTCGATTCGCCGCAATCAGAAGCTCACCGAGGGCGCGTGCGCGACGGGCAGCGAGGCGATCTCCCTCGGCCGCCTGCACGATGCATCCCTTCATCAGGATGTGCCAGGACCGCGCGAATTGCTCGGGCTCGGTCAGCCCGGCCTCCGCGGCAAGTCCACTCACCACTGTGCGGATGTTTGCGAGATAGACAGTGCTCGCACGACCGAGCGGGTGATCGGCGCCCATCTCCAGCAGCACATTGATGAAGGAGCATGCCTCGAAGTCGTCGCGCTGGAACCAGTCGTTGAAGACGTCGAAGATGGCGAGAAGCCGCCCCTCGGGGTCTGATGAGCGAGAGCGGGCGCCGTGTTCGACGAGGCCAAAAGTCCAGTCCACTTCTCTCCGAGCGAGGAAGGCGAGCACGAGCTCGTCTTTGGTCGCAAAGTGTCGGTAGAGCGTGGCTTTGGCGACGCCGGATGCGACGACGATTTCGTCCATCGCAACATCCCGCACCGCCCGGCGGCTGAACAAGCGACAGCTGGCTTCGATGATGCGTTCGTGGGTGTCAGCGAAAGCCGGGGCGCGGACGGGCGACGCAGCAGCCGGAACCGCCGAGTTCGAGACAACGCTTGACATGACTTTGATCCCCGATCAGGTTTGCGGGGTCTGTTTCGACCTGCCAGTGCGCACTCGTGTCTTCCTACTCTCTTCATCGTCGTTCGTCAAGGAGCACGGCGAGTCATAGACAAGACCGTGCAGTCTCTGTTGAACTATTCACATTCACACCAGAGGTGACGAGCGCACGGGCAGGGGTACAGCAATGAAGAGTTTCGAGGACATCCTCAGCAGTTCCCCCATTGCCGATGAGGTGCGGTTCATCAATGGTGTGGCTCGCATTCAGGGCAAGACGCTCGACACCGGAATGATCACTCTCGACGATTCGGAGCTTCCTGCGCCGGTCTCATCGTTCGATCACGTTGCCCGGTCGACGGCGAGTCGTGAGCCACTCGTACCGCCAAAGCCACTGTGGCCGTTCGGACTCCGCGCGCATCCGCACCGCAAGGCAAGCTGACCTCACTCGCTGAATGCGAGCGCTTCGCCACGGTGATTGCCGCCGCGGTGGAGAATGGATACATGGCCGACAAGAATGCATCCGCGCCCCGCGCGACCGATAATCGCTCAACAGTTCCCGTCTCCGACACCTTCAGGCAATACATCTCGTCCGACTGGGCCGAACGCACCGAGGGTGTCCCCCGGCCGCGCGAACAGTCCGAGTGGGCGGCCGCCCGACGGGCACGGATCTCAATGCTCTATCCGGGTAAGCGTCTGCTCATCCCGGCAGGTGCGGCCAAAGTCCGCTCAAACGACACCGACTACGCCTATCGTGCCCACTCGGCGTTCTCCCACCTCACCGGCTGGGCAAGCGACTCCGTACCCGGAAGTGTGCTCGTGCTCGAACCGACGGTGGCGGGCCATGACGCCACTCTGTACTTCCGCAAGGCGGCTGGCCGCGACTCTGACGAGTTCTATGCGAACCCGGAGATCGGCGAATTCTGGACGGGTCCCCGTCCCTCGCTAGCCCAGGTGTCGCACGACCTCGGCCTGCTCACCGTCGACCTGGCGGACTTGGAGCGAGTGCTCGACACCGTCGACGCCGATACGATAATCCTGCGCGAGGGCGATCGTGATCTCACCGACCAGGTCGACGGACGACGACTGCTCTCGGCGGATGCTGAGAGCCTCGAGATCGACGCCGACACCGCACTCGCCCGTGACCTCTCTGAACTTCGCCTGGTCAAAGACGCCTACGAAATCGAGCAGCTGCGCCGCGCTGTCACCGCCACCAAGAAGGGCTTCGATGACGTGATCGCAGATCGTGAGGCCATCGTGGCCCATGAGCGTGGCGAGCGCCTCGTGGAGGGAACCTTTAATCGTCGCGCACGCGCGGAGGGTAACGCGGTCGGATACGACACGATCGCCGCCTCGGGAGCGCACGCCTGCATCCTGCACTGGACTCGTAACGACGGCTCGGTCGTGCCGGGTGACCTGATCCTGATGGATGCCGGCATCGAACTCGACAGCCTGTACACCGCGGACATCACCCGCACTCTTCCCGTGAGCGGAGTGTTCAGCGAGACCCAGCGGCTCGTGTACGAAACCGTGCGCGAGGCAGCCGATGCCGCGTTTGCGATCGTGCGACCCGGCATCCGCTTCCGTGAAATCCATGCGACCGCCATGGGAGTCATTGCCAAGAAGACCGCAGAGTGGGGCTTTCTGCCGGTGAGTGCGGAGGAGTCGATGAAGCCGGAGAACCAGTTTCACCGGCGGTACATGGTTCACGGTACCTCGCATCATCTCGGCCTCGACGTGCACGACTGCGCAGCGGCCCGGCGCGACCTCTATCTCGACGGCGTGCTCGAGGCCGGGATGGTGTTCACCATCGAGCCAGGGCTCTATTTCCAGCCCGACGACCTCACTGTGCCCGAGGAGTTCCGTGGCATCGGGGTACGTATCGAAGACAACATCCTGGTCACCGAGGCGGGCGCAGAAAACCTGTCGATCGGAATCCCTCGCACCGCGGATGAGGTGGAGGCCTGGCTGCGCTGACCGAGCGGCCGCGTTGCCTTCGGGGTCGGTACGCTCCCGCTAGCTTGCAGCGGGCCGCGACAATACGTCCTGTGCCTTCGAGAGCAGATTGGGGTCCACGACAATCTCGTAGCGGCTGGCGAGCACCTGGTGGGTAGATGTGAAGTCGCGCGTGCGGCGGGTGACGGCTGTTGCCGCGACACCGAAGAGAGCGCCGAAGCCGGCACCGATGATGATCGCCGCGATCACGTACTGCACCACCGTGCTGGTGCCGCCGAAGGTGAAGAGCACGCCGATGAAGAGTCCGAACCACGCGCCGCTTGCCGCTCCCGCACCCGCTGCACGCCCATACGTGAGCTTGCCGGTGACCCGTTCGACGGTCTTGAGATCGCTTCCTACGATTGAGACCTGCTTGACCGGGAAGTCCGCTTTGGCAAGACGGTCGACCACCGCCTGGGCGTCGAAGTATGAGTCATACGTGCCGAGCACATCGCCCTTCGGGAGGGTCGGGATGAGACGGCCACGGCGTGCGAGAGGGCTTTGGTTGGTCATGACTCCATTATCCTCTCCGTGCGTCCGCACGGTCTAAGTTAGATCTGTGAGCGCCGCAAGAGTCTTTGTCGCCCGACTGGCCGGGTGCTCCGTCTTCGACCCCGCCGGTGACAAGGTCGGGCGGGTGCGCGACGTGCTGGTGGTGTACCGGCAGAAGGAACCGCCCCGCGTCGTCGGCCTGATCGTGGAGGTGCCGGGCAAGCGTCGTGTCTTCCTGTCGATCGGCCGGGTGACGAGCTTCGGTTCCGGCCAGGTCATCACCACCGGACTTATCAACATGCGTCGATTCGAACAGCGCGGCGGCGAAGTTCGGGTGATTGCCGAGATGCTCGGCCGCGAGGTCACCCTCGTCGACAAGTCGGGCAGTGCCACAATCGAGGATGTGGCGATCGAGGAGAGCGGTCCCGGCGAGTGGGCCGTCACCGAGCTCTTCCTCCGTCGGCCCAAGACCAGCGCCTCACCGTTTGCCAAGGGGCAGACGGTGTTCTCCTCCTGGGCCGGCGTGCGCGAGCGCTCCACAAGCGCCCCGCAATCTGCCACCCAGCTTCTCGCCACCTACGAAGATCTGCTGCCGGCCGACCTCGCCAATGCGATGCTGGACCTGCCAGAGCAGCGGATGCTCGAGGTCGCGGAGGAAATGAGCGACGAACGCCTCGCCGATGTGCTCGAAGAGATGCCGGAAAGCGAGCAGGTCGACATCCTCAACCAGCTCGACGACGCCCGTGCCGCCGATGTGCTCGATCAGATGCAGCCGGATGATGCGGCCGACCTCATCGCGCAACTCAGCGACGAGCGGGGCGAAGTGTTGCTCGACCTCATGCAGCCCGAAGAGGCCGAAGACGTACGAATGCTTCTCGCCTATGCGCCGGACACCGCCGGGGGCCTCATGACGCCGGAGCCAATCATCGTATCTGCCGACGCCACCGTGGCCGAGGGCCTCGCCCTGATTCGCCGCCACGAACTCGCGCCAGCCCTCGGCGCGGCCGTCTGCGTGACGCTCCCGCCCTACGAACCGCCGACCGGCCGGTTCCTCGGAATGGTTCATTTTCAGCGGATGCTGCGCTACCCGCCCATGGAACGTCTCGGTACCCTGCTCGACCAGAAGCTCGAACCGGTCAAGGCGAGCGCGTCCGCCGCAGAAGTCGCCCGCACCCTTGCGAGCTACAACCTGGTCTCACTTCCGGTTGTCGACGACAACCACCGACTGGTCGGGGTGGTGACCATTGACGATGTCCTTGACTACCTCCTGCCCGATGACTGGCGAAGTCACGACGACGATCCTGCGCCGGCGCCTGCCGACACCAGCACTATCCCCGTAGTCCCATCTGCCGCAAGGAGGTCACTCAATGGCTCGTCGCTCTGACTCTCTCGATACTCCCAAGGGGCTGCGCAATCGCTTCGTTCCCCGCATGGGCGGCCAGGATCGCGTTGGTCGATTTTCCGAAGGCTTCGCCCGCGCGATGGGTACCTCCTATTTCCTTCTCGGAATGACCGCATTCGTCGTGATCTGGCTCGCCTTCAACAGCTATGCGCCCGCCGGCACCCAGTTCGACCCGCGCATCACGAACTTCACGCTGCTCACGCTCATTCTTTCGCTGCAGGCCTCTTACGCCGCGCCGCTCATTCTCTTGGCGCAGAATCGCCAGGACGACCGTGACCGGGTTCAGGTCGAGCAGGATCGCCAGCGCGCAGAACGCAACATCGCCGACACGGAATACCTCGCTCGCGAGGTCGTCTCGCTGAGACTCGCGGTGCGCGAACTCGCATCTAAGGACTTCATTCGTGCTGAGCTTCGGGCCCTTCTCGAGGAGTTGGACAGGGATCGGAAGCAGGGCGGTACCGCAGGGTGAGCATGCCCACCGACCTCGACCAAGAGGTGCGGAACGCCCTCTCCCGGGTGATCGACCCCGAACTCCGCAAGCCGGTCACCGAATTGGACATGATCGGGAGCATCACCGCCTCAGCGGACGGAGCCGTGGTGGTTGGTCTCACGCTGACGATCGTGGGATGCCCCGCAGCTCAGACCATCGAGCGCGACGTGCGTCAGGCCGCAGCATCCGTGCCCGGCGTGACGTCAGTGACGGTTGATGTCAGCATAATGACACGAGAGCAACGCACGGCCCTCACCGAGAAGCTGCGGGGTGGACGATCGCGTGACCTGCAGTTCGGGCCGGATTCGCTCACCCGAATCATCGCCATCACGAGCGGCAAGGGGGGTGTTGGCAAGTCGACGATCACGGCAAATCTCGCCGTCGCGCTCGCGGCGCGCGGACTGGCTGTTGGCCTCGTCGACGCTGACGTCTTCGGGTTCTCGATTCCGGGAATCCTCGGGCTCTCCGGAGCGAAGCCCACGAAGGTGGGCGAGATGATCCTTCCGCCCATCAACTACGGCGTGAAGGTGATCTCGATCGGAATGTTCGTGGAGCACAGCGCCGCCGTGTCCTGGCGTGGGCCGATGCTGCACCGCACGATCCAGCAGTTTCTCACGGACGTGTACTTCGGTGACCTGGATATTCTGCTGCTTGACCTGCCTCCGGGCACCGGCGACGTGGCAATCTCACTCGGACAGTTGCTGCCGCACGCCGAAGTCATTGTCGTCACCACCCCGCAGGGGGCTGCGGCCGAGGTAGCCGAACGAAGCGCGACCGTTGCGCGCCAGACGGGCCAGAGGGTGATCGGCGTCATCGAGAACATGTCCGGGCTGGTTCAGCCCGACGGCTCGATGCTTGAGCTCTTCGGCTCGGGCGGCGGGGCGGATGTCGCGGCGCGACTCTCGGTCGGCCAGGAACAGCCAGTGCCCGTACTCGCCGCCATACCGCTGAGCGTCGCACTGCGCGAAGGGGGCGACGCGGGGAGACCGATCGTGCTGACAGACCCGCGGGATGCGGCATCCGTGGCCATTCTCGCGGTGGCGGACGAGCTCGCCGGCCGCGGACGGGGCCTTGCTGGCCGAAAGCTCGGGTTCAGCGTCAGCTGACCGACTGGTATCCGGCATCGACTCTCGACCGCACGCTTTGCGCCGCTCGGTGACACGTGCGCCCGCAAGTTTCGGCGCGGGTGTCACTCGTGGACGCGCTGATGGGTGCGAACGCTGTCTCGCCGTTCAGGCACCGCGCTGCGCCAAGTCCGACACGGGTGGTAGCTGCACAACTCAGAACGCGCCGCTTGGCAGATCCTTCTCGTCGTCAACGATTCCACGGACGATCCGTTGCGCCACAGCCGAGGGATCGAGGCCTGGCGGGAATGCCGGGGCAGTCCCGGCGATTGCCCGTGTCGCGAGGCCGGTCTCGGTGTGCCCGGGACGGGCGTCCAATACCCGGATGCCCGAGCGTCGCAGCTCGCGGGATCCGGCCTGCACGAAGGCCGCCAACGCCGCCTTCGCGGCAGAGTAGGCCGCGAGTCCCGCCGTCGGAGTCTCGGACACGATTCCACTCATTGTCACGATGAAGGGTTTACCACCGGCGGTGGCGGATGCTGCGAGATGCGGTGACACCTCTCGGATTAATCGAATCGGCGCGAGGGCATTGACTTCGAAGAGCCGACGGAGCGTCTCATCCGTGACCTCACTGGCAGGACCGAAAGCCACCACGCCCGCGGCGATGACGACCCCGTCGAGCCGATCGTGGGCGCTCACAGCCGCGGCGACGAGGGTCGCGGCTGCGGTTTCGTCGGTGAGGTCGCCAAGCAAGGTGTCCGGGCCGGCCAGGTGATCTGGATTGCGCCCGGCGCGCACCACCGTCGAGCCCTTTGTTTCGAGAAGTCGTGCGATCTCCGCGCCCAATACCCCAGACGCCCCGACGACGAGTACGACGGATCCTTCTAATTCAGCCATAGCAGGACTCTAGGGGCCAAATCTGGGACCGCGCCGGATGTCGATGGGCCGGTCAGGTCGCCTCGGTGTCGAAGGGAGCAATTGCCGGAAGGGCACCGCCGCTCTCCGCCATCAGCCGCTTGCGCTTCGCGTAGGCAGATTCGCCGCTCGGCTGGACGATGGTCAGCGGCACGTCCACCCGATCGTTGGGGTCCTCGAGAAGCGCCTCCCGAATTATGCGACGCGGATCGTACTGGCGAGGATCTAGTTTCTTCCAGTCCACGTCGTCGAAGTCCGGACCCATCTCCTCGCGCAACCGCTCCTTGGCGCCATCCGCCATGTCGCGGATGCTCCTCACCAGGCGACCGAGCTGAGCGGCGTAGTGCGGGATGCGCTCCGGGCCAAGCAGAAAGACCGCGATCACGAGGATCACGAGGAACTTGTCGATAGTCAGGCCGCCGAACACCCGTTCAGACTAACGCTCCCAGTCGCAAACCCTCGCCTACGCTGGGCTGTGAACGAGGAGCAAAATTGGCAGACAAAGAGTTGAGCTGGAAGTTCGCAGAGGACTTCATTGTCGAACGCGCCGAAATAGCGCAAGCGAGACTGCATTCGATCGAACTCGGAATCGATGCGGTAAGCCCGGCGATGGGCGCCCAGCTCGCGGTGATCGCCGCCGCGACAGCCGCAACGAACATCATCGAGATCGGCACCGGCGTCGGCGTGAGCGGACTCTGGCTACTCTCGGGTGCCCCCGACGCTACCCTCACCTCTATCGACTTCGAACTGGACCACCAGCAGTCCGCAAAAAAGGCGTTCCTCGAAGCGGGTATCCCGGCGAACCGGGTTCGGCTCATCGCGGGACGTGCCATCGACGTGCTGCCCCGGATGAACGAGCAGTCCTACGACGTGGTCTTGGTGGATGCCGACCCGCAGTCCGTGATCCAGTATGTGGAGCACGGTCTACGGCTCGTACGCACGGGAGGTACTGTGCTTGTAGCTCACGCCCTCTGGCGCGGCCGCGTGGCCGACCCGGCGCAGCGAGATGACACGGTTACCAGGTTTCGATCGCTCCTCGCGGAAATCGCCGAATCTTCGGCCGTGATTAGCGCGCTGTCACCGGTGGGTGACGGCCTTCTCCAGCTCACCAAGTTGTAGACGGCTTGGCCGGGCAGCGCAGCGGACCTAGTTTGCCGCGACGACTACCCCGGCAAGCGCGGCGTGCAGCTCTTTTGCCTCGGCATCGTTGACCGAAACGACGAGGCGGCCCCCACCTTCGAGCGGTACGCGCACGATAATGAGGCGACCCTCCTTAACAGCCTCCATTGGTCCGTCTCCGGTCCTCGGCTTCATGGCTGCCATGATGGATCCCCTTTCGTGGAATGACTTTCTATTATCCCGCAACTGGGCGCTAACCTGAAAACGGGGGCTCCCCCCACACGTTTACGGGGGTGTCCAGTCGTACCCGTCGACCCACCGTCCGCGGAAGCGTAGCCGCAAATCCGCTCACCGCGACGATGTAGTACTAGAGGCTGTTTCACTACTGGGTGAAGGCGAGAGACGACGGATGCGCGCCAGACCAGGGGCTCTCCGTTTGGATTCCTGCCACGTACAGCAGCAGGCTGGTGTGATCACTCGCGAAGCATTCGCGTGGTCAGACTCGGCGCTGTCAGAATCGGCGCTGTCAGAATCGGCGCTGCTCGAGCCACGCCCGCAGTCCCTGTTCACACTCTGTGATCTGGGCGACGGGCACGCGCTCGTCGTCCCCGTGGGCGAGGAGTGGGTCGCCAGGCCCGTAATTGATCGCCGGGATGCCGAGGGCAGAGAAGCGGGCGACATCCGTCCACCCGTATTTTGGCCTGGCCTCCCCGCCGACCGCTGCCAGGAACTCCTGCGCGAGCGGGGCGTCGAGACCGGGACGGGCGCCGTCCGCGCTGTCGGTGACCACGAGGTCGATGCCGATGAATACCTGACGGAGATAGGCCTCCGCATCTCTGCCGATCTTGTCCGGCGCGAACCGGTAGTTCACCGTCACGACGCACTCGTCGGGGATCACGTTACCGGCCACTCCGCCGACGATGGCGACGGCGTTGAGGCCCTCGCGATAGACGAGGCCATCGACCTCGATCGACCGGGGCTCGTATGCGGCGAGGATGTCGAGGATCGGCGCCGCAGCATGGATCGCGTTGACGCCGACCCAGGCTCGCGCCGAGTGGGCGCGCGTGCCGGAGGTGCGAAGCTCGACACGCATCGTGCCGTTGCAGCCCCCCTCGATGAGAGCGTTCGTCGGCTCTCCGAGAATCGCGAAATCGCCGGCGAGCAGCCCGGGATGGTGTGCGGCGAGTCGACCAAGACCGTTGAGGTCGGAGGCCACCTCCTCGTTGCCATACCAGATCCAGGTGAGGTCGACGGCGGTATCCACGAGCTCAGCAGCGAGCTTGAGCTGCACTGCCACCCCCGCCTTCATGTCGACCGTGCCGCGTCCCCAGAGGTAGTCGACACCGGCCTCGGATTCGAACCGGGTCGGAAGGTTGTGGTTGACCGGAACGGTATCCGTATGCCCAGCGATCACCACGCGGTGGCTGCGACCGTGGAATGTGCGGGCGACAATCGCATCGGCATCCCGGATGATCTCGAGGTGGTCGAACGGGGCGAGAGCGGCCGCGATCGCGTCAGTGATACGGCGTTCGTCGCCCGAGACCGATTCGATGTCACAGAGCTGACGGGTGATGTCGATCGAGGATGCCGTCAAGTCGATCACGGGAACGGAGGTGTCGGCGGCGGGCATGCGGTCAGTTTATAAGTCACCCGCTCGCTAATCTTGAGCCATGACTGATCGAACAGCCTGGGGCTACGGACTCGCGACCATTGCCGGCGACGGTACAGTGCTCGACACCTGGTTCCGCTCTCCCGCGCTTGGCTCGTTCCCCGCTGGGCGCGATCCGCACATCGCTCCGGCGGATTTCGCCTCCGTCGTTGGCCGCGATGCGCGGCGCAACGTCACGATCGACTTCGCGATGGTCCAGATCGAGCTTGATGCCGCGCCGGCGTCCACCCCCGACGCCTACCTCCGCCTCCATCTGCTCAGCCACCTCGTCGTGCAGCCGAACACGATCAACCTCGACGGGCTCTTCGCTCATCTGCCGATCGTGGCTTGGACGAACGCCGGCCCGGTGCATCCGCTCGACTACGCCGACCAACGTCTCACCCTGCAGCGACTCGGGATCGCAGCGCACTCGATCGACAAGTTTCCGCGTCTCACCGACTACGTTTCGCCCGACCGGGTGCGCATCGCGGATGCCTCGCGCGTGCGCCTCGGCGCCCACCTCTCTCCCGGCACCACCGTGATGCACGAGGGTTTCGTCAACTTCAACGCGGGCACGCTCGGATCGTCGATGATCGAGGGACGGGTCTCGCAGGGCGTCGTCATCGGCGACGGATCGGATGTCGGCGGTGGCGCATCCATCATGGGTACGCTTTCGGGCGGCGGCACCGAGCGCGTCACGGTGGGCAAGCGGGCGCTACTCGGTGCGAACTCTGGCATCGGCATTTCGATCGGCGACGATTCGGTCGTCGAGGCTGGGCTCTACCTCACGGCTGGCACGAAGCTGACCGTGCTCGGGGAGGCTCCTCGCACGGTGAAGGCCGTTGAGCTTTCCGGCGTGCCCGGCCTGTTGTTTCGGCGCAACTCCCTCACGGGCGCCGTCGAGGTGCTCACGCGCAGTGGCCGCGGCATCCAACTGAACGCTGCCCTGCACGCCTGAGCCTTACGTCGCCGTGCGCGTGCCGCCCGCACGCCTGCATGCCTGCACTTGCTCGCCCTGCACGAAATGCAGGACTCGCCGTGACGGATGATACGGCTGAGCCTCAAGTGCCACACCTGTCACGGGGAGTCCTGCATTTCGCACGAAATTGAACCACCGACGGCTCCTCCCCCAATCTTGGTGAAAGCAGGCTCTCCACAGATATCCCGCGCCGAATGAAGAAGGGCACGCAAGCACCCCACTCTCGTCTTCATGGAACTCCTCGCCTGCATTCGTTCACTCGGCGGAGTGGCACCCACCTTCCGACTCCTCCGAATGGGATGGACCGGCCGCGCCCTGGCAGCAGCTGTTCACCGGGGCACGATCGTGCGCGTGCGGCAAGGGTGGTATACCTCGTCATTCGAGTCCACGGACAACCTCGCGGCGTGGCGTGTGGGTGGGCGACTCACCTGCGTGAGCGGTGCGGCCTTTTTCGGCCTCTCAATGCGCTCAACCGGGGTAATTCACATTGCCGTTTCCCCCACTGCATCCCGTCTTCGTGACCCTTCCGACATGGGTCGCCGACTCACGCCCAAAGCTGGCGCCGTCATCCACTGGCGACCTCCCCGCGCGGGAAGCGCATTCGTGGAGTCACCGTTGACCTGCCTCCTTGACATGTGCCATTGCGAATCACCCGAATACGTCGTGGCAGCGGTCGATAGTGCGCTTCATGCGGGCCTGATCAGTCGTGGAGCGTGGTTACGTGAATTGGCGAACCTACCTCTGAGACTTCGGTTACAACTGGCGGATGTCGACGGGCGATCCGAATCGATTATCGAGTCCCTCAGTCGGTTTCGATGCCGTGCAGTGGGATTGAGCGTGCGAATTCAAGTGACACTTGCACCGGGGCTGCGCGTGGACCTGGTGATCGGCGAGAGACTCGTCGTGGAAGTCGACGGTCGAGAGCACCACTCAGACCCGTCGGCATTCGAACGGGATCGGATCCGGGACGCGCGGCTCACTGCACTCGGCTACCGGGTGCTGCACTTCAGCTACAGCCAGGTAATGCACAACTGGCCCTCGGTCGAGGCGGCGATCCTTGCCGCGGTCGGCAACGGGGATCACCGCCTGCACGCCTAGAAAACGGTCAGGCATGCGCCGGTTCGAAGGCCGGCCGTCACGTGTGCAGTGTGAAATGCAGGATGCCGTGTGACTGGTGGGGCGGATGAGGCTCACCAGCCGCAGCTGTCTCGTGCCATCCTGCATTTGCAACACGCCGAGCGCAACGACGCCGAGCGCAACGGGGCGAGCGCAACAGCGCGAGCGCACGGCGCCGAGCGCGACGGCGACAGTTGCGACGGAATACAGCGCAACGGCGCGCACTAGGCTCACAGCGTGCGGGGCATCCGGGGCCGCGGGAGAGCATGAAGCGACAGACGCACAGATTCCTAGCGCGCTGGCCAGTCCCGGCGCGGCTCTCCCACGTACAGCTGCTGCGGGCGACCAATCTTGGTGGACGGGTCATTGTTCATCTCACGCCAGTGTGCGATCCAGCCGGGCAGGCGCCCGATCGCGAAGAGCACGGTAAACATCCGCGGCGGGAATCCCATGGCCTTGTAGATCACGCCGGTGTAGAAGTCGACGTTGGGGTAAAGCTTGCGCTCGATGAAGTAGTCGTCGGCAAGGGCGACGGCCTCGAGTTCCTTGGCAATGTCGAGCAGGTCATCCTTCACACCCAGGGCAGCAAGCACCTCGTCTGCGCTTTCCTTGACGAGCCTGGCGCGAGGGTCGAAGTTCTTGTACACCCGGTGGCCGAAGCCCATCAGGCGGATGCCCTCTTCCTTGTTTTTGACGCGCTCGACGAACTTCTCCACCGACTCGCCCGACTCCTTGATCTCACCGAGCATTTTGAGCACGGCCTCGTTGGCCCCACCATGCAGCGGGCCATAGAGGGCGTTGATACCGGCCGAGATGGACGCAAACATATTGGCCTCGGTCGAGCCGACCAGTCGCACCGTGGAGGTGGACGCGTTCTGTTCGTGGTCCTCGTGCAGGATGAGCAGTCGCTCGAGCGCCTTCGCGACCACCGGGTTTACCTCATACGGCTCTGCCATCGTGCCGAAGTTCAGTTTGAGGAAGTTATCGGTGAAGTTCAGCGAGTTATCCGGATAGAGAAACGCCTGGCCGAGGCTCTTCTTGTGGGCGTAGGCCGCAATGACCGGCAGTTTGGCCAACAGACGGATGGTGGACAGCTCGACCTGCTCCGGGTCGTGCACGCTCAGCGAGTCTTCATAAAACGTGGAAAGGGCCGAGACAGCGCTCGACAGCACGGACATCGGGTGAGCATTGAGCGGGAGGGCGTCGAAGAAACGGCGCAGGTCTTCGTGCAGGAGGGTGTGGCGACGCACGCGGTCCTCGAACTCCTCGAGCTCCGAGACAGAAGGCAGCTGGCCGTAGATGAGCAGCCAGGCCACTTCGAGATAGGTGGAGTTGGCGGCGACATCTTCGATCGCGTAACCGCGATACCGCAGGATGCCCTTGTCGCCATCGATGTAGGTGATCGCGCTCTTTGTTGCCGAAGTATTGACGAAGCCCTGGTCGAGAGTCGTGTACCCCGTTTGGCGCGTAAACGTAGAGATGTCGATCGCCGATGCGCCATCCACACTCATCACAACCGGGAACTCGGCGGTACCGCCCGGAAAGTGGAGGGTGGCCTTGTCGGCGGCAGGGTCATTGGCGGCAGCGTTCACGTCTACAGCCTAATTGGCTCCCGCCACAGGGTTGACACCGGAGTCGACAGCCGCATCAACCAAGGAATTAGTCCGTTAATTAGAGGGAGTCGCTAAAACCGGGCGGAGGCCAGCCGATCCACGGCCGAATCGATCGCTGAGTCGGAAGCGGTGAGGGCCACCCGCACGTGCTGCGACGTCCCTGCCCCATAAAACGTGCCAGGCACGACGAGGATACCGAGATCGGCCAGGTGACCCACCGTGGCCCACGCGTCTTGCCCCGATGTGGCCCAGAGATAGAGGCCACCTTCACTGTGCTCGATGCGCAATCCGGCGCGTTCGAGCGCGGGCCGGAGACGGTCCCGCCGTGAGCGATACAGGGCTTTCTGGGCACGCACGTGGGTGTCGTCACCCAAGGCGGTGATCATCGCCGCCTGGATGGGCGCTGGCGGAACGATGCCGAGATGCTTACGCACCGCGAGCAACCTCCCAATGAGGGCGCTGGATCCCGCCACGAAGCCGGCACGGTAACCCGCGAGGTTTGACTGCTTGCTGAGCGAGCAGACGCACAGCACTGAGGCGTGATCCCCCGCGGTGACCCGAGGATCGAGGATGCTCGGAGTCGCAGTCGCGTCGAACTCGTCGTCCCAGCCGAGCTCGGCGTAACACTCGTCACTGGCGATGACGGCACCGATTTCGCGCGCACGGGCGACTGCCGCGGCCAGCTGCTCCACCGAGAGGATACGTCCGTCCGGATTACCGGGGCTGTTGATCCAGATGAGCCGCGTGCTTTCCGGCCACTCGACCGGATCATCGCTCGAAACAACGGTTGCGCCCACGAGCGCAGCGCCAACCGCGTAGGTGGGATAGGCAAGGGAGGGCTGCACCACAATGTCCCCCGGGCCGAGCCCAAGCCAGAGTGCGAGCCCGGCGATGAACTCCTTAGAGCCGATCGTCGGCATCACGTTTGCGACGCTGAGGTCTCCGACCCCTCGACGACGACCGAACCAGTCGACGATGGCTTCGGCGAGTGCCGGAGTTCCGGCGGTCAGCGGATAGGCGTGGGCATCCGTCGCCGCCGAGAGCGACTCCCGGATGATCGCTGGAGTCGGATCGACAGGGGATCCGACGGACAGGTCGAGTACACCCTGTGGATGCGCCCTGGCCCGAGCCGCATAAGGTACGAGGGCATCCCAGGGCCAGTCGGGCAGGCTGAGGGCCACCGCTACGCCGCGGGAACCTGGGGTGGAAGTGCGGTGATAATGGGGTGATCCTTGTGGATCACGCCGATCTTCGCCGCTCCGCCCGGGGAGCCGACGTCGTCAAAAAACTCCACGTTCGCCTTGTAGTACTCGGCCCACTGATCCGGTACGTCGTCTTCGTAATAGATAGCCTCGACCGGGCAGACCGGCTCACACGCGCCGCAGTCGACGCATTCATCGGGGTGGATGTAGAGCATACGGTCACCCTCGTAAATGCAATCGACGGGACATTCGTCAATGCACGCTCGATCTTTGACATCCACACACGGGAGGGCGATGACATATGTCACGTTCGGGTCGATCCTTTCGATTCAGTCCTGAAACCCAGCCTATCCCGCGAAAAGGTACCGAACTTCGGCCACGCGAGCACGAGACCCGCGATCACGAGAGAACCGTAAGTGAGGGCGTACCCGGCCGCGTTGGCTGGCACGAGCACCGACCCCCCGGTCGATCGCACCGAGAGCAGGCCGATGGCGACAAGGAGCCCCACAGCGGCGCATCCGGTCTCCGCACGCCCGGAGAAGACGATACGGAGACCGACCAGCAGCGCGGCGATGATGAGCAAGGAGATGATGACCCCGACCGGTGGAGTGCCACCGAGAATCTGCGGCGCGAACTGATGGTTAACCACCGCGATCCCGCCGAGCGACGCCCCCACGATGGCGGAGAGAACCCACGCGGCACCCCTGATCGCCACGCCCTGGTCTTTCCATGGCAGCGCGCCCGGCGCTGCGGCGTGGAGACGCGTGAAGCCCTCCACGCGATCGATCGGGCGGCTGGGCCCGCTCGACAGCGAGAACCGGTCCCCCGCGACCACGATCTGGGTACGATGTGCGGCGAGTGCCACGGTCTTGCGGTCGAGCACGGCGGAGATGTCGACGCGCAGGGACGAGCTCTCGATATCAGTGTCGACAGTCCAGAACGGAACTCCCATGACATCGGCAGCGCGCCGGGCGGCGGCGTGTGCCCTGACGTGATCCGGATGCCCATAGCCACCATGAGAGTCGTAGCTGATCACAGCCCCCGGCTTCACGGCGTCGATCACTGTCGCCAGATCGGCGGCAACCTCCCCGAAATCTGCGGCGCAAAAGGCGTCCGGCGCGAGAGACTCAGCGGGTTCGGCACCGTTCTCTCCCCAGCGCATGCCGGAGTCCGTGTAGCGTCGCGGCTCCCGTTCGATCCAGCGAGCACCGGGGTCGCCGAGGAAGCGATGATCGACAACGCCGAGCGCCGCTAGCGCTGTTGCCAACTCCTCCGTGCGAACGGTGGCGAGGGCGGCCTCGTCTCCTTCGAGCCCGGCCAGATCGGCAGGGATTACCTCCCCCAGTTCGCCGCGCGTGCAGGTGACGAGCGTGACCTGCGACCCTCGCTCGACCAACAGCGCCATTGTGCCACCGGTCGTGATGCTCTCGTCGTCGGGGTGCGCGTGAACTAAGAGCACGCGCTCGACCGGGAACGGTTCGCCGGTAATAAAGTCTGATTCCACCTAGTGAATTTACCCCAGCGGGGGGCGCCGCGCCGCAGGATTGGCCGGCTCTACTTGCCGTCGCTCTTGGTGACGGTGTAGTTGAGCACGAAGCCCTTGTCGTCCTTGATCTCGACGACGGCAACGTTGAGGTTGCCTTTGTCGCCGACGAGTGCGCCACCGTCGGCCGTGGTCGCGGTGAGCGTCCTGCAGTTGAAGCCCGCGGAGGTGAGTGTCGTGAGCACCTCATCGATCGCCGTATTGTCCGTGACGCGCACGCTCACGTTCCAGATCTTTGATTTCGCGTCTCCTATCCCGGCGCCGGAAAGCACTTCGCCGGAGGCAAGCGGTACCTCGCTCGGGAAATCCTTGGG
>JANYIZ010000102.1 GCA_025408445.1 Frigoribacterium sp. | reverse complement strand
GGCGGTCGATCGCGGCGCGCTGCATCGTTGACGTGACGTGGCTGTAGATGTTCATCGTCGTGGTGATCGTGGAGTGGCCGAGCCGTTCTTGCACGACCTTCGGGTGCACCCCGAGTTCGAGCAGCAATGTCGCGTGCGTGTGCCGGAGCCCTTTGAGAGTGACCCGGCCGATGTCGAGTTTCTTGGTGGCCCACCCGATTCGGCGCGTCCATCGGCTGGTGATCGCGTCGGGCACAGGGATCATGCCCTCGTCACCGCCGAACACATAGGCGTCGACGCGAGCGAGGTCCAGCGCGATCGTGCCGCGTGCGGCTTTGTGGACGCGCAGCACATCTAGGGTTTCGTCGTCTACGTCGATGGGCCGAGCCGAGCCGGTCTTGGTTGTCTTGGCCTTGTTGCGTTCGGTGACGTCTGCGGCGCGACGAACGCTGATGACCTTGGTGTTGAAGTTCACGTCGCCCCAGCGGAGGGCGAGTGCTTCGCTACGGCGCATGCCCGTGTAGGCGATGGTCCGCCAGAGCGGGAACAGCTCGTCCTTCAACTCGTCGCGGTCCCAGGTGAGGAACGCGTGGAGTTCCTCGCCCGTCCAGGTCTTTATCTCGGGGCGGGCTGCGCGTATCTGGCTACTCTTGGGAGCGTTGACTGTGCGCTTCTTCTTCGTCGGGTTGATCGTGAGCAGGCTGTCCTCGATGGCCGCGTCCAGCATCGCGCCCAGCAGGACGTGCACCTTGTGCACGGTGTTGGGCGAGAGCGGCTTTCCAAGGCCGGGCTTGTCTCGCCTGCCCGAGGTTTCGAGGTCGCGGTAGTGGCGCGCGATGCGGGTCGCGGTGAGCTTGTCCAGTCGGATGTCACCGAGTTGTGGAGTGATGTGGTTACGGATGATTTTCTTGTAGCCCTGGATCGTCGACGCCTCCAGTTTCAGCCCGGCCACCCAGGTATCGGCGTAGACCGAGATGACGGGCACTTTGCCGAGGAACTTCTCGTTCTGGGACTTCTTCCTCAACGTTTTCTGAAGTTCCGCGCTCGCTTCTACAGTGTCCGTGAAGCCGCTGCGCGTGATGCGCTTCTGCCCCAGCTCGGGATATTCCGGGTCGATGACGACGTATATCTGGAACCGCCACCGTTTGCCGTGGCTCGTCATGTACTCCTGGATCGAACCGGGCTGCCGGGACCGGGAGCGCCGCTGGCGCTTTTGCTTCGTCCCGTCATCGCTCGCGGGCTGCTTCCTGTGGGTCATGGCTTTTCTCCTTTCTTGTCGTTGATGGTGGGTGGGTTAGCCGTCGATGGGGGTGGCCATTGGGTCGAGTTCGAGCTGGCGTCCGCTGATCATGGCAAGGCGTTCCCGGTGGGTCGCGATGCGTTTCTCGTGGACCTCGCGCGGGGTGACCCCGACCTGGCCCTTGTCGTACTGCGTGAGGATGTCCCCGGAGCGGTGAATGTAGCTGGCGGAGTCGAACGCCTGCTCCTTCCAGTACCGCAGCAGATCCTCGGTCGTGAGCTTGACCCGACCCTGAATCCACACTTGGATTTCCTCGGGTGTGAACCGGTCCTCCGGCACCCCTGCTGGGGCCTGGGTTTCCTCGGGGAGTGGGGTGAGTAGGGCAGCCGGGGTGGTCTCCAGGGCGTAGGCGAAGACTGTGAGGTCGTCTACGTCGACGCGGCGGTCGCCGTTCTCGATCTTGCTCAGCGCCGAAGGCGAGATGACCCGGCCCGTCGCTTTGATCCGTGCGGATAGCTCCCGTAGGTCGACGCCAGTGCTTTGACGCACCTTGCGGAGATTCGCTGCGACAAGTTCGTTCGTGTGTCCCGCGGGATTCCCGCGCTTCCTATCATCCATATAAGAAACATACACCGTCGCTGTTGACACAGCAAGCGCGACTATGTAGATTTCATAGCATCATTTCTCCCTTTCAAAGGAACGAGGTACGCGATATGAGAACCGCAACGGTGACTATCGAGACGCTGCGCGAGTCGCGAAGCCTGGTAATTACGCGAACCGAGGCGGCAAAAGCGCTCGGCGTTGATCCCCGCACTGTCACGGCAGGCGTCGAGAACCGTACGATCCCCTCGGTCAGGCTCGGCCGCCGCGTGGTGATCCCACGCGAGAAGTTCCTTCGACTCTTCGACCCCGCCCAGGAGTGAATCGATGGTGTCGACGGCTTCCGGCCACGATTGCGGTCCGGCCGGTAGAATCTTGGTCTGTACAGTGCTGATGCGGACGAGAGGTGGTGTGGGTCATGGCGGCGAACCGTGTGCAGTTTCGCGACGTGATCCCCTACGAGGTGCCCTCATCCCTGTCGACCTTGCGAGGGCCTGCGGACGGCATGCTGGACGTGCCGATCACCGTGCACTGGGGCCCGTCCCGCGTGTTCGATCTGGACGAGGCCGGACAGCGGCGCATGGTCTACCAAGCGCTGGTACGCGAAGGCACCCCGCAGGTTCAGGAAGCGCTGCTAAACGAGACGCTGCTGCGCCAGGAATGGGCTGGACTGATCCTGCCCGAGCGTTGCCGCACCCTCTGGGAAGAGCACTTTCCCGAACTCGCCGCGTAATCGGTCTCCGCGCGAGCTGGCCGGTGGCCTTGTGACCGGCGACGAAGACGCCCGCGCCGCACTGCAGGTGCGCGTAACCAGCCTGCTGTTGGATGCGGTCGCCGATGCCGGATTCGTTCTTGCAGGTGCCGGCGCGATCCGCCAATGGGGGCTCACCGATCGCCCCACCGAGGATGTCGATCTCTTTGCCGGCCACACGACCACTGCCGAACAGTTTCGGACCGCACTCGACGCCGCCGAGACCGCGCTAGTCGAAGCAGGCTTCGAGGTCAGCCGATCCCGGGTATCCGACTCCTTCGCTCGTTTCCACCTGCGCGGAGAGGGCGAGGAACTGTTGGACGTGGACTTCGGCGTCAACTGGCGTGCTGATGCACCCGTGGCCATGACGGTCGGCCCCGTCCTGTCCGAACGCGACGCCATCGCCGGCAAACTCTCCGCGGTGTACTCCCGCAGCGAAGTGCGCGACTTCCTCGACCTGGACTCCATCCGCGCCACCGGCCGATTCACCGACGCGGAACTGCTCGCCCTGGGTCGCGAACACGACGACGGCTTCGACACGGGCATGTTCGCCGCACAACTCTCGCGCGTTGCCACGATCCTGCCTACACAGGCCGCGCAGTACGGCGTCAGTGCCGATGATTTCGCGCAGGCTCAGCGACGAACTCTCGCGTGGGCGCTCGAACTCCGCAACGAGACAATCACGCCCGACGTCGTAGATGGACCGCACACGCCTGGCGCACCCCCTCCACAACAGGAAGGCCGAACCGGAAGATCGAGACGCTCAGGCCTGCCTGGTGTCGATCGGTTTGGAACGAAACCCCACCCCAAGAACGACCCGCCCGGCCCATCACTGTAAAAATGACGCCGATCAAGAGCATCGGAGCCTTTTCGGGGCGGTCCACTCCTGTTTCACCATGCGTTGTGATCGGTGCTGTGGCGGGCAAGTCATACTCCAAAGTGAACTCGCTATGAGTTACACCAATAAGTCATAATCTGCGAGAAGGCGGCCGTGCCAAGAGCCTCCCGACCTCGGACGTTGACGCCGACTGGTCCCCGCCGACCGGCCACGTCCATCGCGTCGTTACAGACCCGGACCGACGCCATGATCCTGCCCCGGACGGCGGTGGTCGTCCGATGCCGAACGAAGCTGGTCGAGTTTGGCGGCTCGCGCATCGCGCGCAGCCTGAGCGCGCTCGGCCGCGGCCCGTTCCGCCTGGACTCGCGCCGCGCGCTCACGCACGAGCTGCGCGGCCTCGATGACAGATAGCGCCTCGATCTCAGCGAGGTCCAGCCGCGACTGTTCAGCGCGCCCTCGCCATTGGACAGCGCGGGTCCCGGCCGTACTCAACGGCAGCTCTCCCACGATGCGGCGGCGCAGAGAGGCGCGCTCTTCCGAATGGCGCGCGATCAACCGCTGCTGCTCGCTGCGAGCCTGCTCCGCATCCTGGTTCGCTTTGACCAGACGCGGATCGGCGGATGCCCGTGTGCGGGCGACAGCGTGGGCCCACGACGGGATGCCGGTGGTCGTATCCGGTACGCCACCCCAGCGGCGGCGCGCCGCGTCCTCGGTCATGCGGTGCTCGGCTGCGGCGTCGGTTACCGCACGAGCGACGGCGCGCCCGTTGAGGCGTCCGGAGCGGGTCTGAGCGCGTGCCGCTTCCCACATCCGGGCCTGCACGGCGAGGTAGGCAGTGCCGTCGACGGTGGCGTGCTCGATCATTGGCGCGACTACTTCGGAACGCACATGTGAGGCGCGCAAGTCCGCGGCAGCGACGATTTCCTCCTGCCGTTGCTGCTCGACCCGATGGGCGTCCCGCTGCTGGTCGAGCGTGGCGGCGGCACGTTCCCACTTCCGCACCTGCTCCTCGGCGTGCTTGATCTGCCGGGTAAGCCTTACGTGTTCCTGGTTGACGAGGCTCGCTGGGCCGTCCCCAACGAGACCGTGTACTGCCTCGTGTGCGGCGCGAGTCCCCTCGACCAGGCCGCGGTCGGCACGATCGCGCTCGAGCACGGCGGTGAATTGCTCGCGGGCGTCGTCCAAGTCGGCCGCGACGATGTAGAGCCGGTTGCGGATGCGGCCGCGAGTCATACCGACATAGAAACCGGCCGCATCGAGCGCGTCAGACAGAACCGTGTGCGACTCGTCCACGGTCGCACCCTGCACCCCGTATGCGGTGGCAGCGTAGGCCAGATGCGTGTACTCGGTCACATACTCGGCAGGGAGAGCGACGGTGCGCTGGTATTTATGACCGCTCCCGGCTTCCTTCACCCACACCGTGCCGTCTTCTCCGACGTGCTGCACAGTCCAGGTCTGGCGATTCGCGATGCCGAGATCACTGTCGTTCTTCCGGGTCTGGATCACATCACCCTCCCCGATGGCAAGCCCGTCGCTGCCGGTGGTGGTGCGTGTATCGTCGACGTCGCCCTGTTGGACCCGCTTGTCGCGGATGTGCGCGTTCAGCGCGCGCGCCTCGTCGTTCGTCGCCGTCGTGATCGCGTCGCCGTCCCGCGCCGTCCCAGCGATTGTCTCCTGCACGGCGTCGGTGCTTTCGTGCAACACGATCAGGTCAAGCGCGTGCAAACGATCGAACAGCAGTGCCGGGTCCTCCCTAGCGCGCATCCGCACTGTCAGGTCCGCGTATTCGGGGTTGGTGAAGCGGTGCACGGTCGTCATATCAATCGTGCGGTCCGACAGTTGCGTGGCCATGTCGAGCACGCCGCCCCTGCCGACCGCGGGGAGTTGTGCACGGTCGCCTACCAGGGCGAGGGTGGCGGCGGCCTCGTCCGCGATCGTAAGGAGGGCGAGGGTAGTGTCCTGATCGAGCATCCCGGCCTCGTCCACCACGATCCGCTCCCCCGCGCGCAAGCGCGCGTCGTCGGGCGGGCCAGCGTAGGTGCCGCCGTGCTCTGGGTCGGTCTCACCGATCGTCAGGCGCGCCCAGACGCCGTCACGGTTCCACCGCCACCCGTTCGCGTGCACGAGCTTCGCAACACTGTCGGCGGGGACACCGAGTTCCTGTTGCGCAACCTGCGCGGCCTTCTTTGTCGGCGTTATAAACCGCGTCGCGCGCCC
>JANYIZ010000101.1 GCA_025408445.1 Frigoribacterium sp. | reverse complement strand
GTTCGTCGTCGCCGCGAGGAGGACGGAGCGCTCTTCCTCGTCGAAGCCCCAGAGTCGGAGCGTCTTGTGGACTGACACATACGACGACAGATCGAGGTCGGTGCCCTCGAAGCCCGTGATCACGCCACTCTCCCCACACGTCGCGCACGACCACTCCACTCGCGCTCTCTCGCGCTGAGCGACGTGAAGGCGTCCGCTGCACGCCTTGCGTCCAACCCGCCCGATGCAGCGGACTGCGGAGCACCACGCGCCCTCGGCACGGCGGGAGGTCGCCGCCTCGACGATCGCCCGTACGAGCTCGGCACGGCGCGCTGCTGCCGGCTCTTGCGGCTCGTGCGCGGGGGCGAGATGGCGCACGTCGGTGGTCCATGTCGACATGCCCGGCATGCAAGCACGACGGAGCGGCGGCGTCTGCCGTCGTCGGCGCCGCCAACCACCGCGACGGCGCGGGCTCAAGAGGGATTCGCGACGCTCTTCGCGGACGGGTTACGCTCCAGCGCGCTCCACCTCACCGGGAGTCTCGAACCGCAGCGAAGCAGACAGATGCGTGAGCGGTTCACCGGCGTCGAACCAAGAATGTGCTCGCGCATCAATCCCGAGAGCTGCAATACGCCGTCCCAACGTGGTTTCGGGGTTGACGTAGAGGAGAAACGCTTGCGCGGTCGGCTCCACGATCGCGTGCGATACATCGCGAGGAATCACGGCAGCCTGACCTCGGGCAGTTCGCTCATTGCCGTCGCGAAGACAGATGGGTCCGTGCAACCCCAACGCGATCTGCACCGCGTGATGCGAGTGGGGGGCCGTGCGACCAAGCGGGCCCACATAGGCAAGAAAGCGCTCCGTCATGTAGGCGGCCCCGTTCCAGTGAAGGTTCACACTCTCTATTTACAGCACTGCGAGCATTATTGTGCGAGAGAACTGTGGGACGGTCGGACGCTGATGCTGCGCGCGTCCTCCGGGTACGTTTGTTCCGGCAGCGAGGCCGCGTCGAGGCGCGAATCGATGGGCCTCGGCTTCGCCTCCGGCGTCCTCGTCGCACAAGGGCTTCCCGCCGCCGACGGCGTCGCGTGTCGACCGTCCTGCACGATCCGAGGCCAAGACCAGGCGCGCAGGCACGAGGCGACGATCGGATCGTGCGAGCCTGGACCTCGCGCGCAGGCAGGATAGAGGGCTCGGTCGCGGGCGTCGCGAGCTCGACCTGCCGCGCGCGCTCCCCGCGATGGCCGCTCGGGAGCGCGACGAGGGAGCGGTTGCTCGAGGACGGTTTTCGTTGATAACTCGGCTTTCTGCGACGCCGCAGGCAGTCGTGTTCGTGACGTCGCGCGGGAGCCGTTGGCGCGTGAGCCCGTTGCTAAGCTCGGCTCAGGGGCCGCCGCCGGGGCCCGGGATCCCGGTTCCGGCGTGGATCACCTGGGTGCCGTTCATCAGCCATACGGCCATCCGATTCGTCGTGGCGTCGTTCTAGATCGCATCAGCCATGCCGTCGCCGTTGAAGTCCGCGGCCGTCGCGGCTTTCCAGCCAAGGCCTGGACCCGTAACCGCGGGCCCCGCCTGGAGCAGGCGCGCTCGTCTCACGAGGATCCGAGCAAGCAGGGGAGGAAGTGAGGATCACGACAAGGAGGCAAGCGCCGAAATAAGACATGATGTCACACCCTGTAGTGTGCCTAATGTTCGACGCCGAGAAGCGCAAGCCTCGCCATGGTCGAGCCGACTCCGCGAGCCCCGTTCGGGAGGCGCCTCCACCGGGTCTTTACCTCGTTCGTTCGGATGCGAACCGAGACCCCGTTGAAGACGCCGTCGAACGCTGGGTCGATCAGGAACCAACGGCGGAGGTAGACTTCGATCGCAACGTCGCGAGGCTTGTGCGCGGCGGCACCGGCACTACGGAACGTGGCGAGCGTTCTCTACTCGATCCTGGGTTTGCTCCTGAGCCCAACGACCCCAAGCGCCGCGATGACAGTAAGCTCGGCGTGCGTTATCGACAGTGCGCCGCGGTGACGCCGAGTCCGGCTCTGACACAGTGGTACGGCTTGACGGACTCGTTCGATGGGGGAGATGCCGAGACTGAGCACGGCGCCGGCATCTCCCTCGAAATGGGCTACGGGTCGGTCACAGCAAGAACGATGTCAGTTGCAGATTTGACCGCAGACCGAGGCGACCTCGCCCACGCAGATCGAGTCCCACTTCGTCCCGCAGCAGTACGGGTCCGCCGCGCAGATGCTCGCTGCGCACGGATCACACGCCTTCGTCAGCTTGACACCGGCCGTGCAGATCGGATGCGTGCAGGTGCTGCCACCGCCCGAGCCGGTGCTGCTGGTCGTTCCGCCGCCCGAGCTACTGCTGGTCGTACCGCCGCCGCTCGCGAACAGAGACGCGTTCGGGGTGCCGATGCCGGTCGGGCCGTCGTAGCCAGCAACCGAGGTGCACAGGTACTTCCCCCCGCGGCTGCCGTTGCTGCCCGAGGTCACGTCGTAGAAGGCGCCCTTGTTGGCGTAGGGCCAGCTATTGGCGACTCCGCCTTTACCAGTAGCAACGAGGATCGAGGCAACGATGGGGGCCGACGCGCTCGTGCCGCCGTAGACCGCCCAGCCGGTGGCGCCGGCCGCCGCGCCGCCGTACGTGTTGTAGACGGCGACGCCGGTGTTCGGATCGGCCACGGCGGAGACGTCGGCGACCATGCGCTTCGCACAGCCGGTATCCGTCTGGAAACCCGGCTTGGCGATCTGGGTGCTGCACCCGCTGCCAGCACTGCCCCACGCGCCCTCGGTCCAGCCGCGCGTTCCGCCCGCGGACTTCACGAGACTCGTACCTCCGACGGCGATGACGTGCGCGCTCGAGGCCGGGTACTCCACGCCGTAGCCGTTGTCGCCCGAGCTCACCGTGATGGCGATACCCGGATGGTTGAAGAACTGCGCGTCAGTCGTGTTGACCGAGGCGTCCTCGCTGCCGCCGTAGCTGTTCGAGATGGCCGTCGCGCCCAGCGCAGCGGCCGTGTTCACGGCGGCGCCGAGATCGGCCATCGAAGCGCTCTTGGCTTCGACCAGTAGAATCTTGCAGCTCGGGCAGGCCGCGCTGACCATGTCGACATCGAGCGCGATCTCGCCGGCCCAGCCAGTGTCGGCAGTGGGGAGGGGGCTTGCCGTGCCGTTCTGGTTCACTTTCTTGAAGCAGCCGTTGGCCGTCGTGCACGGGGGCAGGCCGAACTGGCTGCGGTAGACGGCGAGATCGCTCTCAGCCTTCGGATTGTCCTGCGCGTCGATGATCGCGACCGTGAGACCGCTGCCGCCCGCAGGGATCTTGTACGCGCTCTGGATGTCTACCGGGGTCAGGCCGCTGGGCGCGGCGAACGGCGTGACGGTGGCGCCGTCCGGCTCGACGCGGACGCGCGCATGGCAGTGCGCGAAGCCCGGCGCCGCGGTCGAGCACACGGCCTTGTGCCCGTGTTTCTGGATGCTGCTCAGGGCATCTTCGTCGGATGTCGAGGGACGCTCGTCTTCCTCGACACTGCCACTGTCGTTCGTACCCACGCAGCTCGCGGCGGAGAGCATGGGGAGCGCCAGCAGGACTGTACCCCCGAGGAGCAACAGGCCACGATTGAAGAGCGAGGGGGTGGTCTTCGACTTGGACATGGACGTTGAACCTCCGGAAAAACGCAAAGGTGCGCGGACAGGCGAGCACTCGACATGTCGGACAGCTGGCCAACGTGGGACTCGTGAACAAATCTTTCAGAGCGGTTGTGGCCGGGCTCTGCGGTGACTGCCGCGCTGTTATCCACGACATGACGGGTGTTGGTCAAATCATTTCGACCTATATTCTATCGCGAGACTACGAATCATCCAACGTCGTCAAATTCCTTATCGAGCGCATATCAGTAGGGATGGCGCGCCCGAAAGAGCAGATGTGCACAGGTGCACCTACTTCAAAAATCGTCAGCAGACGCAACGGCAAGCTCCTTCCGGGTACACGCACGCACATCGCTCGACACCACAGTTGGTTGGAGTTCGGCGAGACCGTCAATTGACGTCTGCGCGGTAGCGCCGCACGCCGCGGCGGTCCGAGCAACCCCCTCAACTGCCTTTGCCTGGCCTCCCGTGATCTTTACGCAATCACGGTACGTGGTCGCGGTGCGCCTCGCGGCGCGCGGCTGGCGATCGATCCTGCACGGCGCCCGAAATCCACGACGCGCCGCTCGTGAGGTCTACCCCATCAGGACCGGCATGCGGATCTCGAGGAGCACAAACCACCGATGTATCTTCCTCGGACACATGCTTGTTCTTGAAACGGAAGCCCCGACCGTCTAGATAGACAAGACCACGAGGGGCATGGCAAACCGCGACTACATAAAGAGTTCTTTCTTTCTGACCGACGCCTCGGTTTGGCTCTGCTCCAACTGCACGACGGGTTGGCTGGTTCCGCAAAGGCAAACATTCACGATCGAGGACGCCGGCGGCCCGAGATCGAGCTGGCTTCACGGCCACTGGGAGCCGAGCTGGAACGTCCGACGCTTCTCGTGTCAACTGGCATGCGATAACCTCGAATGCGGCGCGCTCACGATCGTACACGGAGACACGAGAGCCGAGAGTACGCTCGACCAAGATAGCGGTGTTTACCGGAGTCGCCTGTATCCGACCCGGGTACTTCCGCCATCTTCGCTCTTCGCTCTGCCCCCGGCGCTGCCCACCGAGATCGGTATCGAGCTGCGTCGCGCGTTCGGTCTATTTTGGTCTGACGCTCCGGCATGTGCGAACGCGATCCGGTCCGTGGTCGAGATGGTACTGTCGGAGCGCGGTATCAAGCGATCATCCCATCGCGAGGGGAAGTTCGCTCGTTTGCCTCTTCACGACCGCATCGACCTGTTCGAGAAAAGGTATCCTGAGCTGGCGGATGCGATGACTTCCGTGAGGTGGCTGGGCGACACCGGCAGCCAGCCCGGCCAGCTTTCGCCGTCGAGCGAGGACCTCGTCGCGGGAATTGAGCTTCTTGAGGATATGCTCGTTGAAATTTATGCAGACGTCTCGGTGGCAGCTCGGGGCCCCCTTCTGTACCGGCGTCACGTTCTCCCACCCACGCCGCGCGTCTCACGTCATGGACTCGAGATGCGCACACGAGTCGTGCAGGCGTACTACAACGGGGATGGAACTGTCCGCCAGCTGGCGCAGCGGTTCGCGATGAGTCCTGGCACCGTGCAGAGATATCTCACTCTTCATCGGGCAAATGGAGCGGTCCCACCGCAGCACGACGGTGGGGCTCCGCGGACGCTCGACGAGGCGGATCTCCAACGGCTCCGCGCTTTGCACGACGAGATGCCGGGTGCGACCGAGGACGAGCTGGCGAGCGCGTTCTCGCGGCGTTATTGTGTCGCGCTCAGCCGCTCGATGGTGAGGAACGCGCTCAAACGGTTGGAGATTCTTTGAGAAGGATGCGCTTCGTCACACCGAAGGTGTACGGCTCCAACCCATTTGACTCGGCATGAAGTGAGTGGTTTCTCCACGCGAAGCACAAGGGCGTGCCCGCGTGCTTCGCGTGGAGAAATTTATCTCTTTACGACTTTGCCGAGGCGCGGCGGCGGCGGATCAGCAGCGCAGACAGCGCCAGCAGGGGAGCCGCGAAGCTGGTGTCCGCCGGCGCGCCGCCGATGAAGCACCCGCACCCACCGATCGCCGACGGCTGCGCTCCGCCCGTCGTCGTCCCACCGCCCGCGGCGTCGCCACCCGCGCCCGCTGTCGAGGTGGACATTGCCGGGTTGACCAGGATGTTCACGGTGTCGCTCGCCGACGCTTTACCGTCGCTCGCGACGACCTGAAACACGAGCGTCGTCGGCCCAGTGACCGACGGTGCCGTGAATTTCGCTGTCATGGCCATATCGCCGCTGAGCGTCACGGGAGCGCCCGCGGTCTCTTGCCAGGCGAACGTGAGCGGGAGGTTCTTCGGGTCCGAGCTCTTCGAGGCGTCGAGAACGACCACATCGCCGCTCGTCACCGTCTGGTCCGGCCCAGCGTCGGCCTTGGGCGTGCCAGCGCAGACCGTGGCGTCGTCAATCAAGGCCGAGAACGGCTTGTTGGTGATCCCTTGGAACCCGAGGTCGTCCAGCTCCCATCCGAACTCGCCTGCGGCGTCGTCGGTGCCAATCCGGAAGCGGACCTGCACAGTCTTGCCCGCGAGCTTCTTCCCCATGTTCACGGTGACCGAGTCGCGCGCCGGGAACGAGGGGTTGTGGTCGACGTAACCCTGACGCCCATTGAGCACGTTGTTCGCCTGGTTCATCAGATCGCCGATCGGGCCGCCGTAGCCGGGATCGCCCCACTTGCTGATGTCTTGCCAGGTGTTGCCACCGTTGAGGGACAGCTCGATGACGCTGCCGTCCCAGTTGGTGCCCATGCTCGCCTCGAACTGGTGGGCGTGCGAGAACGTGAGGATGAACTCGTCCGTCTGGCTCACGTCGAGCGGCGGTGAGACGAGCGCAGTGTCCGAGGGGCTTGCGAAGTCGATGCCGCGCCAGACGCGATTGCCCGCAGCTCCCTCGCGCCGACCCCAGATGGCGTCGGAGCCGTCGCCCGTCACGGTCCAGGTCGTGCTGGCGGCCTCCACGTCATCGAGCGTCGCCGACATCTTCACCTCGTCGAAGTTGACGAGCGGTGCCGTGGCCAGCACTTGCTTGGGGTTGCACGCGTCAGGGTTGGTGACCGTGACCTGGAGATCGAGGTTCGCCTTCTTGGTGAAGGACGAGTCGAGCGCGATCTGGATCTCGGCCGTGGCTGTGGCATAGGCGGCGAGCGGGCCGAGATCGACCTTGGAGCCGTTCGGGAACGTGACGCCCTTTGCGCCGATGGCGACGTCAACGGTCGTACCGGACATCGTGGCCGGGCCGCCGTTCATCAGCTTGACGGTGATCTTGCCGGTCTCGTCGGCGTCGAGGACGCCGTCGGAGTCGCACGAGGTGATGCTGTCGTCGATTCCTACCGAGAGGATCTGGATGTTCGGGTTCACGGTGAAGCTCTCGACAACGCCGGTGAGATCCTGCGAGTCACGAGCCGGAGAGACTGCGCATGTACCTGCGCCGCGCTTGGCGAAGGCCTGCGCCATCAGGTTGAAGTCGTTCGGATCCGCGGCAATGGCCGTGGCGAGGACGCCGTCGCGCTGCTCGGTGTACGTGGGATCGGTCGGGGCGAGCTTCATCCCGCCGACGATGTAATTGCTCATCCGCCGACGGGCCTCGCCGAACGAGTAGACCGGGTTCGGCCCCTGCGTTTGCTTGAGCAACGCAACGTAGGCCTCGAACATCATCGTCGCCCAGATCTCGCCCGCATTGTGCACCTCGGAGTTATCACCTCCCGAGTCGGCCACCGGGATGCCGGCGGGGAGCGGCTCGCCGGAGCTGATGTGTTTGAACGTGAGCGGGTCCTTGCTCATGTCGGTCGAGTACGGGTAACGGCGAATGCCGAAGTACCCGGGATCCATGAAGGACGCCGTCGCGTACTGGGCCGCTGCGAAGGTGCCGTCGAGGTTGTCGCCCGCGCGGAGCTCCATCAAGAAGGCGTCCGTGTCACCCCACCCCTCACCCT
The DNA here is from genome assembly GCA_025408445.1 of Frigoribacterium sp. Lineage (GTDB taxonomy): Bacteria > Actinomycetota > Actinomycetes > Actinomycetales > Microbacteriaceae > Lacisediminihabitans. The sequence goes on along the minus strand of JANYIZ010000101.1, from coordinate 9,221 downwards.
GGCCGCCGCACTGCTGTGAGCCGCACCCGGGGACCAGCCGGCCGTGAAGGTAATGGGCCCACTCGTGCGCGACGACCGTGTTGTCGATGGTGCCATCACGATCCGCGGAGGCCGTACGCTGGAGCGTCGCCGTCACGGCGCCGTTCAGCAGCGCTGCCTTGAGGGTGGCGCCGTCGGCCTGCGTCATCGACATGATCGGTATGGTGACGCCGTCGTTGGGCGAGCCGGGCATCTGCGGCGCGCCATTGGCCTGGTTGTTGGCGACGAGCACCGCGATCGCGCCGGCGGCTTGCGCGTTCTGCGCCTTCTGCTCGAACGGGCAGAGCCCGCGGTCGACGAGGGCGATCTTGCCGGAGATGTTGCTGGTGATCGCTTCGCAGCCATCGTTGATGGGCGCGGTTCCGTCGACGGCGAGCACCACCGTGCCGGTGACGTTGTAGCTCTGCGGACCGAAGTCAGCGGTGTTGGTGGTAAGGTTCGCGCCAACGCCCGGGATCGACAGCGACATGCTGCCTCCGACGCCATCCCACACGTACATCTGCATGCGCGGCGACTCGCCGTCGACGCCGGCGCTCATGTTGGCGTTGTTGCGCTGGGTGGGGGCGCTGTCTTGCGCCTCGGCGAGGACGGGATCGCCCGCGATGCCGCCGCGACCGAGGTTGTCTGCTTGACCGTTGCCCGCCGCTTCGGTGAAGCCCGAGTCATACCACCAGTCGTGTAGCCAGTTGTTGACGTAGAAAATCTGCGTCACCGACGCCATCCGCTGGTTGTCGCTCGCCTGGGGCCCGAGGCTGGTGTCGTAAACGCGGTCGAACGTGCCTGCTGCGGTGATCGACGCGCGGACGTCGCCGCCGGAGAAGCCGTCGGGAGCGCCGTCGTCGGTGTAGGCGTCGACGTTGTTTCCCTTCGTCTCCGTCGCGCCCGCGGGCAGCCATGGATCGAAGGTGTTGTTCGGGTTCTTGTTGAACCCGTCGATCGTCACGAGGCTCGGCGCGACGAAGGGCGGATAGCTCCCATCGGGCATGCCCGTGGGGTGCGGCGTGAAGTCCGCCATCGGACCGTCGGCCGGGCGCAGATCTCCGGTCTTGTCCGCCCAGACACGGTATTTGAAGGCGTCGAAGTGCGTCTGGTTTTCGCGATACAGGAGGCGCCCGTCATCAGCGGCGAACACGTAGCCGTAGGCATCCGACGTCGTGGACGCGGGATCGCCGGAACGGAGCTCGAGGTAGTAGGCCGGGACGATCTTGTCCGGGAGCGGAAAGAAAACCTTCTTCACGCGCGCGGGCGTGCTGAAATGAAGGTTGTGCGCCTTTGCCGCGGCGCCCTGGAGCTCGTAGTAGCGGAAGTCGGCCTTCTCTTTCTTGGTGCCGAGTAGATCGATGGGCTGGAACGAGACGCCGTAGAGGTCGCCGAGAGCCGAGGCGATCGCCTGCGTCTCCGAGATTTTGAAGGTGGCCCCCTTGGGCGTCGGCACCGCAGCCGCGTGGAGATTGCCGGTGATGGCGATGAGCTGGAGGCTCCGGTCCATCAGGACCTTCACGTCTTGGCGAATGAGCGGGATGCCGCCGACGCGCTGGCGCAGCACGACAATGATCCCACCCGTGCCGAGATCATGGACGTGCGTGACCTCGGCGGTGCCGAGCGCGGACGGGCCGAGCCCGTAGCGTGCAGCGTGACGGGCGAGGTGGAGCCGCGCGGCGGCCTCGGGCCCGAGCGGGGCGAGGGCCGACGTGCTCGCCGCCGCATTGCGCGCAGCCCACAGGAACGTGGGGACGCCGCGCCGCTCATCGGTGGACGAGACGAAGGCGGGAGGAGCCCCGGCCGGGGGCGCGGAGGGCGTAAGCCGCGCAGGTACCGGCCTCGCGGCGGCGTACGCGTTGAAATTGGGCAGATCCTTGGCGTGGGCGAGGGAGCCGAGGAGCAGTGGAACCGAGAACATCAAATACTGGACACTGCGCTTCATCGTTCACTCCAGATCGATCGTGCCGTGTGGCAAGAAAAATCGAGCCTTGTTATAAAGGCTGGAAATAGCACTTTGCCAGCCAGGTGAGCTCGCTCCGCGAGCAGTCGTCCATAGCCCGTTCCACGGCAGAACGATAGCGATGTGATCGCGTCAAGCACACGCTCACGTCGATTCACCAGCGCGCCGCGGCGCGTCGAGGCTTGGATGTGGCCGATCCGGTTACCATGAAACTGACTGGCGCCCGCCGCGCGGACCTGCGCCGAAGCAGCTCAATTTTGCCCGACCGGTGGCGTGGACGAACACCTTGCTACCTTTTCTCGAGAGCATCATGGGCAACGTGCGGCAGCGATGTGGCTTACATGGACACATCCGTGGTCGCTGGAATCGCGTCAAGCACGGCAATGGACGCCGCGGCCGAATGACATCGACGCGTCTGGCCCAATTGGGCGCCGAGTCGGCGCTGACGGCGCGCGCTCTCGCGCATGCCCTCGAGAATCGAGGGCAGAGAGCCGCTTACAAGCGCCGGAGTCGACCCGGCGGGACCTCAGGTCAGCGTGCGCGCCAAGGCGTCGATCGGCTTCAATCCCGCGCCGAAGCGCGCCATTGCTTCGCGGTTCTTCTCGAGCGCGCTGTACGGAAGGAAGCGCACGCGGAGATCGGCGATGTGCCGGAACGCGGGCCGTAGGAGCTGGGCGCGAACCTCGCCCTCCCGATCGTCGGGAGCGACCAGGAAGAGGCCCCGCACGTTGTCCTCCGCCGCACCGAATGCGAGATCGAGCAGGCGCACAATGCCCGAATAGATCGAGGTGGAGTGCTCGACCTCGAACGCCGCGGCAACTCGTCCATTATCGTCGAGCCAGAGCACGTCGATGAGCCGGATCGCGTCTCCACCGGGCGACGCAGCGAGCGCCGCAGGTAGGCTTCCCATGCAGCCGTCATCGAGCCGTGCTCCATGGTGAGTACGGCCATGATCATTGGCGGCGATCCAGACCTGGAAGCCGAGCGCCCGCCCCAGATCACGAAGCCACGCCTGGATCTCGGTGTGCGTGCGGTCCCCTTCGGCGGCGCTCTGCTGCGCCTTCTTCTCCGCTGCGCTATCCTCACGCACCTTCGCCAGATCGGCCTCCCAGGCCGCCCGCGCCTCCGCGTCGTCGTCCCGAGGTGGAGCGGCATACCGGCCGTGTCCGACGTCGAACAAGAGCCCAGCGACAGCGCCGAGATCATTCGAAAAGAGGTCCCGGTACTCCGCGTTGAGGCGGAGCACGCCGACGCGCATCGCCAGGTAATCCGCCCAGCTCCCGAGCTTGCATTTCGCCCCTGTCAGGGCGTTGTACCCCTTGAGGATGGCCGTATTCGACGGCGGCGCGATGGTCGGGTGGAGAAAGTACAGGAGGTTCGCCACCGCAGGGCCCAGGCCTTTTATCCGGCGCTCGTCGAGCCCCTGAATTGCCGCGAGCACCGCCGTCTCGCTCGAGCAGCAAGCACAGGTGTCGAGGAAGCGCCCGAACGCGAGCTGGTTGTCGCGGTTCTCGTAGATGTCGGGAATGCGGAGCTTCGGCTTCCACAAGAACGCGTGGTCGGCGCCCTTGAACATCTGCCGCTGCTCGGCGATCGAACCGACGACCGTCTCGAGCGAGGAGCCCTTGTAGACGTTCCCGAAGGTGCCCGCCTCCATTTCGCGAACCACTTCGGCGAGCCCGCGACGGATGGAGCGAAAGTTCTTGATCCGCTCTTCCCAGAGGAACCACGCTTTGTAAGTCCCGCCCGGGTCATCCCGCCAGCGGCCAATCAGGGTTTTCAGCGCCGCCGATGCCATGGCCGCCTCCTCACTCGTTGCACAGCGCGTCGTACCGCGCCTGCGCCGCCCTATCAACGGTCACGAGCAAAGAAGAACGGCCGCGACGAGCTGCGACCAGCCCGAGCGGCGGCTCACGCACAAATATCTTGCAGCCAATGCAACGCGGTTCTACCGATCCGAATCGGCGAACGTGTCAGGCGCGCGCGGATGGGTCGCCGCGCGCGCAAAACGAGCAACCCCTCCAGGAGGCACGAAACTCGCAAAGACCTGGCGCTCCTGAACGCTACGGGAAATCTCGCTTGAAGCTCCGTCAACCCAATGCCCTTTTGCCGGAGGCTCGAATGCGCTCTTCATTGCTGCTCGCTCCACTGTTGATCGCCTCGTGCGCCGAGGCTTATGACCCGCTTCCGACGGCGAGCCCTGCTCCGCCCATGGTGGCTCCCAGTGTCAACTACTCCGTGACGGTGAACGAAAGCGCCGCGACAGCGACAGCGTCCGCCCTCGATCGCGGCCCGTCGGGCTCTCGCGTTCTGATCCTCCAGTCGACCCACCTCGATCGTCCCGCAGAGGTTGTGGGGATCGTCGATGTGCACGAAGAAATGGGCCACCACGATGCCGCGCTCGACGCGCTCTGCCGCAAGGCCGCGGCGATGGGCGCCGACGCGGTGGTCGGCGTCGAGTTTCACCATAGTGAAGGCGGCGAGCCCACGCACCTCTCAGGCCTCGCCGTACGGTTCGTCTCCGGCGGGCCCTGAAACCATGCTCGCCGCACAGCGCGGCGAAATCTCAACTGGGGCAGCGCTTCATCCGCTCTGCTCGCAAGAAGGAAGGTGTTCCCATGCGCGTTCATGCTCTGGCAGCATGGCTGGTCCTGTTGCCTGCTTGCTCGTTCACGACCGTCGGACCCGACGTGCGGCACGTCTCGCCCGATCCAGGCGCGCTCGGCGCGGGCGCGGCAGATCGGGTGAAGATCCTTCAGAACGAAGCTCTGTCCTGCTCCTCGGAGGCGCTCGGCACAGTGGACGTCCACGAGACGATGAAGAGCGAGGGCGAAGCGCTCGCCCTCCTGCGCCGCAGGGCAGCGGCGCTCGGCGCAGAGGCGGTGATCGGCGTCGAGTTTCACCACGGCGAAGGCGGGGGAGAGACAACGCACCTCTCCGGGATGGCTGTCCGCTGCAAGGACCTGATCCAGGGGCGCGAGTACGACGTGATCGGCGACCTCGACATCGCCGGAGACATGGGGCACGACGAAGAAGCGTTCGAGGCGATTCGCGTCCGCGCCAGCGCGCTCCACGCGGATCTCGTCATTGGCATCCATTTCGAGCACGGTGAAGGTGAGGGGCAGCCGAGCCGGCTCACGGGCCAAGCCATCAGGTTTCATTCGACGGACTCAACGGTTCTCCGCTGACGCGAGCGCCCGTGCCCGGGGTCGGCTTGGCTGCGTCGGCGGACTGGAGCGGCTTCTGCTGGATACTTGCATTACACTCTGAGAGAGCTGCTTACTCTACCACCGCTTGGCGGCCGGGCGCGACGCGATACCAGCGTATCAGGAGGCTGAAGGCGGTCTCCCACACCTTCCAGATCACAATGCCGGTGGCCAGGGAGATGAAGAGCGTGATCAGGGGATACGCACCGAGCGGCGTCTTGCCAACGAGGGCTTTGACCTGGAAGTCAGTCAGGTACGTGAACAGTGAAGCGCCGGCGATCAGATTGACCAGCTTGCCGATGGGGGCTGGGACCGGGATCTGGCGCTGGTAGGTGAGAAAGAAGGTTGCCACGAAGGGCAGGACGAGGAACTCGTGGCTGTGCCACGCGGGCTCGGCGAACGTCACCACCGTCGCCCCGATCACCAAGCGTCGGCGTCGGGGCGAGTCGGCCTTGACGGCCGCCCACCCCAGAAATATAGCGCCGAGGTACAGGTGTGGCGCCCAATCATTGAAGCGCGACGTATCCCAGAAACGTGGGGCGACGAGAGCCACGCCCGCGAAGAGGAGCGACGCGCACAGGGGAAAGCCGAAGGGATCCCTGCGGACCAGCTCTCGCGCCGGCCGGAGGGCGAGGAGCGCCGCCAGCCCGAGCTGGCTCTGGACCAGCACGCAGACGAACCAGAAGCGGATCCCGCCCTCTTCCAGCTTCGGGCCGATGAAGTTGTTGAGCAGAAAGAGCGCTTGCCACCTGAATTTGTAGAAGACGAGATCGAGGAGCACCGTATAGAGCACCGTCGGCAGCGCGATTTTGAACGCGAGCTTCAGGATGCCAGACACTCGATTCGTCTGCATCACCGAGACGATCAGGTACTTGCCGAAGCTCATCCCCGATATGACGAACAGGGTGCGGACCGAGCCGGCGAGGTTGGGGAAACCGAAGTGCCCGGCCACGATCGCCACGATGGATATCGCCCGCATCAACACGGTCGAGTCGATGCGAGTCAGAAAGCTCCGCTGGTCGCGCTTCTCGCCGGCGAGTTCCCGGACGGTGAGCTTCTCCCAGCGCTCGGGGAGCGCTCCGAGCACCTCTTCGAGCTGCATGGCCGCGTTGATGAACGAGAGCGAATCGCCTCCGAGATCGAGGAAATTGCTGTCGAGGTCAATCGACGGAAGGCCGAGAAGCGCCTTCCACTGGGCGAGGATGACGCACTCGATCGGGTTGCCTACCTGAAATGGTTCGGCGCCCTCGTCTCTGGCCTTGAACGAGGCCAAGCGGTCTCGATCAATCTTGCCGTTCGGTAGCAGCGGAAAGGCTGGTAGCCAGATGTACTGAAATGGGACCATATACCCGGGCAGCGATGCTGAAAGCTCCGCCTTGACGGCGGCGCTCGCCGCCGTATCGTCCCCCGCTCCTTCCCGGCCGATCAGATAGGCAATGAGGCGATTCTCCCCGTCTGGCGCCTGCTCTGACAGGACCACGGCCGCGCTGACGGCGTCAATTCGCTCCAAATGGTGAACGACCTCTCCGAGCTCGACGCGAAAGCCGCGGATCTTCACCTGATCGTCGCGGCGGCCCTGCGCCACGACCACGCCGTCGCTCCTGAAGTAGCCGACGTCGCCGGTGAGATACAGAAGATCGGAGGGATCGAGCCCATCCGGGTGGGGTACGAATTTTTCGCTGGTAAGCCCGTAGTCGTGGAGATAGCCGGCCGACAGGAACCTGGTTCGAATGGCGATCTGCCCTCGCGCGCCGATGTCGGCAAGGCCAAGCTCGTCGTCGAGGACAAGGATCTGCACGTCGTCGATGCCCCGACCGATCGGGACGATCTCCAGCGCCTCGTCGGCGGGATCGAAGACGTGATGGGCCATCGCTTGCGGTGTCTCGGTGGTGCCATAGAAGTTAACGATCCGGGCCCCCGGCGCGATAGCGCTCATCTCTATCGCCTGCTTGCGCCGGAGCACGTCTCCGCCCGAGAAGATGAAGCGGAGCTTCTCCAGTGGCGTCCGGTCGCGATGGCCGGCGCAGACGAGCCGGCCGAGCTGCGGTGTCGTGTGCACGTGAGTCACGCCGGCGTCCTGCATCCAGCGGTAGAGCTTGGGAGGATCGAGCAGCGACGCGGGCGCGGGAATGTGGAGCTCTGCGCCCAGGGACAGCGGGACGAAGACATCGCGCAGCACCGGATCGTGCCCCAGCCCCGAGAGCATCGAGAAGCGACAGCCCGCGTCCACGGAGAACGTTCGTGCGTACCAGTCGATGAAGTGGACCAGCGGGTGGTGCACGGTCTTGACGCACTTCGGGACACCGGTGGTGCCTGACGTGAACAGGAGATAAGCAATCGTTGCAGGGCCCACCCCGTCCAGGCGCTCGTCGCCTGGCGCGTCGCACTGGAGCAAGGCCGCGACGGCTGTCTCGTCGAGGCGGAGAACGATGTCCGGCAGTCGCAGCCTGGCCAGCACCTCCTCATCGTCTCGGGTGGGCGCGAAGGTGATCAGGCGACCCGGGCGGGCGACGGCCAGGAGCTGCTCGAGCCGCTCCGATGGATAGGCCGCGTCCAGCACCGCAAACGTGAGGCCCGCGCGTAGGCAGGCCAGCATTCCAAGAACGAGCTCGGGCGAGCGCCCCGCATGAAGCGCGACGATGCCGTTGGTCGAGGACTGGGCCAGTAGCCGTGTCGCCAGCACCCGACTCGCGCGCTCGAGCTGGGCGTACGTCCACGCTCCACCTGGGTGGACGATCGCAGTCGCTCGCGGTCGCTCGCGGCAGGTGATGAGGAAGCGATCGAAGATCCGTGCCGAGGTGGTCGACCCGGACATCCGATCTTCGAGGCGCGGACGGAGATCGTGCGGCGCAGCCTCACGAGCGATCACGCGAGGGAGCATCGGGCCAGTGTTCATGAGGTTGCCGAACGCTCAACTGCCATGCTTCGTCGCTTGCGCAAGCTGGGTTCCCGGGTCTTTTCCGTCGAGAAGATGTCTCGCGCCTCCTGCCGCTCTCGTTCGGATGTCGACGGACGAAAATCTCCGATGCCGCGAGGCGCACCCGCCCGCAGACTCAAGCACTCCTTCACGGGCTACGTCAGCCCCGCCGAGCTCGAATTGAGAGCACAGGTTGCCGCGTTCGCGGCATGACCTGACTCTCCACGTACTCGTAGGAACATTACTCGGCGACTGGGCTTGTTTTCGTTAGAGCTACGCTGCGGGCTCCTCTCGCGGTGCTCGTCGCAGCCGAGCACCGGGCGCGACAAGGTCGCTGCGTCGATTTCGGTGCCCGGCGGCGACAAGCCGAGTTACCCTCCGCATGCGCTGAGCTTGGACCGCTGCGGACCTCCCTCCCTGTTTGATTTTGAACACGGCGGTCCAAGCTCGGCGTGCCTCCTCGCCCGAGGCGTCGACGGGTCTCCCAGGTTGCGCTGCAGTATGCTGCGCGAATGGGACCGAGCACGAGGGGACGCGGGCGAAGGCGAACGGTCGTGGACGAAGGTGGCCGAAGGCTTCGTTGAGCTTCATTCACATCCGTTCGTGAAAGAACGCTGGCGAAAGCCTCTGCTGAGCGCGCTACCATTTCACGGTATGCCCGAACCCTCCGCCTGGCCGATCTCAACCCTGGGCTCATCGCCGCCGCCGTCCTGAACGTGGTCTGCGACCGCGTCTACCGCGACGCGCGGCGGATGGGCCTAATCGTCCGGACGGCGGAACCGGGCCAAGATGAAAAGCTCGCCCTCGCCACGGCGTTGGGATTCTCCGAGGTCTCCCGCTCGGCGCACGCGCTCGCCGAGTGGGCGACCTCGACCCGCGGTCAGGCCGCCGAGATCCCCGCGCTCCTCCGCCAAGTGCATGCGGATCTGGACGGGATCGACGTGAAGAAAGCGTCCACGCGTGGCCCCGTGGATCTGGCGACGTCACCCGGGGTCGCACTTGATCGCGGCAGGGGCTCGGCTCGCGCTTTTCGAGGGGCGCACCGTGTCGGCGGTGGAGCTGGCGACGCTCGCCAGCCTCGATGAGCGCTCGGTCCGTGCCGCTGTGAAGGCGGGTT
>JANYIZ010000100.1 GCA_025408445.1 Frigoribacterium sp. | reverse complement strand
CTCGGGTATCCGGCATCCGGGTCGACGGCGCTCGCGGCGACAGCAGCCGCCTCGGCACTGATACCGCGGATGTCCCAGTAGAGGCCGAGCAGGCCGAGGTCGGTGAAGGAGTCACCGATCGTGGCCATCTCCCAGTCCAGGATCGCCGCAATGCGCGGCCGGCCATCGGCATCCACTCGCACGATGGCGTTGTCGAGGCGGAAGTCTCCGTGAACGAGAGAGGAACTGGCGGTGATTGGCACGCCCTCACGCAACGCAGCCTGCAGCGCATTGAGCTCCGGTAATTCACGGTTGCGGGACCTGTCGTATTGCTCGCCCCAGCGGCGAACCTGGCGTTCGAGGTATCCGGCCGCCCGACCGAAGTCCTCGAGCCCGACAGCGGCAGGGTCGAGGGAGTGCAGCTCAGCCAATGTCCCGACGAGGTCGAGGCTCAGCGCTCGAAGTTGCGCCGGGCTGAAGGGAATGTTCGCGGCGGGGGAGGAGAGCACCTGGCCGTCGACGAAGCCCATCAAATAAAAAGGAGTGCCAACGCCGGCGGTGCCGTCGGTGTCATCCCGGTACAGCACCGCTCCCGGAACCGGCACCGTGCTGCCGCCGAGCGCCGAAATCACCCGGAATTCCCTGGCCATGTCGTGCGCGCTCGCCAGCACATGCCCGAGCGGCGGCCGACGCAGCACCAGCGGAGCAGGTCCGCCAACCAGGCGGTAGGTCAGGTTGCTGCGTCCGCCCGTAATCAGGCTAGCTTCGAGTGCGCTCTCGCCCACGAGTTCCGGATGCTCCGCACGCAGCCACGCTTCCAACGCTGAGGTGACGAGTCCGCGGAGTTCGCCGCTCATGCGGCGACCACAAGGTCGTGCTCGATCGCCTCTCGCACGGCATGCGGTATCAGCACCGGACGTCGTGACTCCGGCCCGATGAAGACGTGCACGAACTGTCCGGTAGCCACCAGCAACCCGTCGCTCTCGCGGTAGATGCCGAGCTCCCAGGTCACGCTCGTCGAACCAATCCGACCGGCACGGAGGCCGATCACGAGGGTGTCGGGAAAGGAGACGGATTCCCGGTAGGTGCAGCCAGAGGAGACGACGACGGCGAGCGCATGCTCACCGCCGGTCTGCAGCCCGGCGACCTCGATCAGCCAACTCGTGATCGTGGTGTCCATAGCGGCATAGTGGATGGTGTTGTTGACGTGCCCGTAGACGTCGTTGTCGTTCCACCGGGTGGGGAAGACACGGCCGTAGCCGTAACCCGTTGGGACAACAGGCGTGGTCATCGCGCGGTGAGGAACAGGGCAACGAGCAGGGCGAGGTACACGAGGATGAACACCGCCGGGGTGACGAAGCGCGGCACCGCGATCCAGCGGCGGGAGGCCATGATTCGGCTCGACACCGCAGAGGGCGACACGATCGTGTCGAGGTCGTCGATCACCGCGAGGGCCTCGCCGGTCACCGAGATCTGCACGAGCGCACCCAGAATGCCGGAGGCGAGGAGGATGCCGGCGGCCCCGAGGCGCACGCTGGCGGGCGCCGTCGTCAGCCCCGCATCGAGCAGGCCGATCGTCACAATCAGCAAAATGGTCGGCGCGACCTGCGACACGATGAGGTGCCAGCGGGCGGAAATCCACAGCTCAATAAGGTTCTTCTCGGTCAATGGGCTCTCCTCGGTCATGACAGCTCCTCGTGCGTATCGCCCACGAACAGGGCGATGGTGTCTGCGACGAGAGCGGGTTTCGCCTCGCCGTCGATCTCTATCGTTATCTTCACGCCGATGCGCACGCCACGGCCGGCCACCTCGGCACTACTGATCGATCCGGATGCGCGAACTCGCGATCCAGATCGAACGGGCTGCAGGAAGCGTACGCGGTCGAGACCGTAGTTGATCGCCATCTGCACGTCACGGACGTCGAAGAGCTGTGCGGTGAAGAACGGCACTAGCGAGAGGGTGAGGTAGCCGTGGGCGATGGTGCCACCGAACGGACCGGCGGCCGCACGTTCGGGGTCGACGTGGATCCACTGTTCGTCGCCGGTCGCGATCGTAAACGCATTGATGCGTTCCTGGTCGATCTCGAACCAGTCGGTGGCGCCGAGGTCGTGCCCGACGGCATCCAGAAGTGCAGAGGGAGTCGCGAAGATCTTCATCGGGTCAGGCCTTCGGTCCGCCGGAGACGTAGACCACCTGGCCGGAGACGAACCCGGCCTCCTCGGAGCAGAAGAAGGATGCCATCGCCGCGATGTCCTCAGGCTGGCCGACCCGGCGCACCGGGATCTCCTTCGCGGCACCCTCGAGAAACTGCTCGAAGGTGATGCCCATTCGTTCGGCGGTGGCGCGCAACATGTCGGTGGCGATGAAGCCGGGCGCGATCGCATTGGCGGTCACGCCGAACGGCCCGAGTTCGATGGCGAGTGTCTTGGTGAAGCCCTGCAGGCCGGCCTTCGCCGCGGAGTAGTTGGCCTGCCCGCGGTTGCCGAGTGCGGAGGTGCTCGAGAGGTTGACCACACGCCCCCATTTCGCCTCGACCTGGTGCTTCTGCACCTCGCGGCTCATCAGGAACGCTCCGCGCAGGTGCACGCCCATCACGGCATCCCAGTCGCCTTCGGTCATCTTGAATAACAGGTTGTCGCGCAGGATGCCCGCATTGTTGACCAGGATCGTCGGAGCACCGAGCTCGGCGACGGTGCGAGCGATCGCGCGCTTCACGTCGTCGGCGTCTGAGACATCTGCTCCGATGCCGAGTGCGCGCCCGCCGCCCGCCACGATCGCGTCGACGGTGGTCGCCGTGTCTTCCTCACGCAGGTCGATCACGGCGATGGCATACCCGTCGGTGGCGAGCCGCTTCGAGATGGCGGCTCCAATGCCTCGGGCGCCTCCCGTGACGATGGCGATGCGCTGCTCGGTCATGCGGTCTCCTTCAGATGGTCTTCCGGCCCGAATACGATCAGCTGGCGCAGTGCGCGACCCTCGGCCAGGGCATCCATCGCTTCGTTCAGCTGGTCAAGACGGATGCTTCGGGAGATGAGTTTCTCGACCGGCAGTCGTCCGTCGCGCCAAAGCTGGGCGAAGAGCGGGATATCGCGAGAGGGCACTGCAGAGCCGAGGTAGCTACCGATGATGGTTCGCGCCTCGGCCGTCAACAAGAGCGGGGAGATCGACGCGCGGGCGTCCGGGGCCGGGAGGCCGACCGTCACGGTTCGTCCTCCCGCGGCGGTTGCGGCCAGCGCGGTCTCGAAGGCACGCGCGTTGCCCGCTGCCTCGATCACTACGGGCGCTCGCACGCCGGCATCGAGCAGCTGCTGAGGAGTGTAGGTCTCGGTTACGCCGCAGTCGCGGGCCGCCGTGAGCTTCTGCTCGACACCATCGACGCCGATCACGTGATGCCCGAGCGAGAGGGCCACAAGAACTGCGGCCATGCCGACACCGCCGAGTCCCACGACCATCACGGTCTCGCCTGGCTCGGGCTTGGCAGAGTTGAGCACCGCACCGCCGCCGGTCAGCACCGCGCAGCCGAGCAGCGCCGCGACATCCGCCGGAATATCCGGATCTACGCGCACCACCGAGGCGCGGTTAACGACCGCATGGGTCGCGAAGGCGGAGACTCCGAGATGGTGGGAGACCGGATGCCCGTCCCGGTGCAGCCGCATCGCTCCACCGAGCAGTGTGCCCGCACTGTTGGCCGCGCTCCCGACCTCGCAGGGGAGCCGACCACCGGTGGCGCATCCCGCACACGTGCCGCAGCGAGGGAGGAAGGTCATCACCACTCGGTCGCCGGGCACGAGGTCGGTGATATCGCCGCCGAGTTGCTCGACGATTCCGGCGGCCTCATGGCCGAGAAGCATCGGGGTCGGCCGCACCCGACTGCCGTCGACGACAGACAGGTCTGAGTGGCAGACGCCGGCCACCTCGATGCGCACCAGGAGCTCTCCGGGGCCCGGAGCATCCAGTTCCAGCCGGGAGATCGACAGGGGAACGGATGCCGCAAAGGGCGGTTTCGCCCCGATACGCTCGAGGACCGCGCCGACGATCTCCATTGATGCCTTTTGTTGGTGGGGTGTGCCGACC